>NZ_RCHH01000028.1:0-30656 GCF_003664555.1 Ochrobactrum soli | reverse complement strand
CTCCGGTTCCGTTCCCACCCCAACCACCGGGATCCTGAGTGGTTACACCATCACCGCCGATGTGACTGGAACCGCCGCCTTGGCCATTGCCGACCCCTCCGTCCCCGCTGCGCCCGGGAACACCAAGGCCGCCCGGGGCACCACAGGTAGTAGTATCGCTCGCGCTACATGTGTCAGCCCAGGATGCTGCCACCCCTCCTAAACTGATAAGGAAGGCCTGCAAGGGGAGAAGGGCTGTCATAAATAAGTGGGGAACATAAGCAGTTGAAGCAAACCATAATAATTTTCGAGCGCGCGGAGAGATCTGCGTCTGCGAACAAATTATCTTAAAGAATAGCTGCTCCATCGCTGCCCCTCATATGTGATCGATAGATCCGTTGTGGTTTATATATCAGGACGTGCTGTATAGCCAGCAACTCACGTAGCCTATCGAAGCGCAACTGACCTGATACAATCGTCTTTTTGATATCCCACGCCGGCCGGCGTGCCGTGATCCGGTTCGATCTCGCGTTGCTATGGCCACCGCAAATGATGGGCCACGAATTTTAAGCTGACCGTAATCCACCCCGGAGGGCGTGTCGCGATGGCTCCTTCAACTGATGGCAGGTAAGATTTTTAATTCCCGAAGCGTATTGAGGATGACAGCGACGTCAATCAACTCCTGGAGTAATGCACCCTGAACAGGTTTTAGATAACCGAACGCGGCTGCGATCATGGCGATTACAGAAAGACCAATCCCAACCACTACACTTTCGACAGCAATGCGCCTTGACCGCTTGGCAATTTCAATCCCGGCGCGAAGTCTATCTATTCTATCTACGAGGAGAACGACATCGGCCGCTTCTGCCGAGGCTGCCGCTCCCCTCGCACCCATGGCAACGCCGACATCAGCCGCGGCAAGTGCGGGCGCGTCGTTGACGCCGTCTCCGACCATCATCACAGCACCGTTCTTGCGCTCGCTGAGTACGGTCAGCACTTTTTGATCGGGTGAAAGTTCGGAGTAGATGGCGTCAAGCCCCAAGCCCTTGGTGATGCGCCTGGCCACCGCAGCACGATCGCCTGTCGCCAGCACTATGCGCTTTACGCCGTCCTTGCGCAGTTCCTGTAACGTATCAACAACTTCGCCGCGCAAGGGGTCGGCCATAACGATATAGCCCGCAATCCTGCCGTCTATCGCGACTGCAACCAGGGCCGCTCCAGCTTCTGTATGGGGGATTTCGCTCAGTTTTGCATTGACCTGTCTCTCAACGAAGCTATGTCCGCCGACAACGACGCTTTTGCGATCGACCCAGCCCGCCACGCCATCCCCTGCCAGTTCGCTGACGTCAGTCGGCAATACAAGATCTATATCGCGCCCCTGAGCAGCCAGCACAAGTGCCTGTGCCATAGGGTGTTTGGACACCTGGTCAAGGGAAGCAGCGAACCGCAATACCTCATTTTCGCTGAATCCCGGCTCAAGGTGGATCGAGGTGATTTGCGGACGGCCGTCGGTCAGCGTTCCGGTCTTGTCCAGTACCAGCGTATTGATACGGGCCATATTCTCCAATGGGCGGGAGCCCTTCACCAACACCCCGAAATGAGCGGAACGCGACAGTCCCGCAACAAGAGCGACGGGCACCGCCAGGATGAGAGGACATGGTGTCGCCACGACGAGAACGGCGACCGACCTTATCGGGTCTCCCGTGAACCACCATGCTCCGAAGGCGATTATGACGGTCACTATCAGAAAGCCGATAGACCACTGGTCTGCCAGTCTGGACATTGGAGCCTTGGAATGCTGTGCCTCCTTCACGAGGCGAACGATGCCAGCGTAGGTGCTATCATTCGCTTCGTGCTTGGCAACGAGATCGAAAGCATCGCCGGCATTCATCGAACCGCTTAGCACATCTGCTCCCGACGCTAGCGAAACCGGAAGTGACTCTCCCGTGAGCGCAGACGTGATCGATGAAACGAAATCCTCATCGACTTCCCTCCTTGGCGAAAAAAGCTGTTGCACGCTTTAGTATCTCGCGTTCCTGCCGCAATATGTCATTCTCTCGACGAAGGCGTTTAAGCTCAGCCGCCATATCTTCGTTCGCAGCAACCAGTTCGGGATCATCCATGGCTGCATCCCGATTGCGGGAAATCCACCGTGTTAGCGTCGACAGTCTCCCACGTCAAGGTTCTCAGTAACTTCACGCCGGGTCCGACCACTCGTCTCGGCCAGACGAACAGCCTCACGTTCAAATTCTTCCGTAAAGGGCACCCGCTTCGTAATAAAGGTTTCCTTTCAACTCTTGAAAACCTCTCCACTTTTTCGAAGCAAGTCCACGGTTCATCTAATTCAATAAAGCAGAATTCTAATAGCATAACGTTACGTATGATGGCGTAACCGTTACGTAACGTAGTTGGGCTTTAGGGTTTGTGTACGATGAGTAGAGATTTAACACCCAGTCTGCGGCGCTTTGGTGAGCTTTTGCTTGGAGGGGGCATGGAGTGGATAGACCGTGATTGTTTTGGGGAAGAGAACAGCCATTTGGCAGCCGCTTTGGGGAATATGCGTGTTGGATGTAATGTACAATCAATATATGCTGCTGATGATGTCGAAGACATTCTCTACGACGAATGTTTCGCAACGCTAACTGGCGCGGATGGGCGGATATATTGTGCGGGGGATTTTATTCCAAAGCTTGAAGCTGCGGGTGAAGTTGCGCCGTTTGACAGGAAGATCCTTTCTGTTGTTCTAAAACATCTTGAGCTGAACCCGTACGCGGTACTCGGTTGTAATCTATCAGGAGATAATTTCTCTAATCTCGATTCTAGGAATGCGGTCAAAAGCCAAATTCTATCGCGACCAGATTTGGCATCCCGGCTAGTCCTTGAGGTCACCGAAACACAAAGATTGAACGAACTGCCAGCAGCTTCCGCGATGCTTACCGAACTGAAAGAAGTGGGATGTCGAATCGCGCTGGATGATTGCGGTGCCGGATATGCCACGCCCAGCCTGCTACAAGTACTTGATTTCGATATTGTTAAGATTGATCGATCGTTTGTTGGTGCGATCAGGCCTTCAAAGCGGGGAGGAAATTCCCTCTTACATATCATCGGTTTTGCAGCCTGTTACACATCGACAATAGTCGTTGAGGGAATAGAGACAGAAGAGCAGGCGTTAGTTGCACGCATCGCGGGTGCTACGCATCTTCAGGGCTTCTTGTTTCCGCGCCCTGTCCCGTTGGCATTTCCTTGAATGAGGCTTCCAAAACGAAGGCGACGACGAGGAGGTAACACAAGAGGCATTCAGTTAATGGAAGAGGCTACGATTCTGCTAAGCGCGTGAGGATTTATCGTCATAGAGTTCGGCAATTCTACGTGGAGTCAGCATTTTCGAAACGATGGGCAGTTCGGAGGACTTTGCGGCGTAGTTATTCATTAGAAATGTAAAGTTCCACAGTCCTTAGCATATTACATAGATGCAGCCATTGCATGAGAACTTATCGATGATCAGAGAAAAACTCGAAAGAGACGAAGTTTTAGGTTCGCCGATTGTCTATCTTGTTGACGGTGACGAGAAATTTCGGGAAGAAATATTGAAAGGTCTTTCAGGGATGGGGGTGAGTGGGCTCGGCTTTGCAAGCGCGGCTGCCTTTTATAGGGCCTATGCAGCGAAGCGGGCGGAAATTATCATTCTGGATACCGATTTAACAGAAGAAAGCGGATTGTCAATTGCAGCTCACCTGCGCGCTACGCAATCGGTAGGTATCATTATGGTAACGGCCCAGGGGGATATAGATGCTCGAGTTGAAGGTTTTAACGCTGGAGCTGACGCTTATCTCGTCAAACCAGTTGACGTGAGGGAGCTGTCTGCCACGGTTACAGCGCTTAGAAACCGTCTTTCCAGGTCCGGTGCGTCGTTATCGCATTCAGCCTTCGGTTGGTTATTGGTGGACGGAGGCTGGGTCCTGACCAATAATAGAGGGCAAAAACTCCGATTAACTAGTACAGAACGATGTTTGCTGGATCGGCTGTTTGTTGCGTGTGGCGAACTCGTTGAACGAAAGGTGCTTGTTGAAGAAGCATTGGGGCAGGATGTGTTTGAGTTCAACGATGCGCATCTCAATACAATTGTGGCGAGGCTCCGAAAAAGAGCTATGAGGGCAGGGATGGATCTACCTTTGCACACCATTCGGGGTAGAGGTTTTTTCTTTGCCGATTAACGCGGCGCATTTAGATGATAGCACCAAGACCATCCATTCCAACATTCTTGAGTGACGGATTGGAACACTAGATGCCGTAATGGGCTGGCTACTCATGATACGCCGGCCCATTACGGCATCTAGGCGGCGTGGACGAATTGGTTGACGAATTGATCGAAGCTTGATTCAAGACTGCCTTTTGGAGGCAGTCATGAGCCGAGGCGATCTGAGCGAATCCGAATGGCGTGTTTTGAAGGATTTGGTTCCGATTGAAGCCGTCAATCGGGGACGGGGGCGTCGTCGGGAGCAAAATCGAGCAATCATCAACGGCATACTTTGGAGACTTCGTTGCGGTACGCCGTGGCGGGATGTTCCACCCAAATACGGCAATTGGAATACGATCTATCGACGCTTTCGGCGCTGGAACGAAGCCGGGGTCTGGGAGGCTGTTTCGATCACGCTCGCCGAGATCATGGCTGACAGCGGCCACTACAGCATCGATAGCACCACAGTTCAGGCCCATATTTCGGCAGCGGGCGGAAACGTATGGCCCGCCCCGTTGCAAGGGACAATTGGGTGATGGTGTGAACAGTCTGCACAAACGTATCCGGCATGTTGGCGCGCTGGCCCATGCCAAGATGGAGATCCGCGCGTCCTGATCCTCATAAAGGGGCCGGCCTCGAAGGCCATTTTACGCCGGAGGTTTTCGGGACACCGATAGACTGTCAGGCCATCTTCCTTTTACCACTCGCAGTTCATCGCACCCGGCGCGTTTTCGCCATGTGCGCATTTCTATATGTCTTATGCTTTCACCGGCACCGGCATGCTCTTGTAGCTTTGCGCGTGGTGGAGCAAGGCCCACACGGTTCGCGCCATCTTTGCCGCTAATGCGACGACAGCGACATTGGAATGACTACGCGCAAGAAGTCCTCGCAGCCACGCCCCGATTGCAGTGTCGCTCTTTGCTAACGTGGGCATGGCGGATCGCGCGCCCTGGATTAGCATCTTGCGCAAGTATCTGCTGCCGCGTTTCGTAATGCCCAAGAGCTTTGGTCTTCCACCGGTGGTGGCTTGACGAGGCACGAGGCCCAACCAAGCTGCGAGGTCGCGTCCCTTGGCGAAGGTCGCTGCGTCACCGACGGCAGCGACCAATGCTGTGGCGTTCAGCGCCCCAATCCCGGGAATTTCTGTTAAACGCCGAGCCCGCACATCGGCTCGGGCCATCGCTGCGAACTCGGCATCAAAGGCTGCGATACGCCGATCAAGCTCCTCCCAGCGTGTGCGCATGTCACCCAGCAAAAACACCATGCGCGGGCTCAGTGCGACCGTATCGGTATCCAGCAACTCGCTGAGCAAGAATCGTAGTCGAGCATGTCCCTGTGCGACGACATGCCCGCGCTCCAAAAGTAAGCTTCTGATCTGGTTGGTCAGCGAAGTGCGTTCACCGACAAGGCGGTCGCGCACGCGGTGGAGCGTCTGAACGTCGAGTTGTTCCTCACTTTTGAGTTCGACAAAACGCATGGTGGGGCGAGTTGCGGCTTCGGCGATCGCCTCTGCATCACGGTCATCGTTTTTCTGAGCCTTGACGTAAGGCCGCACATATTCCGGCGACATGAGTCTAACCTCGTGCCCCAGAGCCGCTAGTGACCGTCCCATATGATGGGCACCACAGCAAGCTTCCATCGCAATAGCACATGGCGACAGTTTGGCAGCAAAACCGATAACTCCATCACGTCGCAGCCGCTTTCGAACAACAACCATTCCGCTTTCGTCCAGCCCAACAAGGCTGCAGCTATTCTTGCCCAGGTCAATACCAAGGATCATTATTTGCATGGTTCGCTCCTTCCCCTCTTGAACACTGGCATCATACACTGGTGCCGGCGGGAGGGGCGGGCCATCCATAAAGGGGACTCAAGAGACCGAGGCGCTTGGCCGATCGCGCGGCGGGTTCACCAGTAAACTTCACTGTCTGGCTGATGCCAGAGGAAGACCGCTTGCCTTCCATCTGACGGTTGGCGAAGCCGCAGATTGCAAGGCTTACGACACTCTGATCAGCTTACCCGAGAAAGCGCCACAGGCGCTTCTTGTTGACAAGGGATATGATGCGGATGCCATTCGTGATGATCTTGCCAGCCGCAATATCAAGCCCGTCATTCCTGGCAGAGCAAACCGCCGCGTGAAGATTGAATATGATCGCACGCTGTTAAACAGCGCAACCTAATCGAACGGTTGTTTGGCAGACTGAAAATCAACCGCGCCATTGCTACTCGATACGACCAACTCGCCGAGAGCTTCATCAGCATGGTTCATATTGCTACCGCAAGATACTGACTCAAATTCGTCCACGCCGCCTAGCTGTTTGGTCCCAGCATGTGATGGTGTAGAATTGTCACCGAACAGCGGAGGGAGCTATGGGCCAAATTCTCCACGGCAGCGCCAAGACCGCGCACGCCATTCGAGCAGACCTACAGCGATCGAAAGCTTCGGCCGCGGAGCTCGCCGCGCGTTTCGGGATCAACGAGAAAACGGTCCTGAAGTGGCGCAAGAGGCGTTCCGTGGAAGATATGCCAATGGGTCCGAAAGAGCGCCGCAGTACGGTTCTGACGCCTGTGGCGGTTTAGGATTGTGCCAGTATAGAGCTCTATAAAAATGAGATTTCGTTCGAAACTATGGGGTCGATGTGATTTTCTGCATTTTGTGGGGAACCTCACAGCAAAAAGCCATTTCCAATGTCGCAGCGGCGCGTTTATAGCAAGAATGGATGCGCATGGAGTCTTAATGCCCCGGGCGGTCTAATAACCCGCAGGGTCGAATTCCCACTTTACAGGTGATACAGCTATTTTTTGTACGAATTTGGTTGTATCCAGTCAAACTCAAATATGCAATGAAGTGACATTTAAAGACATTTTGTGAAATTGACTAAAAGAAAGAACAAAGTTACTCATACAACTGTATTTTGCTGTGAAAAATATTCTGATTCTGCGGGCTACTTCTGTGTACGGAGTGTGGCGGTGGGATTCTGCCTTGCAATTCGAGGGGGAAAATGCGCAAACATACAGCTTTACTTTTCGGCAGTTGTTCCGTGCTCACATTCGTGGCGGTTTCTGCTTTTCCTGCATTGGCTCAGCAGACCCCGAGCAATGCAGAACTTTATCAGATGGTTCTCACCTTACAGCGAAACCAAGAGCGAATGGCCAAAAGGCTTGAGCAGGCCTTGGAGGAAACTGCGCGGCTACGCCAGGAGTTGGCCACTGTCAATCAGGCGGTCGCTCAAAACCAGGCTGCCCTCCAGAACCAGTCCGTTCACGCGCGGATGTATGGCACGAGCCCCCAGTTGGCTGATAATCGCGCAGTTGCAGCGCCAAATATCTCTGTAGGATTGGGTGTCGGAGGCGATGGCGACGAGCAATTCGGCTTCAGCGAAGGTTCGGTTGCAGTGCCGCTCGGAGACAAATACGGCTTTCAGCTGGACGGTATCGGCGGTGTGACGAACGAAAGCGGTTTCGCCGGAGCTGCCGCGCATTTGTTTAGACGCGATCCGAAAAAGGGTGCGCTTGGCCTTTACGGTAGTTATCTTTACAGCACTGGAACCTATGACAACAACGGTTTTCTCGAAAACGGCTATATTAACAGCAAGTTAGGCGTCGAAGGACAAGCCTATCTGGGACGTTTCACACTTGATGGGCTCGCTGGCATTGAGTGGAATTCGCTTGAGGAAGCCTTTGATCCGTTTGCTCAAGGTCGTGTAAACTATTATGTGACCGATAATTTCAAGGTCGGTACTGGCCTGAATTACAGCGGCGCATTCGGTGGTTCCACCCAACTTGTTGGGGGTGCAGAGTATCTGATTGATTTCGGCGATGTTGCAACGACTCTTTACGGGGATTTGTCGTATGATCTCGATAAGAACAACCGCAGCGACAGTAACAGATTCTCAGCTATGGCTGGATTGCGCTTCCATTTTGGAACGCAAGGCAAAGCGTCCGCGCCTAAGACAGTATTCTGTAAAGATCCTTCCCAGAATTACTCATGTGACGTAACATCGGATCAGAGCGATTATTACGCGGATAAACCAGGTCGGACTCTCATCGAGCGTGATCGTGGTGACTTTATGCCAAATCGTCTTGGAACAGATATTCGTAATCTGCCACGTCAGACGAGCGACACGTGGGGACTGCCTGGCGTTCCGGGAACGCCAGGTGCTCCTGGTGCTCCAGGCACGCCAGGAGTAGGAATTCCCGGCGCCCCTGGCGCTCCAGGAGTAGGTACTCCGGGTGTTCCGGGGACACCGGGCACCCCTGGCCTTGATGGTACGCCTGGTACTCCGGGCACGGATGGACTCCCTGGCCTTCCCGGTTTGGATGGCCAACCTGGATCACCGGGTGAACCCGGTGTTCCAGGTTCCGATGGTCAACCGGGCGCACCAGGGCCAACTGGACCTGAAGGTCCACAAGGAACGCCTGGTGAACCCGGTGACACCGGCCCCGTTGGCCCTCCCGGAGTTCCCGGATCCCCAGGTGAACCTGGCACGCCGGGCTAAATCTGAACAGGGAACAATTAAAACAATACTGACAAAGGGTGCTGCAGCCCCTATGCTGTGGCACCTTCAATGATAGCCGGAGCCATATTTAATGAGCGGTGTACGACTTGATTGTA
Organism: Ochrobactrum soli; assembly: GCF_003664555.1. Taxonomy (NCBI): domain Bacteria; kingdom Pseudomonadati; phylum Pseudomonadota; class Alphaproteobacteria; order Hyphomicrobiales; family Brucellaceae; genus Ochrobactrum; species Ochrobactrum soli. Next base: position 21,828 of record NZ_RCHH01000028.1, on the reverse strand, counting down.
TGATCCAATCTCCAAATCCCCCTGAGCTGATTGCTGCTGAAAGTACGCGCGACTGGATGGATCAAACGAGCGACCATTTTGCATATCGTTGCACACCACTATCAATTGCGAATGCGAGCGGTTGGGAATTGTTAAATCCGATCAGCATCACTGTTACCTGGAATGGTCACAACTCCACAAACGACATAATGATTCGCGTGAATGAACCAAACGTCACGCATCGGTTTGTAAGCTCAACGTTTGGGCATGGCATCGTCACATTTCATCCAGGCTATGTATTCAGGACCGACCCGGGTTGGATGGTTTGGGCACGAGGGGCTCCAAATCGAATAAAAGACGGGATCGCGCCTCTTGACGGTATGGTGGAAACCAACTGGCTGCCGTTTAGCTTTACAATGAATTGGCGCTTTACACGGCCAGGGTCTGTAACGTTTGAAAAAGGCGAGCCGTTCTGCTTCATCACCATGGTACCAAGTGTCGCTATTGAGCAGGTTCAGCCGATTATCCGGCCAATGGAAGATGATGCGGATTTCCATAAAGAATATAAGATTTGGAGCAGCGAGCGAAGGCTCTTTAGCGCTGGCTTGCAGATGCGAGATGAGTTGACGACCGAGACAAAGTGGCAAAAGAACTATCTGAGAGGCGCTTCGTCCACGGGCAAGTCAGTTGCAGACGAGAACCATCGAGTAAAACGATTATTGAAATCACCAATCCATATAGACGACTTGCGACGTAATCTTGCTGGCGTACAGTCGATCAGTGATGAGTAAGGGCGGTACGGCCTGACAAATTGCGTAAGCGAGATTCAAATTGTTTTCTATTAATGATGAAATGTTAGTGCGTTGCGTAACGAAGAAATGCGTGCTCGGCGCCGTTCTTCTCGCTCCATTAATCCTTTCCTCATGCACTACCGCGGATCAAAGCTCGAGAGCCGAGCTCGCTCAGAAAACCGAGCAAGCTAAACAGGCTTATCGTAACGAACCGTACGAGGTATTTCTCGTAGATCGAAAAAAGTTCGATACTCGGTTTTCGCCTGTCGATGTTACGCCTATGGAGCAACACGCTGCCGGAACGATTTTGATAGATACCTCGCAAAAGTTCTTGTATCTCTACAACGCGAACGGAACTGCCCGTCGTTACGGGGTAGCAGTAGGTGCTAGTGGTTATGGTTGGTGGGGAACAGCGAAGGTTGGGCGCAAAGCCATCTGGCCAGCATGGTATCCAACAGATGATATGCGCAACAAAGCTCCGGGTTTGCCCCGACGGATAGAGCCAGGAACGCACAATCCACTCGGAGCACGCGCCTTGTACCTTTATCAAAACAGTGTTGATACGCTTTACAGAATTCACGGCACATCAGAACCCTGGACCATTGGGACCGAGGCATCGTCGGGATGTATTCGAATGCTCAATGAAGATGTGATTGAGCTATACAATCTCGTAAGCCCTGGCGCTACCGTAATCGTCAAGTAATCGACTCTTTGTGGCTGTCTCGATACGGTACCCCCCTATGGCCGTCCAAAATCTTCTCGATCTGACGTGGTCATGGCGCCGTTCAGCGACCGCCATATGCAGTTCGAGAAAGCATTTCCGGAAGATGCGGTCGAAATCCTTGTCCTTGATGAACCATCGGCCCTCATCCCCGGCCTGTTTCCAGAAGTTGACAACATCCGAAATCAACCCGTCATCGCTGCGCTGCCGCATTCTGGATATCGAAATCATGACGAAACCTTTAGTCGGCACTTGGCGACGCGTTGCCATGGGTTAGGTTAACCCTGCCGAGAGGCGCGGCTTCGGCCGCCATTAATCAGCCTCGCGACAGTTGCCATGCCACGAGGGCGGCAAACGCTACAGGCACGGCAAAGACGACAAAGAGGATCGGCAGTTCCTGAGCGATAGTGTAGCCAGCCTTGGTCACGCCGACCCACATATTGACTGCCGCCACAGCGAACCAAGCTGGGATAAAGAGCTTGGCTGCGGCGGCCATGCCGGCAAGGTCGCCGCCCCAGAGCTTTCCGAACAGAAGGAAGACGCCGAGCAAGACGACCCCTCCGACGATGACAAGAAGCATATGCATGGGGTCCCCTTTGCAACCGAACAACCTGCCGGTTTAGCGGCAGGTCGCCGATACCATTACTTGGTCGTATAGCCGCCATTGACGAGGACGGCCTGTCCAGTCATCCACCAGCCGTCTTATACCATAAAGCGGATATAGGGGACAATGTCCTCAATGTCGGTCGGGCCTGTCTTCGAGAACTTCAAGAGTGCTGCGGCGGTCTTGTGTCGCTTCTCATTATGTGGATATGTTGGCCGGCTCAATCTCCACGGTCGGAGCAGAATCGGAAGCAAAGCCCGGCCAACAATACGCGGTGCCGGTCGAACGTGCGCCAAAAATGGCCTGTCCGACCCGCACGACGTTCGCGCCTTCTTCGATCGCGATCTCGAAATCCCCCGACATACCCAAAGAGAGCTGCGTGAGGTCAGGGTGGATGGCGACGGCGCGATCCCGCAGTTCGCGCAGCGAACGGAAACAGGCGCGCACACGCTCCATATCTGAGCTAAAGATTGCCAGCTCATCAGGCCGCGCGGCTTGAGCCGGGGAAAGCCCGACAGACGCTCGATAAACGGCATCAGGTCGTCAGGGTGCAGACCGTATTTGCTCTCCTCTCCCGACGTATTGACCTGCACGAATACATCAAGGTCGCGGTCTAGGGTATCGAGCCGACGGTTTAATTTCTCCGCTAGCCGGAAACTATCGAGTGCATGGAACTCAGACGCCAGCCGAACAAGATACTTCACCTTGTTTGTCTGGAGATGGCCGATGATGCTCCAACGGATTGTCAGATCGCTGAGAACTGCCTGTTTGTCGCGGGCCTCCTGGAGCTTGTTTTCCCCGAAGTCGGAAATCCCGGCAGCGTAGGCAAGTCGCAGAATATGCGCCGGGACCGTTTTCGTGTCGGGCAGCAGGCGCACGTCATCAGGGTTGCGCTTGCTGCGTTGGCAGGCCGCCTTGATGCGCGCCTGCACGCTTTTCAGGTTCGCTGCGAACATGGTAGCGGGATCGCTGCCAAAGCGGGCGATGTCCTCGGGCGATAGCTCGATTGTCGAAGGCGTGCTCATGTCGCCCCCGATCAGTACGGCAACGGGAAACGCGCAATGAGCTGGCGCACGCGGCCATTGATCTCGGCGGAGGGTGTCGAGCGTTCCGCCCCGGACGGCCTCCAGCGTGTCGAGCATGAGCGTGGCGATCTCGTGATAGTCGTCGGCGCCGAAACCGCGCGATGTTCCGGCGGCACTGCCGACACGAATGCCCGACGTGACCATCGGCTTTTCCGGGTCATTCGGGATAGCATTCTTGTTGAGCGTGATGCCAACTGACTCCAATGCCTTCTCAGCGATATTGCCGGTCACGCCGAAGGCACGCAGATCGACCACGGCCAGATGGCAGTCCGTGCCGCCGGTGGTGATCGTCAACCCGCCATCGGCAAGGGCCTGCGTCAGCACCCGGCAATTCTCGACGACGCCCTGCGAATACTTCCTGAAGGACGGTTGCAGCGCTTCACCGAACGCCACGGCCTTTGCGGCGATGACGTGCATCAGCGGCCCGCCCTGAAGGCCGGGGAATGTCGATGAATTGATCTTCTTCGCAATCTCGGCATCATTGGTCAGCACGAAGCCGCCGCGCGGCCCACGCAAGGTTTTGTGCGTGGTCGAAGTAACGACATCGGCGAAAGGAACCGGCGACGGATATACGCCGCCAGCGACCAACCCCGCGAAATGCGCCATATCGACCAGCAGAATCGCGCCCACCTCATCGCCGATTCCACGGAAGCGTGCGAAATCCATCACGCGCGGATAGGCCGAGCCACCGGCAATCAGCAATTTTGGGCGGTGTTGTCGCGCCAGCTCGGCGACCTAATCCATGTCGATCAGATGGCTGTCCGGGTCCACGCCATAGCTCTTGACGTTGAACCAGCGGCCGGACATTTTGACCGGTGCGCCATGGGTGAGATGCCCACCCGCCTTGAGATCAAGCCCGAGGATCGTATCGCCGGGTCTGAGCAGCGCGAGGAACACCGACTGATTGGCTTGGCTTCCCGAATGCGGCTGGACATTGGCATAGGTACTGCCGAAAAGCTGGTTCATGCGCTTGATCGCCAGGTCCTCGACGACATCGACATTCGCGCAGCCGCCATAATAACGGCGATGCGGCTAGCCTTCGGCATATTTGTTGGTGAGCACCGATCCCTGTGCGTCGAGCACGGCCTGACTTACAAAATTCTCCGACGCGATCAGCTCGATGGAGGCGCGCTGGCGGATGGTTTCGTTGGTGATCGCAGCGGCAACGGCTGTATCGGCGATGGACAGCCCGGTAGCACTGACACCTGAATATTGACCGCTTAGGACTGCGTGCGGGGCGGCCGATGTTTGCATTGCTGGTCTCCATCAAGGTGCTGAGAAAATGGCTCTCCGCCGCGCTGATCCAGCGTGGCGATGTCCGTCAGCATCTATCATGCGTGCGGTCTGCCATGCCCCGCCACTTCCTGCCTGTCATTCAGACCATTCGACCCGAACCCGGCGAAGGCCAGCTACGACTTCGCCACCGCCCGAAACGCGTTCGCCAGCTTCTTGACGGCATGTTCGATTTCGGCCGGCGTATAAGCGGCAAAGCCCATCAGGAAACCGGCCCTGGCATCGCTCGTCGCGTGAAGCGCCGACAATCCCAGAAGCTCGATCCCAACACGTCGCCCGGCGTCGATCGCCATACGCTCCGACAGATTGCCAGTGAGGAGACAGGGCATTTGCAGCCCGCCGGTTGGAACGCGCGGTTCGACGAAATCCGCCAGATGCTTTTGAACGAGACCGACCAGCACATCGAGCCGTTCGGCATAGATGCCGCGCATGGTGCGCACATACGCGCCGAAATGTCCGCCCTCCATGAACCGGGCGAGCGTCAGTTGCGGCATCGGGGCCGAATGCCCATCGAACAGCGTGCGCGCCACTGTCATCGGCTTCACGAGCTGGGGCGGCAACACGACATAGCCGATCCGCAAACCCGGAAAGAGCGACTTGGTGAAGGTGCCAATATAGATGGTTCGGTCGTGAGCATCGAGCCCCTGCACGCAGGCGGTCGGCTTGCCGGCATAGTGGAACTCGCTGTCGTAATCGTCCTCGATGATCCACGCCTGATGCCGGGAGGCCCATTCGATCAGCGCAAGGCGGCGCTCCAGCGCCAGTGTCGCCCCGGTCGGAAACTGGTGCGAAGGCGTCAGGGAAACGGCCTTGGCCTTGCGCGGCTCGGCGATGATCTGGTCGACGACGATTCCCAGCCGATCCACGCGAATAGGCACGCATTCCAGCCCCGCCGCATCGAACGCTTTGCGTGCGCCGTAATAGGCGGGGTCTTCGATGAAGATGCGGTCGCCTGGATCGAGCAGCATGTTCGCGCAAAGCGACATGACCTGTTGCGAACTGGTGAGGATCAGCACCCGGTCGGCCGTGGCGCGCGCACCACGCTCCAGATTCACATAGTCGGCGATGGCGCGGCGTAGCGGTTCAGTCCCCTGCGGATCGCCATGGAACAGCGTGGGCGCGCTGGCCTCCTTGCGCACCTGTCGTTCCAGCCGTTCCCAGAGCTGAAGCGGAAAGGTGCGGGTTTCCGGCACGCCGTGCGCGAAGGGTCGCGGGATCAGCATCTCGCGCACCCCGCCGCTGCGGAACATCGCAGCCCCGCGCTTGCTGAGGTTCGGGGCCTGATTGCGCGCAAGCGCATCACGCCGGGAAAGGCGGTGGCCGGGCGTGAACTCCATCATCTCGGCGACAAAGCTTCCGCTACCGACGCGGCGGTCAATGAAGCCCTCAGCGTGAAGCTGGGCATAGGCGGCCTCAACCGTGTCGCGCGACACGCCGAGCGATTTGGCGAGCGCGCGTGAGGCTGGAAGCGGCTTCCCCGGCCCAAGCACGCCATCGACGATCAGGTGCCGGATTGCCCGCTGAATCCGCGCATGAAGCGGCATCGCCGCATGGGCGGGATGGGCGATCCATGCCTTCACGGATTCCAGTTGGGAGTGCTTGAACAAATGGTCTGAATCTCTCGAAAGAAGTGGATGGGTAATTCAGGCCATTGGTGGGCTATTTGTCAATGCAGCTTTTTTGCCCTGTGCGCCCCGAACTTCAGGAGACCCTTCAGGATCATGCCCTCACATGCTTCACCTTCGTCGATCCGCTTGAACGACCTGACCCATCCCATCGTGGCGGGACTGATCTCCGTCATCGTCAACTATGGCGGCACCTTCATCCTGGTGTTTCAGGCCGCCAAGATCGCCGGGCTAAGCCCCGAACTCACGGCCTCATGGGTCTGGTCGGTGTCCATCGGGGTCGGATTGACGGGGCTGTTCCTGAGCTGGCGCTATCGCGAACCGATCATCACCGCCTGGTCCACGCCGGCGGCGGCGTTCCTCGTCACCGCGCTGGCGACGACGCCCTATGAGGAAGCGGTCGGTGCCTACATGATCTCGGCGGTGGCCTTCGTCGCGCTCGGTCTTTCCGGCTATTTCGAGAAGGTCATACGGCTGATCCCGCCCGGCATCGCCTCCGGCCTTCTAGCTGGCATTTTGCTGCAATTCGGCATCGGCGCATTCGGTGGCGCGAGCGTTGATCCGCTGCTCGTCGGACTGCTGGTCATCGCCTATGTCGTGCTGAAGCGCTTTTCCGCCCGCTATGCTGTCGTCGGCATCCTCGTTCTGGGGCTGGTGTTCCTGCTGACGCAGGGCCGGGTCAATCTGTCGGGGCTGAAGCTGGAGTTCGCCGCGCCCGTCTTCACCATGCCGGCGTTCTCCCTGAACGCGCTCCTGTCTGTTGCGCTGCCGCTGTTTCTCATCACGCTGACCGGCCAATACATGCCGGGAATGCTGGTGCTGCGGAACGACGGCTTCAAGACCAGCGCCAATACGATTGTCACCGTGACCGGCCTTGGCTCGCTCGTCATGGCCCCGTTCGGCTCGCACGCCTTCAACATCGCGGCGATCACTGCGGCGATTGCTACCGGCAAGGAAGCGCATGAAGATCCGCGAAAGCGCTGGATCGCAGGCATCGCGGCCGGCTGCTTCTACGTGCTGGTCGGCGTATTCGGCGTGACGCTCGCCGCCGTCTTCATGGTTTTCCCGGCAACCTTCATCACCACACTTGCCGGTCTGGCGCTGCTCGGCACAATCGGCGGCAGCCTTGCCGGAGCCATGGCAGATCCGACATCGCGTGAAGCCGCCCTCATCACCTTTCTGGCGTCTGCGGCGAACATCAAGCTGCTCGGCATCGGCGGCGCGTTCTGGGGACTGGTGATCGGCCTTGTCGCCTACATGGTCCTCAACGGTCGCCTACCGCATCGCGAGCGGTCCGGCCTCACCATGACCGAAAGGACCGCGAAGTGATGACGATAACCACTTCCGTCATCTCGATCCAGAGCCAGGTCGTGCATGGGCATGTCGGCAACAGCGCGGCCATCCTGCCCATGCAGGCACATGGGTTGAATGTCGCGGCGGTTCCGACAACCTTGCTGCCGAACCATCCCGGCTTTGAGACCATGCGAGGCCGTGTGAATCCGAACTGGTCGGCGATCTGCTGCGCGGAGTGGAAGAACGCGGATTGATCGAGACGAGCCGCTACATTGTCTCCGGCTATCTGGGCTCCCGCGCCAACGGCGATGTTGTTGCCGCCTTCGTCGAACGCGCAAGGCAGATCAACTCGGACATCATTTATATCTGCGACCCGGTGATGGGAGATTCCAATCTCGGCGTGTTCGTCGCCGATCAGGTGGTCGAGTGCATTTGCAACGAACTCGTGCCGCTGGCCGGCGTTCTGACGCCCTACCAGTTCGAGGTCAGACTGATTGCGCGAGGCCAGCCTTGGAACTGGACGCAGCTTGACGCGACAGTCAGGCAAATCCAGATGCTGCGCAACGCACGGCTGGTCGTCACGGGTTGCACGCTGGACCACACCCCCAATGGCTCCCTTGAGAATATCGTGTTCGAGGAGGATCTGTTGCAAACGTTTCGTCAATTAGCGTTGAGATAGGTTCTCAGCTTCAAAAGCTGGATTATTTGACGTTCAAAGGTCGCCACTTCGATAAGTCCGTCATCCTCCTTTGTGTTCGATGGTACCTGACTTACAATCTGAGCCTTCGCAATCTGAAAGAAATGATGGCCTTTATCTGTATCGTGCCATCGATAGCAACGGCGATACAGTCAGCAAAAAGGTTTCTGCACAAGGCTTTGGCCCGGCATGTCCGGCCAGAGAAGATCACTTTTGATGGGAGCCAGACCAATCGCATGGCCATCATGCAGTGTGATGCGGAGAACCGGTTGCGGCGGGGTGGAAAACCCATCACCATTCGCTCCAGCAAATACATGAACAACACTATCGAACAAGATCGTCGCCGTGTCAAACATCGGATACGATCCATGCTCGGCTTCATGTCTGAAGCCACTGCCAGCATCACGCTCGCCAGCATCGAACTCATTCACATGATGCGAAAGCTACAATGCAGTTACGGCTCAACGCACCGCTTTCACTCAAACAACAATTCGCAGCGCTCACAGCATAATTGCGCCTACAGTTAAACCTTGTTCCGTGCAAAACGAATGTTTGCAACGGAGCCGTTCGTTATGGTGTCTTTGACCCGTCACATACAATCGTGGTCAAAACCACAGAGGTAGCTGAATGAACTATTGGAAGAGCAGTGCGTGTGCTAGATGAAGCTCAAGCAGTGGATCAACACGTGGGGAATTGTTGTTGGGGATGGTGAAATATAGAATAATGGGCGGCGGCTCGATCAAGTATCGTATCGCACTTCTGTCTGCGTCGCTTTTAGCCCTCGTAACAATAAGCAGTGACGCCCGATCCGACAGTTTGCCACCGCATCAGCCTCTTGGCATCAGGCACGTTTGTGCGCCCGTTCAGGTAAGCGCCAGTGCGGGCCTGTCAGTGGGACATTCGCTTCACTCCGGCGAAGAGATCCAATTGCAGGACGTCACCTTTGGACCAGACAATAAGCCCTACTTTTCCCTCAACTACGCGACCGGAACCGGACTGCAACGCGCGACTGGTTTTTTGCCGATCGATCAGGTCTTTAATTTCTGCGACTTCGAAAAGCGGGCCGCGAATGGTCAGAATTTTCTGGCGCCTCCCAACACCTGCCATTTGGTGGCAGTTGAAGAAAGCTCAATTGCGGCCTTGAACAAAGAAGCGTCGGCTCTTGAAAAATTCCGTGCTTCCATGGCCGCTTATCGAATGAGCAACGGGAATTATGCGCTGTCGTTTGGTTTACTCAACATTCGGGCGAGCGAAACGATACTGCGGCTTGCAAAAGACCTTCCGGCGAACAGCCAATGTTCCACGGGCGCCGAGTTTGTTGAAGCGTTGGTAAAAACCGAAAGCGCTTTTTCAGACGAACAAAGCCGACGCTTCGCTTCCGACGCTGAACGCCGCGCGGCGGCTCGCGATATGATGCAACAAGGCGTGCAAATCCACGACGCGGCAGTTTTAAAGCAAGCTTGTGACCTGGGAGCTCCTGAAGCCTGCAGCCGGTATGCTGAGGCAATCTACAACGCAGAAGACACAAACGGAACCCTGCCAGCAACTGTTACCCATTACGCGTTGATGGGGTGTATGGGCGGAAATGTGCTTGGTTGTAAACTTGCCATCAATCGAGCCGAAAACACTCTAGAAAATGCGCAGTTTCGCGCAATTGACGGCGGAACCGGTAATCCCGACGATCTTGTCGGTTTGGAACTTGCAAAACTTGGTTGCGACGCACGGCAGGCAGTCAGTTGCGTGTTACTTGCTCGTGGTACGGCGCCCTATGCGACGCCGACGCTCATTCAGGCGGCATCGAATTTTGCCGCTACACTGACCGCATGTAGAACCAGCATTGCCTGGGCATGCGAAGAACTTCAAGACGCATTCGCAAAGGTCGTTCAGGCGCGTACGGGCTATGCTTCCGCAACACCGGATGAAAACTACGCCTTGGGCTCTTTGGTGGAGGAAATTTGTACTCCAGGGCCTGCGAAACCGAGTATCACGCACTGTAAAGCAGCTTACCTGAAATACCGGGATTTTCTGCAATTTACAAAGACTTCCGCCGACGTTGACACACGAATTGGTAATGCGAAAAGCTTCCTGGAAAAAGGCTGCGCCGCGGGCGATCCATCAGCTTGTGCCACTCAATCGAGGCTGAACGATCATTGGGCCGCCGAGGTGAGGAACAGAGCTGCGGCGCGGGCAATCGATTTATGCGCGCAGCAATCAGAGAAAGATAGCATTTGCGATGGATTGACGGCGTCTCTCGACCCGCAGCTTAATGCCGCTATACCCGCGCAACGTCAGGTCTATGACGCGCATATTGAGAAATGCAAGACCGACAAAACCTCAGAAGGCCCCCAAGCCTGCAGTTCAGCGGTTACAACCTACAAATCCTTACAGGGAGATGGACAATCGTCCGATATTGAAGCCCAGCTTTCTGGCGCGTGTAACGCTGAAAATATCAACGGTTGCAATGCGCTGGCTTCACTCATTGCGGAGAAATTCCAAGACGGGTCACCAGATGCTAAAGATGCCGTTCTATCAGTTCTTCGTAACGGTTGTCGATTTGACGACAGCCCCGGTAGCACGTGCCTTTCGCTGGCGGATAGTTTGGCTTCTAATGGAGATAGCGGCAATGCAACCGATGTTTACGCTAAAACCTGCGAGTACCAGATCAAGCATGCAGTCGGAAGACTGAAGGATGTCAGTATCTGCTATAATGCAGCCAAATTCGCGCTGGCGCAGAAAGTCCGATATACAGATGCTTTGCGCTGGGCAGAATTTTCGTGCAGCGCCGAAGATGTGGGACTGTCACCCTATGCCTGCAAGTTGGCCGGTAACATCTACGCGTTCGGTCTTGGTGTTGAAGCCAGCCCACAGGAAGCAGTGATCGCTTATCAAAGCGGGTGCTTTCATCCTTTTGTTAAAACCACTGATGGCGAATCCTGTATCAAATATGGAAATATCCTTCTGGATGCGCTGGGTCAGCTTGGCCAGACTGGCGCCCCTAAACTCATCCTTCCGGGAAACATGTATGACGACACGGAAAGCCCGATTGGCATCGGATCTGAAGCCTCGCGGGCTTATGACATGGGTTGCATGGACAGTATTGAACAGGCTTGTCAGTTAAACCGGAAACTACTCAATGACTGGAGTAACGGGCGTTATTACCATAGCCGTGTGCGTTGCCGGGTTGAGGATGACAGTGGAATTGTTCGTTCTGACAAGGTCTGCCGAGCATTTCCATTTTATCAGGCGGCGGGCCAGCTTAAGGAGCAGCGTAATCAGGTCAGATTAGACGTGTATGTCTGGCCAGATGGCGACAGAACAGTGGTCTATCAGAAAGACGGGAGATGGCTGTTGAATGAACTCGTAACGGATGGTCCTCGCCGTGACAACGAAACAAGCTGCTGGCGAAATCCCGTTTCAAAGCGAAGCTTCTGTGTGACAGAACTTGAGCAGTAACGGAACGAAATGGAACCGATCAATACGACTACCTTCCATTTCCGCACAATCATCGTATAACGTATATTGGGCTAAATGAGGCTGAAGGCAGTCGGAACGCTCTTTACGCTTCCGGGAAGGTCTGGCTTGCCAGCCTGATTGCGCATCGATCCTCTATACGGCGTTTGTTTTACCTGATCTGCCTCTCGTATCCGCTTTGGTATCTCTGCCAGTATCAGTGGTTTCCATTTGCTTACTTCATGATCAAACCAAAAAACTGGACGCATCCGCGTCGTAGTGAAAGGCGTGACTCTTCAACAGGGAAGGCGATGCCACTCGACAAAAGACGTCGAGTTGGATTTACACGTGGACGGTAGTGTCGCCAGTTGCATCTGTTGCGTTCTGGCTGAAGGCAACGTCGCCTCTGGCATTGCTTTGCCTGTGGGCACCTCCATACCTTCCTCAACAGGAAGTGTATATGTCCACGGCGGCGTCCACTTTGACCGGTGGGACTTCAACGTCCCGACAGGTCTGAAGGTAAGATTGACGGACTACAACTCTCAGCCCCATTTACGGCCTTGGGCGGGGATCGAAAACGCATGAAATTGACCGGGCCGTGCTGGCTCGCACCAATTTCTTAAGGACGGTTCACCATTCTGCCGGCGCAGATGTGCGGGTTATTGCCGGCAACCTCCGCAAAGCAGTTCCGGGCGCCTGGTTCATAACTTCTCCCGCAGGAAGCGGCGGAACGGCCGTCAGATCAGCGGGGATCGTTCAGGATAGGATGTGAAACGTGATGACTTTTGCGACGACGTTCGATATCGAAACCAAGTGCCAGTCAACATGCTGATGCGATTTTGGATTTGTTGTTATCATGATAAACCAATCGAAATGCAGACTAAATCATGTCGCTGTTAACTGGATTCGAGATTCCCGTTTGGCTTGATCTGTGGTTCACTTCGCGGCGTCGCTCTCGGCAAAAGTCCTCTCCAGAAACTGGGTAGTTGTCGCATCCAGATTGGACCGAAGCCAGTCCGCCATAGCGATTTCCTCTTGCAGGCTCTGCTCACATGCCCTTGCAATTTCTTCCTCATCCAATCGAGGAGCAGCAGCAATGAGGATCGTGTAGGAGGCAATTGAATTGCAGAACTGCGCCTTTTTCCGGTTTAGCGGTTGACTTTGATGGCCTGCCAGCAACGAAACCTCAATGCTGCACTCGACAAGCAGGTCTCCTACGTCGTGGAAGCTCAGTGGAAACTGATAATAAAGCCACACTACATGCGCAATGATCTTCTGGAAAACGGTGGCGCCTAACTTGAACAGGCTGGTCTTCGGTCATGCTCTGTGAATATCACCGCGCTCAGCAAAATCTTTTAGGCGACGCCACCGCTTATAGTACTTATTCAAAGATGATAGCGCGGAATGGTCTTGTTCCATTCGCGGGTTGTCACCGCTTCACCATTTTCCTTCGCCGTCAACACGCCAGAAATATAGAAATTCGCGGCGTCCGACTGCATCTTGGTGGTGCTTTCAATATCGATCATCCAGCCTTCGCGGCCCATCTGATAGCCCTGTGTCAGCACATAAGACGCGGACAACGGGTCATTGTCATGGATACGCAGTTCACGCTTGAGGCTGTGGCTTAATTGCGTGCCGAGATCGTCAAAGCGCAAAATGCCTTCGCCGAACAGACCACCAATGCCTTCCGTCACATAAAGCGTTTCGCCGGTGACGTGATCCTGCTTGGTCCAGCGACGCACGCTGCCCGGATCAAGCTGGGTCATAGGCGTTGCAGGGCCATGTGCTGGCTTCTGGAAGACGACCTTCGCGTCATCGGCGGACGTCGGGCGCACTGGCAGATCAAGAACTGATGAAACGGTGTCGAGCGTGAGTGTCACACGCTTTGGTGATGGCCAGACCATCGGCCAATAGCCAGTTGCAACCGAAAGACGGATGCGATGGCCTTGCTTGAAGCTGTAGCCGCTATCGTTGAGCTTGATCGCAATTTCGTAGGTCTTGCCCGGTACCAGCATTTCCGGCTTGTCATGGCCGTTGATGTGGTTGAGGTTGAAGACCTGATAGCTGACGCGGGTGATGCGGCCATCGGGCAGAATATCGCTCAGACGCAGCGAAACCTGTGCAACCGGCTGATCGACGGTGAATGTCAGACGTGCAACTGGCGCGCCGAGAATTTCGAGGTTCTCGGTCAGAACAGCGGTGTCGAAGTTGAGCGAACCGCCGTCGTCAAGACGCTGATCGGTCGGGTGTTCGCCAGGGCAGCCGGTCGCCATCCATTCGCCACCGGCCTTGCCGTGGCTGTTTGGCGAGGAAATCGAAAGCATACCCTTGGCTGCATCGGCCTTGCCCAGCGTGAAGTCAGCGCCAAGCGCGAAAGGCGTGTGTACGATTTCGGTCGAAGGCCAGTTCTGTTCGCCAACCCAACGGCCATTGGTAAAGTCGCGCGAGCCGGTGGGCTCGATAGTATCGCAGATATAGGCGCGGAGCTTCGGCTCATCCATGATGCCGGTCTCTTTGCCCTTAAGCCACTGGTCCCACCAGCGCACAGCTTCCTGCAAGAAGCCGATTGCCGGACCCGGCAGACCGTCCTGCGGATAGACATGGCCCCATGGGCCGATAATACCACGCGCAGGAACCTGAAGGTTTTCAAGCAGGCGCGGAACAGCATTGGTGTAGCTGTCGGCCCATGCGCCAATGGCGAGAACCGGGCACTGGATTGCAGACCAGTCTTCGCAGATCGAGCCATGCTTCCAATATTCGTCGTAATGCTGGTGTTCGAGCCAGAGCGCCGGGAAGAATGGCAGTCGCTCCAGACGTTCAATCCATGCATCGCGCCATCCAGCGCCCACAATCGCCGGATCGAGCGGACGCGACTGATAGGCGAGCATGATCGTGCCCCACCAGAGATTATCATTGAGCAGCAGGCCGCCCATGTAGTGGATGTCGTCGCGGAAGCGGTCGTCGGTCGAATAGGCGGTGATGACCGCCTTCAATGCGGGCGGACGGCAGGCTGCGACCTGGAGACCGTTGAAGCCGCCCCAGCTCTTGCCCATCATCCCGACATTGCCACTGCACCATGGCTGCTCAGCGATCCAGGCGATGACTTCCAGCGCATCGTTCTGCTCCTGCTGGATATATTCATCGGCCATATGGCCATCGGATTCGCCCGTGCCGCGCATGTCAACGCGGATCGCGGCATAGCCGTTCTGCGCGAAATAGCCATGCATTGGTTCATCGCGGCCACGTGTGCCGTCGCGCTTGCGGTACGGAATATATTCGAGCACGGCAGGAACGGGATTTTCCTCGGCGCCTTCAGGCAGCCACAGGCGCGCACCAAGACGGGTGCCATCCTTGAGAGTGATCCACAGATGCTCGGTGATATTGACGGTCATGATCGGTTCCAATTTCAATAAAGAGGAGCCGGTGCGGCATTAGCGCCGCATCGGTAGTTTAACTGGCGGCACGGACTTTCAGGATATCGTCCAGCCAGTCACGGCGTAGCTCCGGAACGGATGTGATGAGCTGCTCCGTATAGGGCTCGTAAGGCGGTTCGAAGATTGCCTTCGTGGTACCGGTTTCGACCACCTTGCCCTTCTGCATCACCATGGTGCGGTCGGCGAGCCGACGGACGACGCCAAGATCGTGGGTGATGAAGAGATATGACACGTGCAATTCGTCCTGCAACTTGCGCAGAAGCCTGAGAATTTCCTCCGCGACAAGCGGGTCGAGCGCCGAGGTGACTTCATCGCAGATGATGAGATCAGGCTTGGCGGCCAGCGCACGGGCGATGCACACACGCTGTTTCTGTCCGCCCGAAAGCGCGCCCGGCAGGCGGCTTGCGAAATCGGCAGGCAGGCCGATGAGTTCAAGCAGGCGCTTGACCTCAATCTCGCGCTGGTCCTCATTCATGCCGAAATAGAACTTCATCGGACGACCGATGATTTCACCGACGGTCTGGCGCGGGTTCAATGCCACGTCGGGCAGCTGGTAAACGAACTGAATGCGGCGCAGTTCTTCGCGGCTACGCTTTTTGTAGTTCGCTTCCAGCCGCTGCCCGGCAAGCGTGATGATGCCGCTTGAGTGCGGCGGCAGGCCTGCAATGATGCGTGCAAGCGTCGATTTGCCGGAACCGGATTCACCCACAACTGCAAGCGTTTCACCGCGACGGATATAGCAACCCACATCGGTCAAAACGAGTTTCTTGCCGTAATAGGCGGTTGCGCTCTTCACTTCGAGCAGGATTTCGCCGGTCTTGTGGTCGGCCTGTTCGCCCGAAATGCTGGCTTCACGTTCGGATACCAGGCGCTGGGTATAGTCCTGTTTTGGTGCTTCGAGAATTTCTTCCGCAGAACCAAGCTCGACCATCTTGCCATGACGAAGAACCATGATGCGGTCGGCGATTTGCGCCACCACGGCGAGGTCATGCGTGATGTAAAGAGCAGCGGTGTTGTAACGCTGGATCAGGCTGCGCAAGAGTGCCAGCACCTCGATCTGGGTCGTCACATCAAGTGCGGTGGTCGGCTCATCCAGCACCAGAATATCCGGGCGGCAGGACATTGCCATGGCGACCATGGCGCGCTGCAACTGGCCACCGGAAACCTGATGCGGATAGCGGTAGCCAAAATTGTCCGGGTCTGGAAGCTGTAGCGCGTGCAGCAGTTCCAACATCCATTCCTTTGCTTCCGCTTTGGTCATCAGGCCATGATAAAGCGGGCCTTCCATAATCTGATCGCCGATGCGGTGCGCCGGGTTAAACGACGCTGCCGCACTTTGTGCAACATAGGCGATGCGTGCGCCGCGCGCCTTTTCACGGGTCTCGCGAGTGCCGTCCATCAACGAAATATCGTCAACGACAATTGTGCCCTCAGCGATCCTGCAGCCGCCACGGCCATAGCCCATCGCGGCCAGACCAATGGTGGATTTGCCAGCACCGGACTCTCCGATGAGACCCAGCACTTCACCACGCTTCAGCGTCACATCGACATGATCGACAAGCGTTGCGCCATTGGGTGCTTTGACGACGAGGTCGGAGATTGAAAGAACGATATCGTTGCTCATCGATCAGCTCCCTGCGTGGTCGTGCGTCCGGCCAGAAGCCAGTCCACGACGAGGTTGACGCCAACGGTGAGGATAGCGATTGCAGCCGCCGGGAACAGCGGCGCGTAGAGTCCGTAGAGAATGGCCTGCTGGTTGTCCTTCACCATGCCGCCCCAGTCCGCAAATGGCGGCTGGATACCGAGACCGAGGAACGACAGACCGGCTACGAACAGGAAGGTGAAGCAGAAACGCAGGCCGAATTCCGCGATCAGCGGCGGCAGCGTATTCGGCAGGATCTCACGCCAGATCAGCCAGCCGAGACCTTCGCCGCGCAGACGGGCGGTTTCGGCATATTCCAGCACATTGACGCCCTGCGCTACAATGCGCGCCAGACGGAACACGCGGGTGGAATCGAGCAACGCGATGGTGATGATCAGCACCGGGAGAGAAGAGCCGAGCGCCTGAAGGATGACGAGCGCCGAAATGAGCACCGGAATGCACATGACGGTATCGACGATGCGCGACAGGATCGTATCGACCCAACCACCGAAAATGGCGGCAAGGAAACCGAGAGGCACGCCGACGCTGAACGACAACAGCGATGCAGCCAGTGAAACACCAATCGACATCTGCGCACCAAAGAGCAGGCGCGAGAGCATGTCGCGGCCATTCTGATCGAGACCGAACCAGAACTGCGCCGATGGCGGATCAAATGGCGCGCCGACAATATCTTCCTGACCATAAGGCGCGATCATTGGGCCAAACAGGAACATCAGGAGGCAGAGGGTGACGATGGCGAGACCGACCCACGCCGTCAGGGGAATAGATTTCTTCATTGTCTTTACCGTGGGTGCCTCAGGCGCGGATTGAGCGCGATGGCAGCGACATCGGCGATGATATTGAGAATGACATAGGCCGCACCGAAGACGAGGGCCGCAGCCTGCACGAGCGGAAGGTCACGCTTGGAAACGGCGTCAACCATGAAACGGCCAAGGCCGTTATAGTTGAAGACCGCTTCGACCAGCACCACGCCGGTGATAAGGTAAGCGATGTTGAACGCCACCACATTGACGATTGGCGCTGCCGCATTGGGCAAAGCGTGCTTGGTTACAACGCGCTTGGTGCGCAGACCTTTCAGATAGGCGGTTTCAACATAGGCCTGATCCATAACCGACAAAACGGCGGTGCGGGTCATGCGCATCATCTGCGCAACGGTCACCAGAACCAGCGTCAGTGCGGGCAGGGCCGTGGCTTGAACCCATTCAAGGAACGTCATGCCTTCATAAGTATCGGCAAGGCTCGGCAGCAGGTTGAAGCGGATCGACAGGAACAGGATCAGCAAAAGGCCGAGGAAATATTCTGGTAGCGAAACGAAGGCGAGCGCTACGATATTCACAACGCGGTCGAAGATGCCGCCGCGCTTAACTGCGGAAATGAGGCCAAACAGAATGGCGATCGGGACGCTGATGACTGCTGCAAAGGCTGCAAGCGCCATCGTATTCCAGAAACGCGGCCACAGGAGATCGGCAACCGGTTGCTGATTGGCAAGCGAGGTGCCGAGATCGCCGGTCACGAAACCTGCCAGCCACGCGAAATAGCGTGCGAGGACCGGTTGATTGAGGCCGAGGCTTTCGCGCAGCGTCGCAAGCGCTTCCGGCGTGGCATTCTGACCGAGAATGGCGGACGCCACGTCACCCGGCAAAATCTGCGTGCCGGCGAAAATCAACGCCGACACGAGGAACAGCGTGAGGAGCCCGAGCCCCACACGCTTAACAATTAGAACGAACATTTATGCTTCCAGCCAGACTTTTTCGGCAAGGCGCGCACCCATCAGATTGAACATCGGATGCGTGGTCACGCCCTTGAGCTTCTTGGAGGTGGCGTCGAGATAGTCGCCGAACATCGGAATAAGCGCGCCGCCATCATTGCTGATCATCGCCTGCAATTCGGCGTAGATTTCCTTGCGCTTGGCCTGATCAAGCATCGCACGGGCTTCAAGCAGCTTGGCGTCGAAATCGGCGCTCTTCCAATGCGTATCGTTTTGCGATGCGTTGGATGCGTAGGCGACCGACAGGGCTTGATCGGCAGTCGGGCGACCACCACGATAAGACATGCAGAACGGCGCTTTCATCCAGACATTGTCCCAATATCCGTCAGCCGGTTCACGCTTGATATCAATCTCGATGCCCGACTTGGCGGCGGCGGTGCGGAAGATCGCAGCGGCATCGACAGCGCCCGTGAAGGCTGCATCGGAAGCGGACAGCTGGATTTTCAGCGAATCCATGCCGGCCTGTTTCAGATAGAACTTGGCCTTTTCCGGGTCATAGGCGCGCTGCGGCAGTGCTGCGTCAAAAAACGGGTCGGTGCTCGGGATCGGGTTGTCGTTGCCGAGACGTCCATAGCCGCGCAAGGCGGTCTTGAGCATCTGTTCACGGTCGATGGCGTGTTTGACGGCAAGACGGACATTGTTGTCGGTGAACGGTGCCTGCGTGCAATCCATCAGGAAGGAGAAGTGCTGGCCGCCGGACGACTGGACGATGTTGAGGTTCGGATTGCGCTTCAACAGATCGACGGTCTTGAAGTCGAGCTGGTTGATGGCGTGCACCTGACCGGACATCATGGCGTTGGTACGGGCAGACACATCGTTGATAACGATGACTTCAACCGCATCGACCCATGCCGTGTTCGGCTTCCAATAGCTTTCATTGCGCGTGAAACGCGAACGCACGCCCGGCTGGAAACGCTCGAAAACGAAAGGTCCGGTGCCGACCGGCTTGTTGAAATCGGTCCAGTCTTTCGGAACGACGAGGAAGTGATAATCGGACAGAATGTAAGGCAGATCGGCATTGCCGCTCTTCAGCGTGATCTTGACCGTGCCAGCATCGACCTTGGCGACATCGGTGAATTCCGAGGCGAGCGAACGCGCGCCAGATGTGGTTTCGCCGCGATGAAGGTTGATCGAATAGATGACGTCGTCGGCGTCAAGCGTCTTGCCGTTATGGAAGGTCACTCCCTGACGAACCTTGAAGGTCCATTCCTTGGCGTCGGCTGACGGCTCCCAGCTTTCGAACAGTTCAGGCACAGCCTTGTTGTTGGCGTCGATTTCGACAAGGCCGTTCATCAGCATGTAGGCCTGATTGACCGGAACCCAGTCCTTCAGAAGGCGCGGATCAAAATTGTCGGTCGTGCTGCCGCCGCCGATGCCGAGCTTGAGCACTCCGCCTTTCTTTGGCGCGCCTTCGCCTGCCGCCGCAGCGGGCGAGGTGATCAGGCCGCTCATGCCGGTGATGCCCACCAGACCGAGGCCGGCTGCGCCCGCCATGAAAGAACGACGCGTCAATTGAAACTGGCTTTTTTGCTCAGGCATGCTGTACCCCTGTGTTTAAGTCATAGCTTATCGGCTTTTGCGGGTGGGGTAGCTTACTGTAGCCCTTATTTTCAAGGGTTGATGTCGGATTTCTGGGCATGACTTTTAAGCATACCCTCATGCGAAATGTGTGTCTTGGCATTTGCGCGAACAGGAATAAAGGAGCGTCCAACAGTACCGGCAGGGGCGCTTTTCCGTAGGGGAAGCTGTCCCTGCTTTTTTAGATTTAATTGATCCTGGAGATCGAAAATGGGTTTGCCGGATGTTATCGGCTTGGTGGGCGCGTTCTTTTACCTTCTTGGCTATGCGCTGATTCAATTGCGTATTTTTACCGTCGACGATCCGGTCATTCCGCTGCTGAATGTGCTGGGCGGCATCGCCCTGATCTATTCGCTGGTTTGGAACTTCAACCTCGGTTCCTTTATTTCGCAGGTTGCCTGGCTGGTGATCACCGTTTTCGGATATATCCGCTTCCGCATGGTGTCGCGCCGCCGCGCCGCACTCCCGCAGGAATGATGCGTCTCGCCGATCCGATCATCTTTACGTGATCGGATCGGTTCCATTGCTCGCAATCAGCCAGCCGGCCACTTCCCGTACGATTTTTCGCTGGTGACGGTCGGCCGGTCGCATCAGATAGAAATAGGCATCCGACCGCATCATGTGGCTATGCACGGGCACCAAAGTCCCGCTCGCAAGCTGTTCCTTGATCAGCCATGTCCAGCCGAGGGTGATGCCAATGCCTTGCGTTGCCGCGGCGACGCAAAGGCCGTAATCGCCAAGCCGCCATTCCAGCGCGCCGCCGGGCGGCGACAGTCGGGCGTCGTGCCACCATTCCGGCCATCCCTGCCACTCGCGCATCGTATCTTCGATAGCAAGCAGTACAGGCGCTTCCTGCTCCATGATATTGGGCACACCCGGCGCTGATACCGGCACGACTTCCTCTCGTCCGAGAACCGTCAAATTGACGCCGATGGGGCGCTCTTTGCGATAAAACAATGCAAGGTCGAACTCATCGAGGCGCAAATGGGCGACGTCATCCGTTACGCGCAGCCGGATTTCGATGCCTGAAATCTCTGCTTTCAACTTGCCTATGCGCGAGAGAAACCACTGGTCGGCAATGCCACGCGAACAGGCGATGGTGATCTGCCGGGGGCCTATCCACGCCCGAAGGCCATCTGTGACAGCGCTGAGATCGCCCAGGAGCCGACTGACTTCCGAGGCATAACTTTCACCCATGGCAGTCAGTTGTACGCCAACCGGCAGACGATTGAAGAGCTTTGAACCAATGAAGGCTTCCAGCTTGCCGATCTGTCGGCTGACGGCGCTCTGGGTAAGGCCCAGTTCCTGACCTGCACGGGAGAAACTGCCAAGTCTGGCCGCGCTGTCGAAAACCACCAGCGCATTGAGTGGGGGCATGGATTGACGACCAACTGCCAAAGTTTTATCTCCATTTCGACGCGGTACCACGTTCCACAAGTCTGGGCTGCCTGCGAAAATGTAGTCATTCTGACTTCAGAAAACTTGAAGACTATCAGAAACGAGGCGGCTAGCTGATAGGCCGGTTTCTCGACAAGTTGCAACATTTTTCATAGTTGCGGAAGCAATTCGACAAACGTGTCCACCTGGAAGCCGAATAGGTCGCCCCCTTCAATCTCCACTTGACTGGTTATCAATGTTGTCACTCAGTTGAATAACTGAACGGTAGAGTTCAAAACCCGTGAAATGCCATATCGAGCGCGGATACGATATCGTCATGTGAAGCAGAAAGGTTTGTGACTCGTTCCTTTAATACGGACACCGGAATTGCCGACATAAACTGTGTAACCAAAACATGTTCCTCGCCTTCAATCTCGAAGCTCGGATTGAGCCGCTTCGCCGGGATGGGG
>NZ_RCHH01000027.1:0-30910 GCF_003664555.1 Ochrobactrum soli | reverse complement strand
ACAATCATCCAAATAGCCAGATCGACGACCTGCTGCCTTGGGCCTATGCCGCAACGCACGATCTCAAAGCCGTGGCCTGAAAACAGCGCTTACCTTGAAGCACTTTATGCCCCGTTTGTTGATTGCCACTGAGAACTGACCCGGCGGGGATGCGGACTAAAACTTGGACCACCAGGAGTTAGTTCATGTATTCCCATGCAGACAGAATTCGCGCCGTTGAGCTGTATATCCAGCTTGGCAAGCGAGTTAAGGCGACGATCCGCCAATTGGGTTATCCGACAAAGAATGCGCTGAGAAACTGGTATCGCGAATACCAGCAACATCAAGACCTACGTGTTGGTTGTGTGGCTCGCGCACCGAAGTTTTCTGAGGCCCAGAGGCAGGCGGCGCTTGAACACTACCGCATTCACGATCGCTGTATCTCTGCGACGATGAGGGCGTTGGGCTATCCAGGTCGTGGAACTTTGACAGCATGGGTTCGAGAAGCGTTTCCAGAGACGAGGACTTCGATGGTCGGTCGCTCCTGGCGTCCGACCTATCCCGAGGCGTTGAAGCAAGTCGCGGTCATTGCTCTTTGCAGTGGAGAGGAAAGCGCCCAGCAAGTGGCCGAGCGGCTAGGCGTATGCCGGCCGACGTTGTACGCTTGGAAGAATGAGTTACTCGGTCATGAGGCTGCCTCATCCATGAAACGCCGCAAAGCCTATGCGCCAGCGCCCGAGCGTGAAGAACTCGAGCGACAGCTTGAAGCCCTCCAGCGCGATATCCGCCAATTGCAACTCGAACACGATCTGCTGAAGAAGGCCAATGAACTGCTAAAAAAAGGCCTGGGCGTCGATCTGCAACTCCTGAGTAATCGGGAGAAGACACAGCTGGTTGACGCCCTCAAAGATACCTATCGATTGTCAGAACTGCTTTTGCAGCTGGGGATTGCGCGAAGCTCGTACTTCTACCATCGCACCCGAGTGAACTTGGAAGACAAGTACGTCACCATCCGTCGCAACCTGACGGAAATATTCGAAAGCAACCATCGCTGCTACGGCTATCGCAGACTGCAGGCGTTGCTTGCCAGGCAGAGTGTGACAATATCGGAAAAGGTTGTGCAGCGATTGATGAAACAAGAGCGTTTGGTCGTAGTCAGACCACGGCGACGGCGTTTTGGCTCGTACCTGGGAGAAATCAGTCCTGCGCCCGAGAACCTGATCAACCGCGATTTCCGTGCGAAAACACCGAACGAGAAATGGCTCACGGACATCACTGAATTCCAAATTCCCGCCGGCAAAGTGTATCTGTCGCCGATCATAGATTGCTTCGATGGCATGGTGATCAGTTGGTCCATTGGAACACAACCCGATGCGAGGCTGGTCAATAAAATGTTGGACGCCGCCATCGAGACAGTTACCGACGGCGAAGGCGGGACAATCGTCCATTCTGACCGTGGAGCCCACTATCGCTGGCCGGGTTGGCTTACTCGGATCAGCGATGCGAAGATGGTTCGTTCAATGTCCCGCAAGGGCTGTTCGCAGGATAATGCCGCGTGCGAGGGCTTCTTCGGTCGATTGAAAACGGAACTCTTCTATCCCCGAGACTGGAAGACAGTCACGATCGAACAGTTTGTCCACGAGGTTGATGCCTACATCCAATGGTACAATGAGAAGCGCATCAAATTATCACTGGGGTCGCTCAGCCCGATTGAGTATCGAAGAAGTCTTGGCCTTAACGTATAACTCAGTCCAAGTTTTTATCCGCACCCCCGAAGAACGTGGCCGCCTTCAGAAAAGTTTCAGCAATCGCACCAGGATTACCTCATGGTGTCGCCGTCCTTCATAGAGACCTTTTCCGTATCGACATGCAGTCGGCCTTGGCGCTAGGTTGATTGAGTTTCGGGGGCTGTGGCTCCGTCGGCCGTATGAAGCTCTCGGCGAAAAACTGGAAGCGCGAATGCCGCACAGTAATCCAGCTGATTGCCAGTCAGTAACAGTGCTCTTTCGCGTTTAACGTCCGGCACCATCCCTTGCTAATGGCATTTCTAGGTGATCTACATTCAGCGGAAACGCTCAGTCGGCATTCATGACCCTCAATTTCGCCCGAACAAGACGCATTGTTCACAGGGGGATATCTAAAGCACAAATTTGTAACATCATCTTCACAACGAGACTAATCGCCCAATTGGTCTCCAGGCCAGTATTGGGCGCTCTTCCAAAGTGCAGTCTTCTCCAACTGTGCCGATAGTTTCAATATCAGGTCCTCACGACCGAATGGACCAATCAACTGGACCCCGACTGGCAGGCCATCATGGCGCCATAACGGGAGACTAGCAGCAGGTTGACCTGATGCATTAACCACCGCCATAAACGGTGTAACCTCCCCAACCTTGTGCCGAAACGCTCGAAAATCTGGCTCTGCCATGGAAAGCGTGCCAAGCTTCACTGGAACGGTTGCAAGCGACGGTGTCATAACAAGGTCGTAACCATCGATCATGCCCGCCATCATACGGCCCGTCGCATGAAGGCGGTTGATCGCCGCCACATAATCAGGGGCCGACATTCGTGTGCCAATGCGGTAGCCATCCAAAATCGCCGGTTCGAACTCGTCAGATCGCGGATCGCGCCCATCGGCAAGGAGTTTTGTACGAGCTGAGAACGCGATGTTGGCCGACATGACAGCTACAATTGCATCAATAAACGACGCGTAATCAAAGTCTGGAGCAGAAATACGGACGACTTCATGACCGAGCGCTCCAAGCGTTTCAATAGTTTGCTCCAGGCCTATGAGGCAAGCCTGTTGCACTGGGATGCCCCACGGGTCACTCCAGACCGCAATACGCAGTGGGCCATCAAATGGCTGATTGAGTTCTGCTTCGTAATTTCCACCCGGCGGTGCTGCGTAAGGTGCACCCGTTTCCATACCGGCGATCAGATCAAGGGAGCGCGCCGTATCCCGCACCGAGCGACTCAAGACGCCGTCGCAGGCTAGCCCACCCCACCCCTCGCCTCGAAACGGCCCCATCGGCACGCGCCCGCGCGATGGCTTTAGCCCAAAGACACCGCAACAAGAAGCTGGTATACGTATCGAACCGCCGCCGTCGCTACCGTGTGCGACAGGCACAACACCTGCCGCAACAGCGACGGCCGCACCACCGGAAGAACCGCCCGGTGAACGGCTGAGATCGTATGGATTGCGTGTTGGTCCACCATTGCGGCGGGCTTCCGTGGTCGGAGCCATACAGAGTTCCGGCACCGTAGAGCGAGCAAATGTGATGAAGCCTGCCGCGCGGAATCGCGCGGTCAAGGTCGCATCTACCGTAGAGCTCGTATCGTCAAACAGTGAAGAACCAATACTGGTTGACAGGTCAGTCGAAGCCAACCCTGAATCCTTCAACAGGAATGGCAAACCGCTGAACTTGCCTGGGACAATCTGATGGGCTGCCGCTCGCGCCAACGCGCCTTCATAATCACGGTAGGTCAGCATATTCGTTAAATTGTCAAAGCGCTCACCAGCTTCAATGGCGATGCGCATTAGCTCAACTGGGCTCACATCTTTCGACACCAGGAGTTCGGCTAGTTCGATGCCGTCCTTGGACCGATATTCTTCAAAATTCATCACAACTCCATTCCGTAGGATGCATGGTCCTGCGGGGCGTCCAATTAAACGGATGCTAATATTTCTATTTTTCAGTCAGGGCCCAGGCTTCGGCAATTTCATTGCCACGTGCGAACCAAACTCCTGGGAAGGTCTGCATCCATTGGATGAATTCCCTAAGCAAGGCGATGCGCGATGGACGACCTGTCACCTGCGGATGCATGGTAAGATTGAACATACCACCCCAGCGATAGATTTCACGGAACTCATCCTGCCATATCTGCAGTATGTGCTCGTTAGAGCAAATCGTGCGTGGCGTGCGAATGGAAAACAGGGCAAATGGCGCATCGTCCAGACTCCAATGAACAGGAAGTTCAATAGGGCCATCCGAACCATCCGCCAATTTATGGCGATAGGGATTGATCGTGTCCATGAACGAACTGTCGTAGGTTAGACCATAACGTCTCACCAGATTCATCATGTTCGGCGTCGTTTCCCATGCCGGGGATCGATAGCCCTTCGGCACGATGCCGACGGAAGACTTCAGGGCTTCAAGTCCCTTGACGAAAACCTCTTCTTCTCGCTCGGGTTGGTCGGGATCTACCCATTCGTGCAGATAACCGTGATGGCCAACTTCGTGTCCCCCGGCGATAATCATTTCCAAACGGTCGATGTATTTTTCTGCCGTCCAACCAGGAACGAAGAAAGTGGCCGGAACGCCCGCTTCTTTCAGCGTTTCGAGGATCATCGGCACGCCAACCTTGGCACCGTAAACGCCTTGTGACAACGTACCTGGACGCTTTGCGTTTTCCGGATCACGCGACAACCAGAGTGTTTCCGCGTCAAAGTCAAATGACAGCATAACGGCGACACGGTGACCGTCCGGCCAATTGATCGAGCCAAAATGTTCCATAATGCTAACCTCTTAGAACGAGCCGCGTGAGGACAACCATCCTCCGTCCACAGCGATGATCTGACCATTCACGAACGAAGCACCATCTGAACCAAGAAACGCAATCACTTCAGCTACTTCGCTCGGATCACCAACGCGTTTCAATGGTGTACCCGCAATCATTGCATTGCGGTATTCCGCATCATTTTCGATTTTGTCGCGCGTCATCGCGGTTACGATGCAACCCGGTGCAACCGCATTGACACGAATGCCATCTGGTCCAAGCTCAGCGCTCAACTGACGCGTAAGCTGTGAAATTCCACCCTTGCTGACGGCATAGGCGGTAGTGCCAATCCGGCCTACTTCGCCATAGACCGAAGCGAGATTGACGATTGCCCCGCCCGGACGACGAAGCAATGGCAGAAGTTCCCGGGTCAGTCGCAATACTGAACGCAAATTGACACCGACAATACGATCCAGCAGCTCGTCATCTGAATCGATAAGCTTTTTGGAGCCGCCTATACCAGCGCAATTAACCAGCAGATCCAGAGTACCCGAAGCACTAACTGCTTTGGCAATAAGTGAAGGCGTATTATTCGAGGCCAGATCAGCAGCGATAACGGTTGCCCGACTGCTATCGAGTTGATCGACGTTCAGATCCACCGCAATAACCGAATACCCTCTTTGCAGAAGCAGATCGAGCGTTGCTTTACCGATACCGCTGTTGGCACCGGTAACGACTGCGGTTTTACAAAGCGTCGTCATGCGAGCCGCCCTCCGTCGACCGGCAGAGAAATGCCTGTCGTGTACGATGCGGCGTCGCTGGCAAGATAAAGCACAGCTTCACTCACTTCATGCAATTCGCCAAAGCGCTTCAGGGGATGGAGCTCTTTATACATTGCCCGACGCTGTTCAGCTTCTGCTCCAGCGGACGCAAAATTACGTTCGAGCATCGGCGAGGTGATGGATCCGGGGCAAACCGAATTGACACGAATGCCCTCATCGGCCAGTGCCAGAGCGAGGCTGCGGCTTAGAAGTGCAACCGCCCCTTTCGACGCAGAGTAAACACCCAAAGCACGGGACCCTGTCAGGCCAGCGGTCGAGCCATAGGTCACAACATTGCCCTTGCGTTTACGCAGTGCTGTTATGCTGAGTTGAACGGCAAGTAGTGTACCGCGCACATTCAGCGACAACATCTGGTCTACTTCTTCTGGTGATATTTCCAGAATATTTGTGCCGCTGCCAAGCGTTCCGGCAGCTGTCACGAGTACATCGAGACCATCAGAAAGGTCGAGACTTCCCCAGACACGGCGCATGTCGTCAGCCAACAAAATATCGCAATCAACGATTTCTGCCTTTCCACCCATCTCGCTCTGTAACGCCTGAAGTTTTTCTACGTCACGGTCGATAAGGATCAGACGGGCGGAACCTTCCCGTGCAAAAGCGCGGGATAGATCGGAGCCGAGAGCGCCTGCTGCACCCGTTATCAAAACGTTTTTACCTGCAAAGCGCATCAGGATTTACCCTTTCCAAGATAGAATTCACGCAGTTCCTCAACATTGAGGTCAGGTCCGTTCTTGCGGGAATAGGCGAACCGGCCTTCCCGCAAAATGTGCACCTCATCCGCAAGTTCCAACGCCATCGACACGTTCTGTTCAACCAGCAGCATGGTGAGGCCGCGCTCGCGTAGCTTGCGAATAATGTCGGAAATTTCACCCACTACCTTCGGTGCCAGGGCCGCCGATGGCTCATCGAGTAGAAGCAGGCTGGGACGCGCCATCAAGGCCCTCCCAAGCGACAACATCTGACGTTCACCGCCAGAAAGGAGACCCGCTGCCGCCTTGTAACGTGTTTTGAGGCGAGGAAATTCCTGATAAACCATTTCAATATCTTCAGCGATACCAGCCTTGTCTTTTCGCCGATGATAAGCACCAATCAGGATATTTTCGTGCACGGATAGACCGGCCAAAACTTCCTTGCCTTGAGGGACAAGACAAAGCCCCGCTTCCGCCATTGCATGAGCACCCTTGCCATCAATGCGCTTTCCGTCGAGCCTGATCTCACCACTCGTCGGCTGAACAAGACCGGCCAGTGTTTTCAGCGCAGTAGATTTACCGGTACCGTTGGAGCCGAGAATTGCGCTGAGCCCACCTTTTGGCACAACAAAATCGAGACCAAACAGAATCTGAACTTTGCCGTAACCGGCATCAACCTTTTTGCACTCAAGCATGGGCAGACCGTCCTAGTCCGATATAAGCTTCGATAACTTTAGGGTCCTGCACTACGATGTCCGGCCTACCGTCTGCGATCTTTTGACCGTAATCGAGAACCACAACGCGGTCACAGACCGATTGCACCACGCGCATAACATGCTCGACCAACAGGATGGTAACCCCAAACTCATCACGCATGCGTCGGATCATTTCGATCAGTCGATCGACATTAATCGGCGAAAGACCAGCAGCCGGTTCGTCAAGAATAAATATGCGGGGGTTGGTTGCCAGACCCCGAGCAAGCTCGACCATGCGCTGCTGGCCGATCGACAGATCAGTTGCAAGCTTCTTGGCGTGCATTTCCATTTCGAACAAAGAAAGAGTTTTATGTGCTTTAGCTACAGCTTCAACACGCCATGTTTTTGGTTTGCCGCTGTTTATAAATGAAGACACATAGCCCGGACCGTCTTGTTCCTGCAGCGCCAGGATGATGTTCTCTTCCACTGTCAGACTGGAGAATAGACGTATCATCTGGAACGTACGAACAACGCCAAGTTTTGCGACCTTGTGCGGAGCAGCGCCAGAAAAATCCTTGCCGTCGATCAGCACCCGACCACTGGTCGGTGCCAATACACCACTCAACAGATTGACCACCGTGGACTTGCCAGAGCCGTTTGGGCCGATCAGGCCAACAATTTCCCCTTCATTGACTTCGAAGTCAAAGGAATTCAGCGCAACCATACCCTGAAAGGCCTTGGTCAGACCCTCAGCTCTAATAATTGGGGCCATTATTTTGCCCTCCGTTGAAAGCTGCCAACCAGGCCTTTGGGCGCAAACATCGTGACGAGGATGAGAACCGCGCCATAGAAAATATGCTTGTAGTGGGCAAGACTGGACAGAAGTTCCGGCAGCGCGATCAGCAGCACTGCACCTAGAACCGGCCCCCAAAAGCGCCCACGACCGCCGAGTACCACCATTGCAACGATGGTTGCAGAAGCCATTACAGTGTAATCGTCGGGTGTCACGCCACGAATATGATAGGCCAGGAGCACACCAGCAGCGCCCGCGAAAGCTGATGAGATCGCAAAGGCCACAAGTTTCATCACTTTGGAATTGATCCCGATTGTGCGCGCCAGAGTTTCATCGTCACGGATCGCCTGCAGCGTGTCGCCAAACCGCGAACGTGTAAGGAGCGCAATAGCCACCAGGAACACCGTGGAAACGGCCAACACCAGGTAGAAATAGGATGAAAGCGAGGTAAACCCTGCAACCGGTTGCACTTCAATGCCATACTGGCCGCCGGTAAAGCCCGTCCATTGCGACATAACCAGATAGACAATCGTCTGGAACGCAATGGTCATGATGGCAAGGAAGTGCCCCTGTGTGCGTAGAAGCGGAAGACCAAGCAGGAAGCCGAACACGCCTGCGACTACCATACCAAGCGGCAGGTTGATCCAGAAACCCGTGCCAAGATCACGTTCTAGAATTGCGGCAGTATAGGCACCGATCCCCATGAACGCCGCATGAGCGAACGAGTAAAGTCCGGTCCAGCCCATGACGATGTCGAGGCTCGAAGCCAGCACCACATAAACGCATACAACGATGGCAATATTGATGAAGTAGCCACCGCCAACTGCACTTGGAAACAACGCGAAAAGGGCTGCGGCAAGAAGGATGAAAAGAATTTGACGCATGTCAGGACCGATCCGTCTTGATGCCGAAGAGACCTTGCGGGCGCACAGCTAGAATGACCATGACAAAGATGAAGCCGACAATGTCGCGCAACTCACTTCCCATATAGCCCGTTACAAGCGATTCAATGATACCGAGTGCCAGACCTGCAATGATCGCGCCCTCGATGCTGCCCATACCGGCAATAACGACAATCACGAATGACTTCATGACGATTAGACTTCCAGCAGTTGGCTGTACCGTAAACACGGTCGACATCAGTGCACCTGACAGACCGGCAAGTGCGGCGCCGATCGCAAAGGTAACCACGCCAACACGGCGCACATTGATGCCGCTGATACGGGCCACAGTTGCATTTTCCGACATCGCACGCAGAGAAAGCCCAACCCATGTATAGCGTAGTACGACCAGCAGAATTGACACTGTAACTATTGCCAGCGCCACAATTGCCAGTCGCTCGCTGGTAAGAAAGACATCACCGATCTGGATTGCGCCTCGCGGCAGTCCGCTCTTGGCCATCAAAGGTTCAGGGCCTGCAATCTTCAGCGCAAGATTTTGCAACAAGATCGCCAAACCAAACGAGGCGATAATGACGTTCGTCGGATCTTTCTTTCCAATCGGCAGAAAGATCACCCGTTCAACAAAACATCCGAACAGCGCCATGACGATAATGACGAGTGCCAGTGACGATATTGGTCCAAGCCCAAGCAGCTGGGTGCCGACATAGGCCAGGTAACCGCCGAGCATGTAAAACTCGCCATGGGCGAAGTTTACAATTTTTAGAATGCCGAAAATGAGCGTGAGGCCGATCGCAACGAGAACGTAGCTCGACCCGACCACGATCCCATTGGCCAGAAATTGCTGGAAGAGTATCAAGGTTGGGTTCCTTGCAAGATTGCATCCAATTAAGCGCTACCGAAGCGACATGAATGTGCATCAGATCAAAAGCTTGTGCGCAGCTCCACTCACGAGAGCTAATTCACACTCCAAAGCAGCTCCAGCAGGAACGAGGATAGGCGCACTTGCCGGAAACTCCTGAAGGCAAAGTTGACGGCGGCTCTATTCCAGGAAGAACCGCCTCTTGCCTATCAGTCGAATGGCAACCATTCGCGTTTACCATTCTTCACGATTGCAAGACCAACCGTGAATTGGACGCTGCCCTTGTCATCAAATTTTGCAGTGGTGCCAGCTGGGCCCTGCGCGAGCGGATAGTCGCCCATCTTCATTAATTGCTGCTGCATAGCGGCACCATCAGCCTTGCCCACTCGGCGAGCGGCTTCCATGAGAAGCCCGATGGAGTCAAAGCCGATAGCGTTGTACACGTCCGGCTCCTTATTGTATGCCGCGCGAAATTCCTTTGCGAATTCTGCACCATAAACATTTGGCGTGCTCGGTTCGAACATAGACGAAACTGCAAAGCCTTCCGAGGCTGGACCCGCAAGTTCAATCAGTTTATCGCTCATCATCGAGCCCGAGCCAACAATCTTAACCTGGAGGCCAAGTTCGCCAGCCTGTTTGATGATTTGTGCGCCGGAATCCATCAGTCCAGCGATATAGATTGCTTCAGGCGCCTGGGCGCGCACGTTGGTGAGTGCGGAGTAGAAGTCCTTCTCGCCCGGATTGTAGGCTTCAACCGAAATGACCTTGCCGCCCATACCTTCGTAATTCGCCTTGAATTCATCAGCGAGCGATTTGCCATAGATCGAATTTTCGAACAATACGACAACGGTTTTTGCGTTGAGCTTGCCCAATGTATCCTTGGCCGTCTGCATAGCCTGAGTTGTGCTACCTGGAAAAGCGCGGAAAAACCATGGATCACCAGCAGTATTGGCATCCGTGACCGCCGATGAGGTCGAGCCAGCGGATATCATTGGAACTTTGTATTCCTTAGCAACCTTATTTTGCGCGGCCGCAACGGCGCTGACATAAGTACCGCTAATGCCAACTACGCCATCCTGCTCAATCAGCTTACGAACAGCGGTAACACCCTTGGTCGGATTACCTTCGTCGTCTTCAACATAGATCTTAACATCTTCACCGAAAACACCGCCTTTGGCATTGGCTTGCTTAACAGCAAACTCAATTCCTTCGCGGATCGACGTGCCAGCAAGCGATGCCGAACCCGACAACGGCAGAGAAACGCCAAGCTTCAACTGTTCCGCCCACGCTGCTGAGATCGACGCGGTGGAAATGATTGCGGAAAACAGCACAGCCGTTGCTGCCTTTATTCTGATCGCCATGTTCGCCTCTTTATATTGAATATTTTATATTGTATTGCGATATTAAAAAGCTTATTATGAGTTTAAATGACAGTCAAGCCAAAAACATGGTGGGCGAATGCGCGAAGAAACACTGTTTGTGAAATCGCTGGGAAAGGCCTTTGAGCTTCTGGAGGCTTTCGAAAAAAGCAGTGACGGCGGGAGACTCTCCCATAAAGAGATGAAAGAGCTGACAGGGCTCGACGCCAGCACCATCCAGCGTATGTCGCATACGCTTGTCGCACTTGGCTATCTCGAGCGTGGACCGAACCGCACCTATGCGCTCGGCAAGAAAGTCCTGCATTTCACGTTTGAGTATCTCAGGCATTCGACGCTCGTACAGCGTGCGAGCCCGGTTCTTATGGACCTTCAGTACGAAACCGGCGAACGTATCGACTTGAGCCTGTTTGAGGATACCGATATAGTTTATGCGCTACGTCGCCAATCCAAGCGGGAAACATTTTTCGCCACTCTGACCGGACGACGGATTCCGGCTTTTGCCGCGTCAGGCGGACGCGTAGTCATGGCACATCTGCCGGATGAGACGGTCGAAGACATATTGGATCGCTCAAACCTGACCAAATATTCGCCGCGCACGGTCATTGATCGCGCAGAAATCATTGCCGAAATCAAAAAGGCCAAGCAACTTGGTTATGCCCTTTGCATCGAACAGATGTTGCAGGGAGAAATCGTGATCGCCAGTGCTATTTTTGATGAGCGCAACACGCCAATAGGAGCGGTCCACATTGCGGCATCACTGTCTGACTGGACCCCAGACGCCTTTTTGCAAAAGCATGTACCGCTCGTAACGTCGGCAGCTCACATCATTTCCAATAGGTCGTGAATACCACTCTACACTTACATTTTTTTGCGAGAACACTATGACAACAACCAATCTCGTCATCCGCCCGATTGAAGCTGCCGACAAGCCAGAATGGGCTCGTCTTTGGAGTGCGTATCTCGATTTTTATGAAAAGGCTATACCCGAAGAAGTCTACGAGGAAACTTTCCGCCGCCTCATCGGTGAAGGCGAGTTCGAACCCAATGGCTTCATTGCATTGAGCGACGGTAAGGCTGTGGGACTGGTTCATTACATCCAGCACCGTTCATGCTGGATGACGCAGAATGTTTGTTATTTACAAGATCTTTTCGCCGACCCAGGGTCCCGCGGCACTGGTGTTGGCCGTGCGCTGATAGAGGCCGTCTACGCAAAAGCGGACGAGCTTGGTTTAGGTAGCGTTTATTGGTTGACGCAGGAACACAATGCGACAGCGCGTCTGCTCTATGACCGCATCGCACGCAACACCAAATTCATCCGCTACATGCGATAGAAACAAAGCGGTAGCTTCATCGGAGGTCTCGTATGTCCTAAAGACCTCCGCCCGCATCGAATGCGCCAGTCGCACGACGCTCAGGCCAGCGTAAAGGCAAAGCTTCATCTGCCTTCCAATGGAGTTGTAGGCACGTATGCCAATTGTACTGCCCTTACGATCCGCGATCATCAGGCGACACAGCGCTTCAAGTCACCATCGGTAATTTCGATCTGTTTTTTGCGAACAACATGATTGTTTGCCAAGACCCGTTTAGCCAGCATGTGATCGGCAGGAGAATTGATTGTTTCTACCGCAGTCAGTTCGTCATTGCGGAAGCGAAACACCGTTTGACGGTTTTCCCCACGCGGATAACTTAGCGTATCGTCCCTCTCTGAGGCGCGTCCCGCTATCTGCAATTTCATATCACCGATATCAGACCAAAACCAATTCAATGCGGTGAACGGTTTGTCTTCCTTGTTGGTAAACCGCTTTGCCAGATACCGCGCCTGGTCAAGTGCATTTTGTACCGACTCAACGCGGTGCAGTGTTCCATCTGCATCTGGAAACAAAGCACAATCACCCAAGGCGTAGAGCCCGGGTGCCACACAAAGTCTACCGTCAACAGTAACGCCGTGTGGCGCACCGACTAGCGAACCATTAGCGATGCCACCAATGCAAATCAGAACCATATCCGTTTCGATTTGCATCCCGTCGCCAAGTTGCAACGACGAGACCCTTTCACGCTCATCAATGGCCCCACAGTCTGCTCGCGCTCCGACAATAATCGTGACACCCCATTCGGTAAGACGCTGATGAATGTGGCTCGCAGTCGCGCGTGACGACATGCGGCCCAGAATTTGCGGCCCCGCCTCGATGACCGTTACATCGCAGCCAAATTTACATCGCGCAACAGCAGCGAATTCAAGCCCTATAAAGCCGCCGCCCACAATCGTCACATGTCGCGCATCCTTTAATCCGCTTGCAAGACGATCTGCATCCTCAAGATTACGAAGATAGTGGACATTCTCTGCTTTCGCGATTGAGGACATTGGGCGCGCGCTCGATCCAGTCGCCAGCACGATTGCGCTTCCTGTCAACTCAGTGTCATCTGAAAGCCGAACTGTGCCCAATTCCGGATTTATAGCGCTTACAAGCGAGCCAAGTTTTAGAATGATGCCACCTTTCTGGAAAAGCTGCTCGGGACGCAGTATAAGATTGTCGCGGATCACGTTGCCGAGTAGGTAGCCCTTGGACAATGGTGGACGCTGATATGGCAAATGGGTTTCGTCGCCGATCAGCGTGATCGGATCGGAGAAGCCTTCCTCGCGTAGCGAAAACGCCAGTTGAGTGCCCGCCTGCCCGGCACCGACGATCAAAATACCAGACTCCTTGCTCGAACATGCCGTCATGGGAGGCTTAGTCCTGGCTAACTGGCAAAAAGATGCGGATGCCGTCCAGATCGCCGGTCAACTCGATCTGGCAGGAAAGCCGCGATGTCGGATTGCGCGGGCTCGCCGTCATTTCGAGCATTTCGTGCTCAAATTCCGATGCCGGTGGAATACGATGTGCCCATTCATTATCGACATAGACATGGCATGTGCAGCAGGAAAGCGCTCCCCCACATTCACCGATTATACCGGCTACATCGTTTTGCACTGCAATTGTCATGATCGAATTGCCTGCACTAGCGTCAACGATCACTTCACTATTGCTATTCGACACAAATATAACTTTTGGCATTTCAGTTTCCGATACTTATGACTTCAATTCGACGGGCACAGAGGCAAAGCTACGCAGGTTATTATTGAGATGGCGGCGGGTTGGCCCCACCGACCGGATCGAAGCAACGCGTTCAATCAGGGCCTTCAAGATGAGTTCCCCCTCCATGCGCGCGATCATCTGCCCAATACACATGTGCACGCCCACACCAAGCCCTAGATGGGTGGGTGTCTTCCGCGTAATGTCCATTTCGTCAGGTCGTTCCCAAGCAGCGGGATCACGATTGGCAGAGGCGAGAAGAATGATAATCTTGTTGTCTTTCGGCACTGTCCGCCCATCATCGAATGTCACGTCTTCCATGGTGAGGCGACAGACGGTCTGAATCGGCGTTTCTAGCCGCATGGCTTCATCAAGCACATTGCGGATTTTTGTCGGATCCTGACGCAGCAATTCATATTGGTCTGGCGCTTTTGCCAAGAGTTGGATTGCAGAAGAAATCATTGATGACGACGTATCAAGACCGCCGCGTAAAAACGAACGAATGAGGAGAGGCGCTGTTTCCGGCTCGATTTCGCCTCGGTCAGCCGCTTCGTAAATCTTCTGGCCAAAACCACCCGGCATTAGAGCATCACGCTGCATCTGGGCGTTGTTCCAATCGATGATCTTAGCGGCTGCAGCTTCCGTGGCGTTGAAGCGCGCATTACGCGGACCCTGCCCATCAAAATTCAACTGGCCCAGCAAAAATAGTTTTTCAGAACGACCAGGGCTGTCAGCCCATCCAATGGCCTGGGGAAATACATCAGCCACAAAACGTTCCGCAAGTTCGCTCACGACGTCGACTTCACCTGCATCCACTAGTTCATCGACCAATTTCTGCGCATAATCAGCAAACTGTTGCTTCCATTCGCGGATAAGCATCGGCGTCAAGACGCGTTGCAAAGCCATGCGAACTCGGGTGTGGTCTGGGGGATCTACTTCCACGATCGGGCTTGGAGCGCGCCAGGCGCCGGGCTTGCGAATATCAGCAATACCTGATCCGGAGGTTGACGAGAAACGCTGCCAATCCTTCAAAACCGGGACGATGTCCGTATAGCGCCCCATAACATAAACGCCATAGCGCTCCATGAAGGCAACAGAACCGGCTGCGCGGACGGTCTCGTGCATGAGGAATGGATTTTCCAGCGTGGAATCGTCGTAGGGATCGATGTCGAGACGACGAACGCTATCTGGAACGGAGATATTTGCACTGTCCATTTGGCTCGGTACTTTGTTCAGGGATTACAGGAAGAGAGCGGGTTCAACACACTCTCCGATCAGGCTGAGCCTCAGTTTTGATCACTTGTAAATAATTGTAAAATACATTTATTCGAGTGAGTAATAACATTTTTTAGGTACCCCATGTCGCAGACACTGAAGCAATTATCTTATATTTGCGCCGTGCGTGAACTTGGCAGCTTTGCAAAGGCTGCGCAGAAAATGAACATTTCACAATCATCGGTACTGGCAGCTGTCGACGCCGCAGAAGAAGAATTCGGATTTCAGATTTTTTCGCGGCAGAAAGGCCGAGGTGTCATTGTCACGCCGGCGGGCGACAAGTTCATCGCCGCGGCACAACGCTTGCTCAGTGCAGAAAGCGAGTTCAACCGTGAAGTTCAATCTGAAAGTCTAACCCGGGGAGAGCTCCGGCTTGGATTGTACCAGCCCTTCAGCTCGATCCTCATAGTGGATGTTCTAACGCGCTTGCGAGCGGAACTGACAGACATCTCCATCGAGCTCTTCGAAGCTGACCAACCAAGCCTTAAGCGGATGCTCGATAAGGGCGAAGTCGATATTATTCTGGTCTATGATCTGGGACCGGATTTCAATGGAACCATCGAGCAAATTGGCCGCTCAACTCCGCACGCGATTGTACCAATCACACATCCACTAGCGCGCAAACAATCGATCAGTATTGATGAAATAGCGAATTATCCGGTGATGCTGCTGAACATGCCAACAACAGTGACTTATAATATGATGATGTTTGATTTTGCAAAAAAGCGCCCAAACTTTGTATTTAAAAGTCAGAACTATGATACTATCATCCGGGCAGTTTCAGCCGGATTTGGCGTTGCGGTTCTTAATCTTTGGCCGCGCGAACCGCTTTCGATCGAAGCCCAAACGCTAAGAATTCCAATTATAGAAAATTTACCGGGTGCCAATATTATTACGGTAGATCACTATGGCGATATGCGGCCAAAGTCAGTCGAAATATTTCTCAAGGTTCTCAAGCAGTATTTTATCGACGTCTTCTAGATATGAGTCCCAAATAAGATCGGCATGCAGACATGCGATAACAGGCAATTT
Source organism: Ochrobactrum soli (assembly GCF_003664555.1). Classification (NCBI taxonomy): domain Bacteria; kingdom Pseudomonadati; phylum Pseudomonadota; class Alphaproteobacteria; order Hyphomicrobiales; family Brucellaceae; genus Ochrobactrum; species Ochrobactrum soli. Next base: position 14,898 of record NZ_RCHH01000027.1, on the reverse strand, counting down.
TGAGGAGATGCAGCAGTTTTCCCGTGTGCCCGAAATAGCCTACCGTCGCAACTGAAGCCTATCAGCTCTTTCTAGATTGTTGAGCAACAACATGAAGCAACGATGCTGATCAAAGGCGAGGTCTTATTTCTACAGATTGCCAGTCAAGAGCACATCATACGCGCATCGGATAGAAACCCTCGACCATTTACTTTTTGATCAAAGCGACAGCGAAGTTTGGATTGCCGCTACGGGCGGCAAATCTCAGAATTCGTTGATCAGTCCTTCGTATGCTTTGTTAATCTCTCTCACATCCCGTCGATATTCATCGATGATCCAGTCGCAAATGTCGCGAATGAACCATTCATCCGGTTTGATCGAAGTCACTAGATTACAGCTTCGGCCAGTCGAAACTACAACAGGATGCGATGGAACGAGCGAGCCGTTGGCCAGCAAGGTTGACACCACACTTAACCAGCCGATAGCGTTGCCTTGTCCCATCAGCGCGGCCTGTACAACGACATTGTAATCCGAGAATTGAAGTTCCCGGGCTATCTCTTTCAGTGCATCAATGGAATACAAATCTGCCCACCTGAACTGCGACCCGCTAAGAGTAATCACCTGATTCAAACCCGATTGGGACTGTGTCGAATTGAAATCGAAAACCGGAGATCGCACTGGCAACAGAAACTCTGGCATAAGTGGAAAAATTCGATACCGGTCATCCACTTTCGGGTCGAACCGCATCGCGATATCGGCGTCGTTAACCGGACAATCGAGCGGCCCAATGATCAGTTGCCACTGAATGTCTACATCAGGAAACAGCGCCTGGAATTGGTTCATCCGCGGCATAAACCAATGCGTAGCGAAAGCCCCCGAGACTGATATTCGCAGTGTACGTCGCTTCGTTTGCGCATTTTGTCTTAGTCCAGCCAAAACACGTTCAATGTTTGAAAAGCTCTTCGAGACTTCCGCAAAAAGATCACCTCCATGTTCCGTTAGTTCTGCTCCCGTCGGCGTTCGCTTGAAAAGCTGCATTCCGAGATGAAGTTCCAGACGCCCGATGGTGCGGCTGACTGCGGGACTTGTAACTCCAAGCTCACGTGCCGCGTTTGCAAATGTTCCGCATCGGACTGCCGCTTCAAAGGCGACGAGTGCGTTGAGCGAGGGAAGGAGTCGTCGAATATGTGACATTACAAAATGTAACCCCAGAGGTGATTATTATTGGAATTGATAGAAGGACCAAAAGCATCCCACTGTAGCCCGACAACTGGCTTTTGCCCGGAACAGGAGAGACAACTTTCATGGCCTTCGAAAATTTTAAAGTTCTGACTTTTGATATCGTCGGAACCTGCATCGACTTCGAGAAGGGCATTCTGGATGGTTTCCGCGTCGCAGGCGGAGAGGCCGCGAAGACGCTGAGTGATGATCAGATTTTCCAGCCCTATCTGAAAGCAAGAGAGAAATTTCCGGGCCGCGCAAGCGAGGTCATGCGCGACGTTTATCTCTACGCTGCGAGAGAACTTGGACTGTCGGACGACAGCGCAGCAGGTGACAAATTCCATAGCCACTTCTTTGAATTTCCAGCATTCGAGGATTCCGCTGAAGCGCTCAGACGATTGCGTAGGCATTTTAGACTTGTTGCGATGACCAATTATGATCGTGTCGGTTTCAGCGCCAATTCGAACAAGCTCGGCAACCCGTTTCACGACAGCGTCACTGCTGACGATGCAAGGTATACAAAACCGGATCCACGCTTCTTTTCCTACAATCTTGGGCGCCAATCGGCATTTGGTTTCAAGCAGGATGAAATCCTGCATGTTGCCCAGAGTCAGTACCACGATATAGGCGTCGCTAGAGAGCTGGGGTACAAAGTCTGCTGGATCGAGCGTCGAAAGGGCCTCAAGGGTTTCGGTGGAACACCTGTTCCGAAAGTAGTTACGACGCCGGACTTCCATTTTTCGACCCTGCGAGAACTCGCCGATGCCGTCGAAAGCGAGAGAAAATAACTTGTAAGTAAGCCCAGGTATTTTCCAGATGCGAAAACTCGACCTACCCCGATCTTTGTGGCGTGAGACTGCAACACCACCTCTGAACTGCAAGACATTGGAGGACGACATTGCCGCCGATGTGGTCATTATCGGAGGTGGGTATACGGGCTTGTCGGCCGCCGTAAGAGCAATTGAACTGGGTTTGAAACCTGTTGTTCTCGAAGCAGAAGAAGTCGGCTTCGGCGCCTCTGGAAGAAATGGCGGCGTGGTATCAACGAAGTATCGTGTATCACTAAGCGTCATGGCGCAAACTCACGGCAGGCAAGTCGCTCAACGCATGAACGCGCTCGGTCACAAAGCGATGGATTGCGTTGAAAGCTATGTCGAGCGATTTAAGATCCGAGAAGCGAATCTGACAAAAACCGGGAACATTCGCTGTGCGCATAACGAGGCCGCTTTCGCGGCGCTCGTGGAAGAAGCGAAGACGATCAGGGACATATTCGGCGATACGAGCATCACAGTGCTCGGGGCGAATGAGGTTGCGACAGAGACCGGAAGTACGCGCTTCTATGGAGGAGTTTTGAACGCCCATGCTGGCACCATACATCCTCTTAGTTACTGCCGGGGTTTGGCTAACGCCGTTCTTTTGGCCGGAGGCCTCATTTACGAAAATAGTCCCGCTCTTCGCATAGAGGAAGAAGGCCCGGCAAAACTCGTTTGTATAAAATCCGGATCGATCAGGTGCAAACAGATTCTGATCGCAACGAATGCCTATTCCGACATCACGCCTGCCACCGGCGATGTGCGTAAGACCATCATACCGTTCAGGAGTGCGATCATCTCGACGGAAGCGTTGCCCAGTTCTGTTTTTGATGAAATTCTTTGCAACAACCGGAGCTACAGCGAGACGCGAAGAATGATGCGATGGTTCCGACGTAGCGGCGACTGCTTGCTTTTTGGCGGTAGGGGCGCATTCGGCAAAAATGACTCCATGGCCGCATATGCAACCCTTGAAAGAGCAATGACTGATATCTTCCCGCAGTTGAAAGACTACGGGATCGCCAATCGCTGGTCGGGGGTTGTTGCCATGACGATAGACAGTCTTCCACAAATCGGGTTGATCGATAAGAATATTGGCTTTTCGCTCGGCTACAATGGAACGGGAATCGCGATGTCGAGCCTTCTCGGACGCTACGCGATTGATCTTTTGCAAGGCGAAAAGCCGGATCTGGCGCTGATGCGGCGCCAGAAACCGGTAGACATTCCATTTTTCTCGATGAGAGCGCCAGCCGTCCGTACGGTAGCCGCATGGTATCAGCTGCTGGATAAATTCGGACGCTGAATACGCTCCCAAAATTCTCAAAGCGAGCTGCATATTCTTATTGCGTCCAACATCGCGGAGTGAATGTTCCGACTGGCAAGAGCATCTCCTATCCGGTGAAGCTCAAATCCAGGTCTTTCGCGGATAGGCTGAGACCTGGCGTCGACCATGGCGCGCAAGTCGGTCACACCGTCGTTTGATGAATTGGATCGAAGCGCTTCAAAAACTTCGTTAGACGGAACACTTCCCTGCTCCACAACAACATGATCGACCACAATTGTTTCTGTTTCTCGCGTAATATCATTCAAAAGCGTCGCGATCAGGCGGTTGTTCTGGCGGTGGACTGCAGTCAAACGTGTTTCAGTTTTGGGATAAAGGCCAAATTTCAGAAAGAGCTTTTTCCAGCGTACCCGTTCGGCATAAGTCAGTTCTTCACAGATTTGGGCATCTATGGTGACGAATTGGACCTTGGCTCCAAAGCCAACGGCCTTCTCGGCCGCCAGCGGAGCCGGATGTCGCCCGGTGCCATCAACGACGAGAACTTCACCCGATAGCTTGGACTGACCAGCCAGGATATCCCACGTCGAAACGCATAGATCACCGCCGTGTAGAAGATCAATTTGCGGCATGCCGCCCGTTGCTAGCACGACCACATCAGGATTCAGCGCCAGGATTTCATTTTCATCAAGATAGGCATTTGTTTGAAGTGACACCCCGAGACGATTAAGTTCAGCCACTCGCCACTCAACGATGCCGATGAGGTCACCGCGCCACGATCCCTTCGCGCCAAGAAGAAGCTGACCGCCGAAATCGGACGCCGCTTCAAACAACGAAACCTCATGACCCCGTTCCGCGCATATTCTGGCAGCCTCAAGACCTGCAGGCCCCCCGCCAACCACGACGACCTTACGTTTGCCGTTTTCGGTTTTCGTAAAGACCTGAGGCAGGATTGTCTCTCTTCCCGTTGCCGGATTATGAAGACATGCAGGACGATGCGGCGACTGGCAATGTGTAGCGCCTACGCATGGCCGGATTTCGCTTTCTCGTCCTGACGCTATTTTACTTGCAAGGTATGGATCAGCAATCTGCGCTCTGGTCATGCCCGCCATATCCATTTTGCCTTCGCGGATAGCGTATCGGGCGGAAGCAACATCGGAAATACGTGCGGCATGAAATACCGGAATATCGAGCTCCCAGCGGAAACGTCCGACCGGCTCGACCCACGGTGCAAGTGGCGATCCCATTCCAGGCATAGAGTCTTCCGCGAGACCACGGGTCGTGTCCATCATGCCATAAATCGCATTGAAAAAATCGATCCCGCCAATACCGCGAAGTGCTTGTGCAACCTTCAGAGATTCCTCGAAACCCATACCGCCATCGGGGCCTTCATCCACTGCCATGCGGATACCAACAACGAAATCATCACCGACAGCCTTTCTGATAGCTTCATGCACCATCAGCGGAAACCGCATTCGGTTTTCGAGCGATCCGCCAAAGCGATCGGTTCTGCGGTTGGAAATCGGAGACAGGAATTGCCCTATCATGTGACCACCAGCATGCGTCTCGATGCCGTCCAGCCCTCCCTCCTTGCATCGCAGCGCCGCAGCAGCAAATGCCTTCACAACGCGATTAATATCATGGTCGTCCATCTCTCTGGGTATGCTGCGATGAAGCGTCTCGCGGAGGGGCGACGGCGCAATCATCGCCAGCCTATCGCCGCCATAACTTTCGCCGCGCCGGCCGAGATGTGTTATCTGACACATGAGCGCTGCACCGTGGCGGCGCATACGCTCGGCAAACTGCTGAAAATGTGGGATGATGTCATCTGTTCCAACATTCAGTTGCCGAAAGACATTCGGGGAATCGATATCGATATTGGAGGATCCACCGAACATCGACAGGGCTATTCCACCCTTGGCCTTTTCTTCATGATACCGTTGATAGGCTTCAAGCGGCAGCCCGCTGACCTCCAGACCACACGCGTGGCTGGTGCTCATGATGCGATTGCGAAGTTCGAGATGCTTGATTTTCAGCGGCTGCAGCAGTGGGTCATTTTTGACACCGTTGGAGGCTTGCTGGTACATCGCTTTTCCCTTTGGTTTATAGAAACCCGTTCACACCTGGCGCTCGTCCTGGCATGTTCCTGATGCTACTGATGATTGTCGTGTCGTAATTCGGCTAGAATATCTGACTTAAGAACTGTTGGGTCCGAGGATCCTTGGCTGAGGTAAAGAACTCTTTCGGTGGAGCATGCTCGACGATCACACCTCGATCCGTGAAGTAGATGTGATCGGCCACTTCGCGTGCGAAGCCCATTTCATGGGTAACCAGAATGCAGGTCATCCCGTCGGACGCGAGTTCCTTTATCGTCGCCAATACTTCCTTGACGGTTTCAGGATCGAGCGCCGCGGTAACTTCATCGAAAAGCATAACGTCAGGACGCATGGCCAGGCTTCGCGCGATGGCGACGCGCTGCTGCTGGCCACCTGACAGCTGGCCGGGATACTGGTTTTCCTTGCCAGTAAGTTTGACTTTTGCAATCAGAGCACGCGCCCGTTCCTCAACTTCCTGTTTTGGTTCACGCAGGACCTTGATCGGCGCCATCATGACGTTCTGCAAAACCGTCTTATGCGGAAACAGATTGTACTGCTGAAAGACTATTCCGACCTTTCGCCGCAATGCGAGCTTGTCGAGCTTGGGATCATTCACCTCCTGCCCGGCGACGATTATCGAGCCCTTCTGCACTGGGCTTAGACCATTGATACAACGTATGAGAGTCGATTTGCCCGAACCCGACGGACCGATGATGCAGATCACCTCGCCTTTGCGCACATCAAGACTGATCCCTTTGATAACTTCCAGATCGCCATACGCCTTGTGCACGTCCTTTAGAGAAACCAGAGGGGGTGCATCGATATTTTCTTTATGCAGCATATCTTTTCTCCAGTTTCCTCGTCAGAAGCGCGATTGGATAAATGTACGCGAAGAACAGACAGAGAAGGAACAGATAGAACGGAAAGAGAAATTCCGGCCGTCCGCCCGACGCTTCCATTGCAGCCTGTGCGTTGGCAACAGACTCTCTGACGCTGAATATAGAGGCCATCGGAGTGGAGAGCGTGAGTAGCGCATACCAGTTCATCCATGGGGGTATTGAACGCCGGAAGCTCTGTGGCAATATGATGTTCCAAAGTGTCTGAACACGGGTAAAGCCAAGACTTTCGGCCGATTCCCACTGCCCCGACGGAATGGAACGAACCGCGCCACGGACGATCTCGCTTATGTTGCCCATGACGGGCAGCGCAAAAGCGACGGTTGCTTTCATCCAGCCAGGAAACGGTATCACAATCCCGCCCGGAAGACGAAAATCCTCTGGCATCATATACATGGCGATGAAGAGAATAACGAGCCAAGGCGAGTTTCTCAGGAGATGCGTCACCAGGCGCGCAATGGCTCTTACCGGCCAGAACAAGCTGATCTGCATGAGACCGAGCAGAATTCCGAGAACCGTCGCCAAGGCCATCGCTAAAAAACTCATATAGAGGTTCAGCAAAAAGCCACGCAAGATAAATGGAACCCACCCGAAAAGTGTCTCGACTGCGGTCGGCGTTCCGGCATTCATTGTTTGCGCATAAGCAACACATAATGATCCGAAAAACATTGCAACGAGAACAATTCCGTATCGCAATGACAGAGCGGTAGAGAATGCCGTTACGCCGTAGTGCGAAGGAACGATTGTGAAAGCGCGCTTATTCATGTCCATACCCCGGTAATGCCAAACGGCGTTCGAGAGCGTGGAGGCCCCAGGCGAGAATACTCACGACCGCGACATAGAACACAAAAAGCACGAGGATCATCTCAGGCACGTTGATGTTGTCCGACCAAACCTGATTGAGAACATAGGTCATTTCTGGAACGGCGATAACATAAGCAAGCGAGGTTGTTTTGGCCAAACTCACCAGGTTATTCGTCAAAGCTGGCAGGCTAATGCGAAACGCCAGTGGAAGTGTCACATACATATAGATTTGCCAGTTCGAAAAGCTGAGGCTTTCAGCGGCTTCTTTTGTCGTTTCAGGAACGGCTTCCAGGCCGGCCCGGAATATCTCGACGTTGAACGCCCCACCAAAGATACCAAGCGAGATTACAGCCCACCCAAAAGAAGAGATAATGGGCTCGTAATATCCCCCCATGTCCACGGCTGGCGTGAACGCGCCCAGGCCGAAGTAGAAGAACAAAAGCTGGATCATCGGAGGCGTATTCCGAAACGCCTGGATATAAGCATCAACCGCCACGCGAATTATCGCGCTTTTTGACGTTTGTGCCCAAGCTCCCAACACGCCGATCACCAGCGACAGCAAGATGGAAAACGCCATAAGCCGCAGTGAAATCAACGCCCCTTCGAGAAAACGGCTGAACTCGTAGTCGTCATAGAAGACGATAAAGTTCAAGCCCGCAGTCTCGTTCAGATTGCGGAAGAAACTTGATATATGTTCGATCATCATCACTCCGAGCTACTGCTGATCAGAAAGCACCGGCCTTACTCTTTCGGCTCGAGATAAGCGGTATCCCAATGGAGCTTCTTATTCTGCTCGGTGAACCAACCAGACGGTGCGACACTCCATTTCTTGGCGAGTTCAATCAGCGTACCATCAGCTTGCCAGCGATATGCCATACCCGCCATGAATGAGCCCCAACCCTTATCGCGTTCTTCAAGCGGGACAGCAGCAGCCCACGGATTATTATAAAGGGCCTGAACAGGCATTTCGTAATCTTGCCACTCTGGTGTCTCGAGATCAGCCATGATGCTGACATCATCGTAGACCCAGGCAATGCAACGTCCGGCGCGCAGCGCTTCCTTACCTTCGGAATTTCCGGTAAATGCAATCAACTTTGCTTTCAGTTGCCGTTCGACTTGTTGATTATAGTAGTTTCCCTGCTTTCCGCACACCGGCTTTCCAGCAATGTCGTCCCAGCTTTTGATGACACCCTTCTTGGCAAGCAAGGTCGGCCCCGAGGCCCAGTAAGCGGGTTCAATAATGCCGATGACCTTACGACGTTCCGCAGTATCATACATACCGCCGACAATCAGATCGATCCGGTTCTGTTGGAGGAACTGCATGCGGTTCGCAGATGTTATAATGACGGGCTCTAGTTTGACACCCAGCGCATCCGAGACGCTCTTGGCGAGATCAACTTCGATACCTTGAAGATTGCCGTCCGCACCTGGGAAAGACCAGGGCTTGAAAGCCCCTTGCAAACCAACACGGAGAGTGCCGCGTTCCAGGATTTCCTTCAATCGCTCGCCCTCAGCACGAGCCTGGCTTGCAAAAAGCGAAATCGCCATAGTAAGCGTGGAAACTGCCACCAAAGCAAGATTTTGATGTCTGCGCATACCCATTTCAGTTCACTCCTCTTTTTTGTTTCGTTAGGATTTTGCAGGTTCTCCCGAACGGTGAATTTCCCGTTGGTATTGAAGAAACTTGTCTACTTCGCGCTCGATCTGCTCTGGCTCCCATCCTAGCAAATCCGCGATTTCACTGGCCGCATCAGTTGCAGTGGCTCGGTCTATGTGCCGCCCCCAACCTATGCCGCTACGGGTATAGAAGATACCTTTCAGATCCTGGGCATGTTCTCGCGAGACATAATGCCGAAACGACAACGTGCCTTCATCGGTCGTCAACGGTGTATTCGTCTGCTGCATTAGCCTTCTTTGCCGATCAGGCCGCATCGGAATGTTTGCATCTACCGTTGCCAGCAGCTCCCTTCCTGCACTCATATGGCTCATAACCGGTCCGGCGGTCATCGCGAAAATTCCCGAATGACCTTTGCCCTTCAAATCATGGATTTGCCGAACTCTGTCGCCGTCAGGATTTTTGGGATTGAAGGTCAACGGCCGCACACCGGCCCAGGTAAATTCGACGTTCGGTTTCGTCAGTTTGAGAGTAGGGAGAAGAAAATTGATTTCATCGAGTAGAAACTCAATATCGACGTCATCGGCCCTAACGCTACTAGCGTCGCCTTCGAAATAGGTTTCGGTCGGGCCAATATGATACAGGTCCTCCTTGAACGGCAGACAATAAATCGGCATTCCCAATCGGTTAAGCGCCGCAACCCCATGACCACGATAATAATCCGGAAGACGAACGACTATATGCGCGCCTTTCGTCCCGTGAATCAGACGATCATTCCCCTCCCCGGACACCCCCTGTAGAACGTCATCGATCCAAGTTCCGGCAAGATTGAGAATGATAGGTGCGAACACGCTGCTCATTTCACGATCTGCAGAGCTAAGATCGACCCGCCACAGCCCATCAGAGTTTTTTTCTCTGATGCTCGCATTGGTGAACAAGCGGACATCAGCGCCGAGCTTTTCTGCTTCGATGGCCGCATCGACGCAAAGCCTATCGGGCCAGTCCATGATGTATTCGCGGTAAGTCGCTATCGACTTCAGTTGTTTCCGATCTCGAAGGTCCTTTGCCAAAGGCACTGAGCTATCAAAGTTGCGCTTGTGCCGTTGGTACTCCAGCGGGAGTCGACCCGATCCAAGACGCTTCAAGAGCGAAAGCCCAATGTCCAGGTGCCATCCACGCAGATCATCCGCTTCGTATAAAGGAAAGCACATTTTGAAAGGCTTGCATCGCATTGGTTGGAGACGCACCAGTTCTTCCCGCGCATTCATAGCGGCGCGCGCCATGGAAATCGCGTTCTTCAACTTCAGAGGCGAGGATGCGAACGTGCGGACCGGATGTCTCGTCTCAAAATATCTGAGACCGCAGTGGAGGATCCTGGACGATCTGCTCGACGCGCCGTTTGCGAAATCACCCTTTTCAACAAGCAAGGCCTTATACCCAGCGGCGCAGAGTTCGCGGACAGCGCTGGTACCGTTGATACCGCCGCCAATGACAATCACATCATAACTTTCGTCCCGTGCGGCCTCCATATTCATTTAACTGCTTCCTTCCTCGGCGTCGGGCGAGTACAGCAGCTAATTCGGAATGCTCAAAATAGAAAAATTGGCCTCCATTATGCAGTAAATGCATAATGGATTGAGACCCCGGAAGTCTGGCAACTTAAAGATTCCTATCCGTCAAAAGTGCGGCAACTTCGCCAACACTGCGTCTCGCTCGCTGAAAAGAAGGTCCAGAAGCGCTTCCGATACGCGGCTTTGTGGACGGGAATAAGGGCGAAGAAGCGCCACGTTGAACGGTATTTTAGGCAGGAATGGCACCAGCGTTACCCGATCATCAAGTTGGTGAATGGCCGTGTAAGGGTCTATAAGCGCGACCCCCAAGCCAATTTTGGCAAATTCATATGCCGCAGCGGAAATCGTTGTTTCATAAGCTGGGTCTAGTTTTTCACCCGCCGCGCGGAATGCCTGTGCGATAATCGGGCCAGCTGCGGTGAATGACGCAAATGATACAAATGGTACGTTTCGAAGATCCGGTGGTTCAATTTTGTCGCGGCTCGCGAGATGGTGGTCACGTGGAACCGCAGCAATATAAGTGGCATCGCTGAAAACTTCTGTTTGAAAGCCAGATCTGCGGAATGGGAGTTCAGCAAGACCAAAATCCAGCTGTTGGGACGCCGCCCATTCTTCGATCTTGGCAGAAAGCCGTATATTCAGCTGCACACGTGTTTGAGGCCAGCTATCTTTAAACTTCTTTAGCGCCTGGGGCATGAAACTTATCCCAAGGGCGGGCATAACAGCCGCAGTTATACGGCTGGTTTCACCTTCGGCAACAGTTGCCGCAAAATTTCGCAAAGAATCGAGAGATGTATACGCTCTATCGATTTCATCCAGAAGAAGGTGGGCAACCGATGTCGGCGTGATCAATCCTTTTCTGCGCTCAAACAGAGTGACACCCAACTCGGTTTCAAGCTTATTCAGAAGCCGACTGACGGCGGGTTGACTGCGCCCTATAAGTTCAGCAGCGGCGCTTACCGTTCCAGTTAGCATCACTGCCCGGAAGGCTGAAAAGTAGATGAGGTTCATCCCTACTTCCCAGTTTTGTTTCCCTGGCTTTTTCATCAAATATCATCCCAGCACTTCAGTTGCGGCACACACTCGCCTACAACAGTGCCAAGGGCAAACGAAATAGCAGACAATAGCGATGTTAGATTGCAGTTCACCCGTCAGTATGAAGTAACGGCGTTTATCGGATAACAGCCCAAAGATGTTCCTTCATGACAGCCTCATGCAGCTCGACTCCAAACCCAATGTGTTCTGAGATCGGAAGGCGTCCGTTCCTGACCGTTTCCTCAAAGGGCACGGTAGCCACTTCAATATATCCGGGTATGTCAGCCCAATATGGGAAATGTTCTTGAATATAAAAATTGGGCAAACAGGCGCTCATGTGGGTCGCGATGTTGGCTGCGATAGAACTTCCGCACACATGCGGCTGCACCTTCAAACCATAGGCGTCAGCCATCGCTGATATTTTATGCACTTCCGCGAAACCACCCGCATTGCCAATATCGGGCTGCAATATACTGATCGCACGTCTCTCAAGAAGATCGCGAAAACCTTGTCTGAGATAGTGTCGCTCTCCAGTCGCAATCGGAATATCAATCGACGAAGCGACTTGAGACAACGCACCGAGGTCGCCCGGATCGGTGATTTCCTCCACAAACTCGATATCATATTCTTTGATACTCTCACAAAACCGCATAGTGTCTGCGATAGAAATGCCGCCACCGAAATCAAGCATAAGCCTGATATCGGAACCGATCGCCTTTCGTACGTCGCGCACGCGTTCGATTCCAGCGGTGACGGCGTCACGATTGTCAGAGTATCGACCATTTGGATGCCGCAATGTTCCATTTGGCTGAATCTGCGCCAACGGATACATCTTCAGGGCATAATGTCCGTCGTCAACAGCGTCGGCAGCTTTTCTAATCAGGTCTGAGTTGGATGTCGCTCCAAAATACCAGCCATTCGCATAGTAGTTCAGTTCATCGCGAATTTTTCCGCCAAAGAGTTCATATACTGGCACATTCAACGCTCTGGCGCGAATATCCCACAGCGCCTGTTCCATGGCGCTCATCCCGGCACAAGCAATTCCGCCGGGGTTCTTTAACCAGAACGCCTGGTCGTACATGTCCGAAACGATCCGATTGATGGACAGCGGATTAGCCCCCAGCAAAAACCGTTCGCTCAGATCTTTAATCATACCCGCAACAGCTGTGCCACCGCTTCCATAGGAAATGGCGGCCTCGCCTAATCCGGATATGCCCTCATCCGTCTGAATTTTCACCAGAACGGGCTTCAGGCCCTGTCCGCGCACATAGTAAACGTTGACGGACACAATTTTCATTTTTCAAACCCCACGTACAGGAGAAGCACTCATTCCGCCGCGACCCCCGCCTGACGCAGTTTCAACCTGAAATCCTCCAGCGTTCCCTTATGCTCCCACGTCTGAACGGTGTTGTGAGGACACTCAATAAAAATATAATCTTCGGTAACCGACAAAATTCTGGAAACCTTTATAAGTTTTGTTACAAATCCTCCCGCGCCAAGATCATCGATGACAGCTTTCCGATCCTCATCATATCCATGATATACTTTCGAAGCTCGAATTTCTGCAGTTACATACGCCATATAATCGTGTCCTCTTGGCTTTTTTGACATATTGATGAATAATACATCATTATATGAGCCGCACCTCGAAAGTAGAAATCGAAATTACGCTGATCGGTATGCCGATTTTGCATACCTAAAGTCTGGCGGAAAGCTACTGTTGTGGTGTCGTTAAACCAAAATCTGCTGAACTGGGAATACTGGGTAACCTACTAATCGAAAGTGCGAAGCATCAGGAAAGCTTAGAAATTGTCGGAAGTGCTTCATTCTCAAGGACTGCGGATTCCTGTCAAGGATCGCCTTTATCACTGTGCCGAACACAATCACAAACGCCTTGAATGGATATGAACCACTGTCCCCCGCAATAGGCGAAGTGCTGACTACTAGTCAGGAATGAATTCTTCGGGGCTTGAACGGCAGCAATAGAGCCGAAATCTGCCAGTTCCTTTAACACCCATCTCAGGCTTTAGTCCAGGATAAGCGCAATGACCGCTGTAGAACCTGTAGGAATGCTACGCCAATGACTCGCGCAGTGCGGACGCGCACTTCTCCGCAATTAGGGTGGTGAGCAATAGGGACACCTTCTATTACTCATAAATATATGATATTGAGAGCGATAAAAATGGATACTATCACTCATGCCCTGGAACTGGACACAGCCTGATTGGCCGCATTTTCGCTATGACACGTCTGCACTAGCGGCACTAGAACAGCGATTTCTGCTCGCCTCCGGCGAAGTCATCGGCGCTGTGCGTCACATCGATCCCGGCGACCGCGACCGGTTGCGCATCGAACTCTTGAGCGACGAAGCGATCAAGACGAGCGCGATCGAAGGCGAAACATTGGATCGCTTAAGCGTCCAGTCATCACTGCGACGGCAGCTTGGCTTGGATACGGACCGGCGTTCGGTGCAACCACGTGAACACGGCATCGCGGAAATGACGGTCGACGTTTATGGCACCTATGCCCTGCCGCTTGATGACGCGACAATGTTTCGGTGGCATACCATGTTAATGGCAGGCAGTCGGCATCTGGAAAGCATCGGTGCTTATCGCAGCCACTCCGACGCTATGCAGATCGTCTCTGGCCAGTTGGACCGCCCGACGATTCATTTCGAGGCGCCGCCATCAGCGCAAGTACCGGAAGAAATGCATCGGTTCATATCGTGGTTCAACGCAAGCGCTCTGACCGGCGGTACGCCCCTCCCCGCGCTTACTCGCGCCGGCCTTAGCCATCTGTGGTTCGAAAGCATTCATCCATTCGAGGACGGCAATGGACGGCTTGGTCGCGCACTCGCCGAAAAAGCACTGGCACAGTCGCTAGGGCAGCCGAGCCTGATCATGCTGAGCTTTACCATCGAACAGCAACGGAAGGCCTATTACGATCAGCTGGAAACCCATCAGCGGACCCTCGACGTCACCGAATGGTTGGTATGGTTTTCCCAAACCGTGCTGGCGGCTCAACAAACAACGCTGGATCGTGTCGCCTTTTACATCGCCAAGGCACATTTCTACGACCGGTACAGGGGAGCGTTCAATCCTCGTCAGGAGAAAGTCATTGCGCGTCTGTTCGAGGCGGGGCCGGATGGCTTTATCGGTGGCCTCAGCGCGGACAACTATCTCGCCATCACCCGCACGTCGCGCGCCACCGCCACCCGCGATTTGCAGGACCTGGTCGAAAAAGGGGCGTTGACGCGCAGCGGTCAGCTTCGTTTCACACGATACGCGCTGAACTGGGGCAGACCGCGTGGGGAATTCTGATTTACTCATTAACAAGCTCGACCCGTTCCTTGTAAATGACGTAGCTCCAATTCCAGATTGCCAGTCAAGATTCTGTCTCGGGAGACGCGGCGTCCTATCGCCAACTCTCGCCACAATTCTTTCTCTACTGGCCGCAGTATCCATCGTCATATTCAACGTTTGGCACAATATATATCGTGAGGGCATTGCCAAGTTGTTTGACCTTTGCATTTCGGTTATCAAGGCGCGATGAAATTACCGAGCAACTTTCCCCGGTTGAAGGGTTTTCGTTTT
>NZ_RCHH01000026.1:0-38310 GCF_003664555.1 Ochrobactrum soli | reverse complement strand
AGTCATAACCGCGATATTCCAGTCGTTTCAGAGCATCGACCAGAAGCGGCGCGACTTCATCCTTGCCGATAATACCGATAATTCCACACATGCGTCGCTCCGATAGATGCAATCATCTTCCATTTGTGGACCGGATTTAGTCCAATAAAACAAAGTCGCAATCAAGTAATTGCATGTATCTCGAATTTGTAGCCAAACGACCTTTTTTCTGAGCGGATCGGGAAGATATCCCCGCCGACATTGTTGTGGGATAGCAGTTTCCGCAGAACTAAAAGATCACGTGATACTGGCCAACGATGGAATCCGAGAAGTTTCGCTAAACCAGCCTTGCCACCACATCCCCTAGTGACGATTGCCAATGCGGCATGGTCCAGCCAAATGTCGCGCTGAACTTCTCTGTAGAAAGGCGTGAATTGGCGGGGCGCGTCGCCTTGGTCGGATACTCTGCAGTCGCAATATCCGTCACTTCAGCGGTCGGGCCGCCCTGCTTAGCGCTTTCAGCGAAAATCCCGCGAGCAAAACCGCTCCAACTGATGTCGCCCGTACCAACAAGATGATAGATGCCATAGCCAGAAAAATCAGGCTTTGCCGCCAAATGATCCGCCACGCGAATGACGGCTTCGGCGATATCCAGCGCGGAAGTCGGATTGCCCCACTGGTCGGACACGACTGACAGGCCATCACGGGTTTCTGCAAGGCGCAGCATCGTCTTGGCGAAATTCTTGCCGAACGGACTGTAAACCCAGGCCGTGCGCAGAATGATATGCTGCGGATGGGCCTCAGCAACCAGCCTTTCGCCTTCAAGCTTGGAGCTGCCATAAACACTGCGAGGGCCGGTTGGATCGGTCTCCACATAAGGCCTATTGCTATCGCCGGCGAAAACATAATCCGTCGACAGATGAATGACGAGCGCACCGCAGGCCTTCGCCGCTTCGGCCACAGCGGCAGCACCAGCCGCATTCACCGCCAAGGCGATTTCCGGCTCATCCTCGGCCTGATCCACAGCCGTATAGGCCGCAGCCGAAACGACGACATCCGGCTTGACATTGACGATCGCCTTGCGGATCGTTTCGGGGTCTGCCAGATCAAGTTCCGGCCTTCCCAACGCAATTACTTCAAGATCCGAGCGCTCTGCGGCCTTTTCCAGAAGGCTCTGAACGACCTGCCCTTCCCGCCCGGTGACGATGATCTTCATACCGCACCTGCTTTGGTCGCACCGGTTTTGGTTTGACCGCCGCCCAGACGCTCACCAGCATAAGTGCCGCTGCGGATCGGCTCCCACCACCAGCCATTGTCGAGATACCACTGAATGGTTTTCTCAAGGCCCGTTTCGAAAGTTTCCTGCGGGGTCCATCCGAGGTCACGCTCGATCTTCGAGGCATCGATGGCGTAACGGCGATCATGCCCCGGGCGATCCGTTACAAATGTAATCAGGTCGCCGTATTTCTTGCCATTGGCGCGCGGGCGCTTCTTGTCGAGAATGGCGCAAATCGTTTCCACTACATTGAGATTGGTGCGTTCCGAGCGTCCGCCGATATTGTAGCTTTCGCCGACTTTACCGGTCGTCGCCACCAACGCCAGCGCGCGGGCGTGATCTTCGACATAGAGCCAGTCGCGCACATTCGCCCCTGTCCCGTAAACGGGCAGCGGCTTTTCGTCGAGCGCGTTCAGAATGACAAGCGGAATGAGCTTTTCCGGGAAATGGAATGGCCCGTAATTGTTCGAGCAGTTCGAGAGAACCACCGGCAAACCATAGGTTTCGTGCCATGCGCGAACCAGATGATCGGAGGAAGCCTTCGATGCCGAATAGGGCGATGATGGCTTATAGGGCGTTTCTTCCGTGAAAATGCCGCTGTCGAACGGCAAATCGCCGAACACTTCATCGGTCGAGATGTGGTGGAAGCGGAAGTTCGACTTGCGCGGTTCCGGCAGTTCACGCCAATAGGCGAGAGCGGCATTGAGCAGGCGGAACGTGCCGATGATATTGGTTTCGATGAAAGCTGCCGGACCGTCGATGGAACGATCAACATGGCTTTCGGCAGCCAGATGCATGACGACATCGACAACATTCGAACGCAGCGTGTCCAGAATGAGATTATCGTCGCAGATATCGGCCTGCAGGAAACTATAGTTCGGATGGTTTTCGATCTGACGCAGCGATGCGAGATTGCCCGCATAGGTCAGTTTGTCCAGATTGATAACATTAACCTTCGGATCAGCGGCCAGATGACGGCATACAGCCGAACCGATGAAACCTGCACCGCCAGTGACGAGAATATTCATATCATTCCTTAAGCAAAAACTTCTGCATCGGCAAGCAACGGCGCATTCTTATCCTTATCCGATGTTTGTATACCGGAAGCGGAAATTGGCCAATCTATGCCTATTGCGGGGTCATCATATCGGATTGCGCGATCATGCTCAGGAGAATAGTAATCCGTTACTTTATAGAGAACTTCTGTATTCTCAACCAACGTCATGAAGCCGTGCGCGAACCCCTTCGGCACCAAAATTTGGTTCCACTTTTCAGCTGAGACTTCTTGCGCGACCCACCGACCAAAAGTCGGTGAGCTTTTGCGAATATCGACCGCAACATCGAGAATTGCGCCGCGAACAACGCGGAGCAGCTTATCCTGAGCAAATGGCAGCAACTGATAGTGAAGACCACGTACTACCCCTTTGGCCGCCGAAAAGGAGTGGTTGTCTTGGACAAAATTGAAGTCAATACCCGCATCCCTAAGCGCCTTGGCCTTGTAGGTTTCGGAAAAAAAACCACGATCATCACCAAACTTTCGCGGAAGTATCTCAACAACACCATCTAAACCTAAAGGGCGGACTTCCATTAGTATTTTCCTAGTTCATCAACACGTCGACGCAGATATGCTGCGTACTCGGTTTTACCAAGCTTGGTCGCACGTTCCAACACCGCATTACTGCTCAGCCAACCTTTATCCAGGCCGATTTCCTCTGGACAAGCAATCTTGATGCCCTGCCGCTTTTCGATCGTTTGAACAAATGACGACGCTTCGTGCAAACTGTCATGCGTACCGGTATCGAGCCAAGCATAACCGCGACCGAAGCGCTGAACATTTAACTCACCTCGTTCGAGATAGACATTATTAACGGTGGTTATTTCCAGTTCGCCGCGTGCGGACGGCGTGATTGAATGGGCAATATCGACCACGTGATTATCATAAAAATAGAGGCCCGTAACAGCCCAGTTTGACTTGGGTTTTGCAGGCTTTTCTTCAATGGACACCGCTTTACCGGTGCTGCTGTCGAACTCCACCACACCATAACGTTGCGGATCATCAACCCGATAAGCAAAAACAGTTCCCCCCTTCATTGGTTGCGACGAAAGCTGAGACAGTTTTGAAAGACCATCACCAAAATAGATATTATCGCCTAAAATCATGGCAACGCTGTCGTTGCCGATGAACTCTCTACCGATGATGAAAGCTTCAGCAAGACCATTGGGATGCGCCTGTTCGGCGTACGAGAAATTCACTCCGAACTCAGAGCCATCGCCGAGCAATTTCTGAAAAAGTGGTAAGTCGTGCGGCGTCGAGATGATCAAAATATCCTGAATGCCCGCGAGCATGAGCACACTCAAGGGATAATAGATCATCGGCTTATCATAAATCGGCAGAATCTGCTTTGAAACAGCAATTGTTAAAGGGTACAATCTGGTACCACTACCACCGGCGAGAATAATCCCCTTCATGCGATTTCACATCCTATCATCTTACTTCTTTCGCTTCGTTCATATAAGCACATTTCGTGCCTAAGATAATGGCTTCCTTTTGACGACCGTCAGACCCATTTGGCGAACCGAGAACACAAAGAATGACCTATGGTTTTTCAGCTGCTGATCCTAAAATCAATAACCAGCCATTGCTAACTATTTCAATCGTTACGTTTAATCCCGACTTAGAAGAATTTAAGAAAACGCTGGATAGCCTACGAACTGCGCTGAAGGCGCTTCCACCCAACGCATTCTCAATTACGATTGTGGATAACTCCTCTCGCAAAGACGTCGCCTCCTTTTTGCTGCGTTTCTATCCCGAATTACCAGTTACCCTAATTCAAGGACAGGGAAATATCGGCTTCGGGAGGGCCCATAATCTCGCGATTTGCCAGACGGGTGAGTTTCATCTGATTTTAAATCCAGATATTCAGCTCGATCCTGATGCGCTCATAAATGCAGTTGCCTTTATGAGAACTCATGAAAATTGTGGCCTCTTGAGCCCTCGTGCCACATGGCCCAATGAGCAACGACAGTATTTATGCAAACGCTATCCGGCGGTATTTGACTTACTTCTGAGAGGCTTTGCGCCCAAGCTAGTTCGCTCGTTTTTCTCTGCGCGCTTGGCAAGATATGAATTGCAGGCCGAAACACAAAACGCCGTCTTTTGGAACCCTCCCATAGTGAGCGGATGTTTCATGTTTTTCAGAGGTACTACTTTAAGAAATACGGGCGGCTTCAGCGATAAATATTTTCTATATTTTGAAGATTTTGACATCTCCCTAAGATCGATAAAAATTGCCGATACAGCTTATGTACCAACGATACGAGTAGTACATGCGGGGGGGCATGCTTCGAAGAAGGGGCACTGGCATATAAAAATGTTCATCCAGTCCGCCGTGACCTTTTATAGAACTAATGGGCTTAGATTATTTTAGTTTACAGCAGAGAACCAAGAAGGCACATCGAATGAAGAGATTCAGATCATATTATACTTCGATTTAGAGCCGAACCGAAAATTAAGTTGAGCGATTTCAGGAGTTTATGATTCTCTGTGGTTTACCAAGACTACGGAGGATCACATGGCCTGGACTGAAACCGCCCGGCGAGACTATGCCAGACGTGGCTTGCGCTATGCAAGCGATTGTACCGACGATGAGTGGGCAGTTGTTGCGCCGCTTTTGCAGCCGATGGGCAAAGTCGGCCGTCCGCGCGAGCATGATCCACGCATATTGTGGAACGCAATCCAATACATCGCGACAACCGGCTGCCAATGGGCGCAATTACCGAAGGAATTCCCGCCGTTTACGACGGTGCAGTACCATTTCTACCGGATGCGCGACAACGGCGTAATGCGTCGGGATGCGATGTTATATCTCGGTCTTGGCGTTAGCAATGGCTTCGTGTGTCTTCGACAATTCCTGAACGTCGTTGATGCCAGCACGCAAGGGATCGTGATAAACCTGCGTCGAATGGATCCTCAACATGTGCAGGATCACCTGCGCATCCTTAGGATCGTTTTTGTCCCAACAGTTGTGCAAGGCTTCTCGCGTGCGGGCAAGCACCAGCGACGACACCAATCGCGTTTCGAAGCCGGCTTCCACCAACCGCCAGGCGATCGGACGATGATAATTACCCGTTGCCTCAAAGGCGCAGACCACCGGTCGGTCATAGGATTGCAAAATCTCGATCAGATGGTCATGTTCTGCACGCGTATTGAGAACAGACAATCGACGGCGGCGTTTATGGCCGGGTGCTTCGATCAACACTTCATTGCGAACCTTGGCAATGTCGATGGCTACCAACACGGCATCGGCAGGCATAGAATTCTGACTGGTCATTGTTGGTCTCTCCGGAATGAGTTGTGAACACTCACATTCTAGAGCTACTTCGACTGGCCATGGCCACCTCAAACGGTGCGCGCTTGCAGCAAAAAAGCTGCGCGCACTGTTTGAGGTGGCTCCAACTCTTCCTTCCGTAGGTGCTACGGGACCGAACTGACCTCAAATGCCATCCTCGCCTGGTCGAAGGATCACAAGATCGAGTGGCACTACATCGCGCCGGGAAGACCGATGCAAAACGGCTATGTCGAGAGTTTCAATGGCCGCATGCGCGACGAGTTACTCAACGAGCGCCTGTTCTTTGGTCTCGATCATGCCCGCGGCGCCATTGCCGAATGGGCCGACGATTACAACAATTTCCGGCCCCACTCATCGCTCGGATACCAGACCCCGGCAGACTATGCAGGGATCATCGCCGCAACCGGCTCCAACGCTACGCAATTTGGAAGCTTCGCCTTTCCGCCGGTTGCTCCCATCACGCCATGTGGCGTATCAAAAACCGCCGAGGCTCTAATCGCAGCCGGATGAAACTTCAGTGGCAGGTCATTCGATACCCACGTATGTAAAGGGCGGATTTGCACAAGCTGTAGTTGATATATCGTCAACAACTGGCGTGGTGTCTGTACGATATTCGTCTGGCGGCGGAAATCTCCGCTTAGAGGCATGTCTTTCTTAAGCTGATGGTCCAGACCTTGGCTCCACCCGGTGTGGGTGGGGCACCGTCAATTACAGATCACAAGAAATAAGACTGTTTCAAAACGCGAAGTTAGCAACTAAATCAGACCAATGACTCTTGCATGCAACATGTTTATTTCATCTTTAATAGAAGATAGTTCAGTCTGGACCTCTATGGGAAACTGAGCCGTTCTTAGGTATTCTGGGTGGCTTGAGCCAGTTTGTCTCAGATATTGAATTTCTTTGGCCAATTCATCATATGCAATTTGTATCGCTTCTTTCGTGAAAGGCCGGGTGGTATATTCCATAATTGATCCTTGAGGGCGTACGCAATAAACGTATCCTAACGCCACAGATCGAATCAAACAAGTGGCTGTCATCCAACGCAAAGCTCCGTGCCGTCAGACTGGGGTGTGTTTTTATTAAAGGTCAGATATGCCCGCAGAAAAGTTTATAATGCCCCTGCCTGGACACTTTGATAAGCGTGATTATGACAATTTTAATCAACCGCATCCCTATGTGTGTACGCCTCAGTGGAATTTTGGCGTAAATGCGGAAGCTAGAATCATCAACGATATTTTCAATGATGGGCTGACATCCGACATTATATGGCAGCCGGATACATATCATTCAGCTAAGTCCTATGCGGAATCCATAGATGCAAAGCGTGTCATCGACATCGGGTGTGGCAGTGCCCTTAAACTCAAAAGTCTGTTTTCCGGCACCGGTTCTGACGTGTTCGCTGTGGATTTCAAAGGATCACTGGCTGCGGCCATTGAAAACTACGCGGAAGCATCTCACGTCGAGTGCGATCTTACGTCATGGAACGAGGTTCTCAATGTTGCGAAGAAATTTCGTAATGATGTTCCAACAGTCATAATTTGTGCGGACGTTATTGAGCATATACCAGACCCTCGGCCGCTTCTGGCCTTTATAAGACTGTTATTGTCAGGGAACCCGAAGAGCAGGTGCTTTTTGTCGACTCCCGACAGATCCCGTCTGGGGTATCAATCGTTGACGGCTAAGCCGGCCAATCCGGCACATGTGCGAGAATGGACCGCCGGAGAACTTCGCAATCTCTTGATGGCATCCGGTTTTCATGTTGAAAATATCGGAAATATTGGCGCGAATGAACATGACGAGGCGGCCAGCACTATACTTGCGGACATTTCATTTGACGCGAAATTCTATGCGGGGACGCTAGCGCGCTATGGGATTAATTCCGTCGATGTAACATCTGTTATGATCACAACGGAGTATCCCGGTCTGATAGCTAGCGGAGGGATAGGCACCTTTGTGGCGGATTGGCATCGTTCGACCAAGGGTTCTGCTGTTCTAGCGGCTTTCGACTTCGACAAGGAAAAAACTCAGAACGGCGACGTCGTTTTGAGCCCGTCGGGTGTCATCGACGTATCAGAGATTGGAGAAATCGGTACTGCTGACGTGTTGCTGCAGGCCGCCACCCAATTTCTGTTTCTGTGCCCAGATATGAGAGAGATACACTTTCAAGAATACTTGGGTATAGGGATGCGTATCGCGCAAGCGAAAATGGCGGGGGTACTTCCTGATACCCTTACAATCGTCGCTCATTGTCACGGCAATCAGCATTATCTCGAAAATGCCAATCAAACATGGATGGGGGCTGATTCTCAGATATATGCGGTTAGGGAAAAGATTAGCATCGAACTTGCTGATTTTGTCGTGTTCCCTTCAGAGTTTCTGCGGAAATTTTACGTTCAGTCTGGCATCCAGATTGACGATAGCAAAATTATAATCTGCCCCTATCGATATACGAATATCAAAATTGATAGTTCTCCGTTCGACAATGTGAAGCGCATCGTATTCGTCGGAAAGTTTATCCCGATGAAGGGGTTCGATTTATTCTGCGCATCGTTGGATGATAGTTTCTGCAAGGAACTAAAGGCAAAGGGCATTGAAGAAATAACTTTAATTGGACGCGGGCCCGATACGGGATATGAGCACGAGAGGGTGCTCAAACACCACTTCGCGCTGACGGTCCACACTGGCTTTGATCACGCGCAATTGGTTTCGTATATTCAGGGCCACCGATCTGACAGTTTGTTTGTTCAACCTTATCGTGGTGATAATTTCCCACTCGCTGTTTATGATGTCATTGGAAATGGCGGTGTGCTTCTGGCTGGGAACGCAGGGGGCATTCCGGAGATGTTCCGAGATAAAGACTGGCGCGAGTGTTTGGCAGACCTGTCACCAGATTCGCTGCGCTACAAAATTCGCGAAATTTTGGATTGGGACAACGAGAAGAAGGCGCGCATCCGCGATACACTCGTAGAAGATCTGAGGCGCGGGAATCGCGTCTCCGAAAATCAACGATATATACCGGTTGCCAGTCAACCTGTTGAACTCCTTAGTTCAACAGTGATGATCCCATTCTATAACACCGAGATTTCGGAATTCATCGAATTGCTGAAGGCTCTCAATCAACAGTCGCTCCGCCCGAGCGAGGTGATAATCGTCAATGACGCGTCTAATTATAAGAGCCGAACCGATATGGCGGAAGCCGTTCAAAGGTATCTCGATATTCCGTTCAGGATTATTGATCACGCGTATAATTGCGGTTTGGCAGGCGCCAGAAATACCGCATTGTCCGCGTGCACAACTGATCTCATATTGAATGCCGATTCCGACGATATCCCGCTCAACGATTGGGTTAAGACAATCGTTACAGCTATGAGCAGAAACCCTCAGGCTGCAGCTGCTGTACCCTATCTAGCTGCCTTTGACGCCGGAACGGATTTCAACCGTCCCTTTCATAAAGGGCAATATGTCTACCGGCCAATGGGCGATGGATTCGTGACGTCGCAAACCCGAAATGATCTTGGCCACGCAAATTCTGGTTATAGGGTCAGTCATGCAAGAGGGATGGGCGGCTGGAACGCTGGTTCGAAGGCAAAGTATGAGGATTGGGCGTTCTTTCTCAATATTCTGGCGAACGGACTGCGGATAGAGCTTATTCCGACCGTCACCTGCTTGTATCGCGTCCGCAAGAATTCCATGGCGCGAACATATTCAGAGTGGCCAGGACAGGTCCGTCTTTATCAGACAACCAACGGGTTATCTCGTTTCGAAACACTCCAACTTCAGAGACATTGTCGGTCTGAAACAAGTTTGGGTGGCGACCCAGCAAAAGTAGGTATCGAACGCGTAATGGAGTTGCAGAAACAAATCGAAGCCTTCGAGCGCCGTAAAGTAATTCGTATTGTGAATGCGATGTCCGCGCAAGTGCAGAAATTACCCTTTCTACATAAGCTTCTACGCAGATTAGGACGTTTGGTAGGCCTACTGCGTTAGTGTTGGTGGCTCTAGCTACGTCGTTAATATTGGCGGCGTAGCTCCAGCATCAAAGACTGTCCCACGGTTCAATTAGTGACTAGTTTTGCTGGTGATCCTGTAGTCGCTTAGTTTTAACGGATTGATGAGAGCCTTTTTTAAAAAAGCTTTCAATGAATGAATATGTTCCTACGAAGAATACGAGATATCCTGAAATGTATGAGGGTAGCAGGTAACGCCATTCCAAACCTGTTTCCGAAACCATGTACGGGACCGCATACAGAACGCCGAAGATGTAAATTGTAAGAAGTAATATGTTCTGACGGCGCCAATTCATAACGAGAGCCACAAGCCCGAGCAGCAGAGCGGGCCAATGCTTGAAAATAAAGGATGTTTTCAGAGCGGTCAGCGTCGAAACTGTCCATTCATATCCAGGGATTTTAGGCGATAGGAATACATTGAAAATGTTTTTATCAACATAGGGATGCATAGGAAAGTACTCAGCCGAGTTGTTGAGCTGTCCAGTGATGTATTTCATCTTATGACGCATAAACCCTTTTGGAGATTGCCATACGACGTGAGGTAAACGGTCAACGATAAACTGACCGTTATTCATGATGTTGCCAAATCCGATCAGTGCGTCCTTCGGCCAGAACATCGCGCCGTTTCCGCTAAAGAGATACAGAGGTATCGAGGCTTCTAAAGTGCCTTCACCAAAAGCAGCATCATAGTAAGGCTTTTCCTGAGCTATTAGCTTTTCCCTTACATCAGGATCGGAGTTAACAATTGTACCCAGATACTGGTTGTACAACGCAAATCTTATCATCGATGGCTTTTCCTCAACGCCCGGCATTAGGAGAAAAGCCTTAGAAGCTATGATGATGACGACGCACGCCATTGTCGATAAAAACACGCGAGGAACAGCTTTCAGCGCTCGTCTTTTTTGTAGATAAAAGTACCATGCTACCGCAACAAGCGGCAGGGACGACACGGCGTTATATCGAATACTTATCGAGATAAAGAAGAACAGGCTTCCTGTTAGCAGCCATTTGGTGCTAACAAACCCGGATCGAAATAGCTCAAAAAATGAGAAAAGACCGAAATAAGCGAACGCAAATACCCACATATCGGTCCAGTGAACGTTTGTATGCACCCATAACGGCATCAGACAAAGCATAAGTAAAGAGCAGACGATAAGCGCTCTCCATGTTCTAGTTGTCAGCGCTATCGCCATGAATATGGCAGACCAAAGAAGCGTACCCTGAACCCAAGAAAAGCTGGCAATTGTCGCTTCACCTGATGGAGAAAATAGGTAAAAAATCCGCTGGATAAGCGCCATCAACGGCGGTTTGATTGTGTCATAGTGTTGGCTTACGGCCTGCTTCCAGCTAAAAATGCTGTCATTTGAGAGAAAGCCAGGATAAAATACTAATAGGAATATTGTGCTTATGAAAGCGCCAGCCAAAACGGATGTAATAATCCTTTTGGGCGACACCTGGTAATCAATGTCAAACGTCATTTCCCGCCCCAG
Source organism: Ochrobactrum soli (assembly GCF_003664555.1). Lineage (NCBI taxonomy): Bacteria > Pseudomonadati > Pseudomonadota > Alphaproteobacteria > Hyphomicrobiales > Brucellaceae > Ochrobactrum > Ochrobactrum soli. The sequence continues at coordinate 27,209 of NZ_RCHH01000026.1, read as the reverse complement.
TAGCCCTTATTTTCGGATGCCCGAAGCTTCAATAGTATAAAGAAGTTCGTTTTGTAAGGGGAGGTAGTCGTAATTTGTGGGACATGCGCGGTCACACGACACTCAAGGTGGCGGCCCGATCAAGTTACGGCTTGATCAGCGCCTGATAAAGAAAAACAATCCAGCGACGACGACGACAGATATCACTAACGCTCATCCTATCGAAAATATCACCCACGGATGGAACGCGTCAGAAAATTGAGCATCGTGTACGGCAAAAAAGTGCTTCCTAAGAGGTGGCTCGGTTTGTTTGAACAGTTTCGGGCGTTTCGCTAAGTGGATTTCCGCCTCGATTATGCCGCCACCATCATTGGCGTCAGCGCGTTGAAGTAAGCCTGATCCGGCGTCTGCCGGTCAAGCGATGAATGTGGACGTCGGCTATTGTAAAAGGTCAGATAACGGCCGATGCCAGCGCGTGCCTCAGACACGGTTTTATAGGCATGGAGGTAGACCTCCTCGTATTTGATCGAGCGCCACAGCCTCTCGACAAAGACATTGTCCCGCCAAGCGCCTCTGCCGTCCATCGAGATGGCAATTTCAGCTTTCTTCAACACCGCCGTGAAGTCGATGGATGTGAACTGCGATCCTTGATCGGTGTTGAAGATGTCCGGCTTACCGTAGCGGGCAAGCGCCTCTTCAACCTCCTCGATGCAGAAGTCGGCTTCCATCGTGATCGACAGTCGCCACGACAGAACACGCCGGCTGAACCAGTCCACAACGGCGCAGAGATAGACAAATCCGCGAGCCATCGGAACATAGGTCAGGTCCATCGCCCAGACCTGATTGGGTCTGGTAACCGCCAGCTTGCCCAGGAGATAGGGATAGACCTTGTGCCCCGGCGCTGGTTTCGGCGTGTTCGGGCGACGGTAGATCGCCTCGATGCCCATCTTCTTCATCAGCGTGGCGACGTGTAGTCGACCGGTTTGTAACCCTTCTCCCCTCAAGAGCCCTTGCAACATCCGGCTTCCGGCAAACGGGTATTCGAGATGCAACTCGTCGATCCGGCGCATCAGAGCCAGATCGCCATCAGACACCGGACGCGGCGAATAATAGACACTGCCACGGCTGAAGCCGAGAAGCTTCGCCTGACGCACGACGGACAGCTTGTGCTCGCGGTCAATCATTTCTTTCCGCTCAGCAATCCCGCCTTGCCGAGCGCACCGGACAAAAAATCGTTCTCCAGCGTCAGTTCGCCAATCTTGGCATGAAGCGTTTTGACATCAACGGTTGGACCGGCAGGTTCGGCGTAAGCGGTCAGCCGATGGCGTTAGACTTGAAGTTCCAAGGCATAAGGGCTTCGATTTCAGTTACAGGCCAGCCTTGAGCGATGCGGCTTAGTATTTGGGATAGCCAGTCGAGCGGATCGACGCTGTTCATTTTGCATGTCTGGAGAAGCGTGGCCAGTGTAGCCCAGGTCCGTCCACCGCCTTCGCTTCCGGCAAACAGGCTGTTTTTCCTCGTGATTGTCTGTGGTCTGATCGCACGCTCGACAATGTTGCTATCGATTTCGACCCGGCCATCGGTGAGGAAGCGCTCCAGAGCCTCGCGCCGGGTGAACGCGTAGCGGATCGCCTCGGCGGTTTTGGACTTGCCCGAGACTTTACCCAGTTCCTTTTCCCACAGGTCGAAGAGGCGGGCGACAATGGTTTCGGACTGTTCCTGACGGAACGCGGCGCGGATGTCGGCATTCTTGCCGCGAACCTCATCCTCGATCTTCCACAATTTGGTCATGGCGATGACCGTATCTGTTGCAGCCTGCGAGATCCCGCTGACGTGCAGATCGTAAAATTTGCGGCGCAGATGTGCCCAGCAGCCTGCGAGCTGTATCTGTTCGTTGCGCCCAGCCTTGGCTTGCGCCTTGATCATGCTCGTATAGGCGCCATATCCGTCCACCTGCAGGATTCCGTTGAACCCGGCAAGATGCCGCGCCACGCATTCTGCGCCCCGACTGTCTTCAAAGCGATAGGCCACCATTGGTGGACTGCTCCCACCATAGGGGCGATCATCGCGTGCATAAGCCCAAAGCCATGCCTTAGTGGCTTTTCCCGAACCGGGAGCCAGGGTAGCAAGGTCGTCTCATCGGCGAAGACCCTTTCACCTTTCTTGACCCGCTCCAGGATATAATCAGCGCATATCTGAAGCTCGAAGCCCAGATGCCCCATCCATTGCGCCATCAAACTCCGGCTGATCTCGACCCCATCACGCAAATAGATTGCTTCCTGACGGTAAAGTGGAAGGCCATCGGCGTACTTGGAGACGGCGATATAGGCGAGCAGGCGCTCTGTCGGCAGACCACTCTCGATAATATGTGCAGGCGCGAGTGCCTGAACCACACCATCATGGTTCCGGAATGCATATTTGGGGCGACGTGTCACGATAACCCGGAACTTCGGGGGCACGACGTCCAGGCGTTCCGAGCGATCCTCGCCGATCAGGACCTTTTCCAGCCCCTCGCAACCAGCTGGAATCTCCGGTTCGATGACTTCCTCAATGCGTTCGAGATGGGCCGCAAAACCCTTGCGCGGACGTGATGCCCGTTTCGGCTTGTCCCTGGCCGCATCGTCAAGTTCGCTCTGGATTGCCGAGAGACCGGTTTCCACTTCCTCGAAAGCAAACGATACCTGTTCATCGCTAACACCAAGGCGTAATCGTTCAGAGCGCCGGCCGTGCTGGGTGCGCTGCAAAACCTTCATGATGGATGTCAGGTTGGCAATCCGTTCGTTGGCGCTCTTCTCCACTGCCTCCAGCCGGGCAATCTCAGCTTCAGCAGCCTTCAACCGGGCTTCCTTTTCAGCCTGCTCACGTGCCATCGCGAGCACCATGGCTTTCAGTGCGTCAACGTCATCCGGCAGATCGTGAAGCGGTAAATCCATGAGGCTGAGTAGAGCATAAAAGCGGCCGTTTTCCCAACCATTACAGCATCATGAATCATCTTGCCGCAGGCGCTATCACCCCGTCAGCAAAGGGCGTCTTGTCCTGTTCGGGCGGATCTTTTTCCAGTCCATTCCGGCCAACAAAGCCATGAGCTGGGAATGGTCCAGACGTATCCTCGCAACTGACAGGCCCGGCCAGCAAAAGCCACGGTCCTCAAGCGTTTTCGAATAAAGGCAAACGCCACTTCCATCCCACCACACAATCCGGACCCGGTCGGCACGTTTTGACCGGAAGACATAAAGCGCTCCATTGAACGGGTCGAGACCGCCATCACGGACAACTGCCATCAGGGAAGCGGCTCCCTTGCGGAAGTCGACGGGCTGGCAGGACACATAAACCACCACACCGCTGGAAATCATGCCTTGCGAGCCGCCCTCAGAACCTTCACCAGGTGATCCGGATCGAAGGCTGAACCGACGCGAACTACCATGTCGGCGACAACAATATCGATCGAAGCGCTACTCGTCGTTTCAACCCGTGCAAACCTGGCCGGACTGGCCGGTCCCGCTGTTACCGGTGAAACAACACCAGATGCAAGCGCCTTACGACGCCATCCATAAAGTTGCGAGGGATCCAGTCCTTCAGACCGTGCAACCGCCGAGACGTTGGCCCCGGGCTGCAACGACGCAGCCACGATCCGCGCTTTCTCGTCATCCGACCAGTCACGCGGCCGCCGTCGGCTTCGCACGGGTTCCGCCGTCAAAACCTCGAATGTCCGGGGCTGATTCACAGTGTCGCTCATAGGATTCTCCGCATGATTCATGCAGAAAATCGCCCATCACACCGACGAAAGATACGTGGGGTAGCCTACCCGCTTACGGTTCGGCCTTGGTTCCATCGCCGAAAACGCCTGTCGCCCCCTCAAGAAGCTGTTCTTTCCACTGCTTGATCTGATTGGCATGCACGTCGAACTGCTGGGACAATTCCACCAGCGTCTGCTCGCCTCTGATCGCGGCAAGCGCCACCTTGGCCTTGAAAGCCGGACTATGGTTCCGGCGCGGTCGTCTCGTCATGGTATCTCCTGTTCCCAGCATTTAAGCTGAAGTCAGGCGGAAATTCCACTTATCCTAGCTGTGCAGATTTCCCGAGCCAGCTCTAACTTCAGTGGCAGGTCAACCCGTGCAAGACAAATCTGCTGAGCATGGTGAATGGGTGTTCCTTCTATTTCTTCACTGGCGTGCTGAGTAGCGACATGCAGATCGAAGAGGCGAACAACTCCTCTATCGGCAACAAAAAAATCAAGCTTCGCCTGCCAGAACGATTGGCCGCGGGTGACAAACCATCTTCTGCTCGGCTCATTTCTATCCGTTCTATTATGTGAGACCGAATCAGACACTAGCGAGGCCTGGCAATCGACAAACGCAACCATGGCTCCTTGGCTATACGTCCATCGCAGCTGTCACTGGCATGTTTCTATTCTTGAGGCGCTGAATTGCCCCGAAAGTAGCCCGCCAATATCTTGTCAGAACTACGGTCGACAAAATTGTAAAGCGGCTTTCCGTGGGTATCCATAATGAGAATCGAGATGTACTCGATTACTAATCCTGTGAGGAAAATGGATACTCCACCGAAGAACATGATCGTAATCATCAGTGAGGCCCATCCGGTCACAGGCATCATCGACGGATCAATAAGCTTAGTCACGATCACAACAAATGAGAAAAGAAATGCGAGGCATACAGCCAATCCACCTACCGCACTTCCAATGCGCAAAGCCTTCACTTGCGTTGAGAATAGAAGACGGCGGGCGTGGCTGAACAGACTTTTGAGATTGTAACCGCTCTTTCCAGTTACGATATATCGGTCATCCTTCAAAAGCATCGTGACATTTGAGACCCGCTGCGTAAACCACGAAAGGGCCATATCGAAATAGGTGCTATGGCCACATGCCTGCGAAGCCTCACGAGCTACGCTGCCACGAATAAGCCGAAAGCTATTGAATACAGTGATGTTTCTATTGCCACTCAGACGGACCATCAAAGACTTGAAAGTTTTCGACGTCCAATCACGCAAAAAACTCTGATGCACAGCCTCTTCCGGGTTTGCGTAAACAATATCGCTACCCAGCTTAACAGCTTTCTCCAAAAGGCCCTCAACCTCCTCGGGAGGATGCTGCAGATCTTCATCCATTGTCACCACCCAATCGCCGGTGCTCTTCATAATGCCCGCGACAGTGGCCGCATGCTGTCCGTAGTTCCGTGACAAATGAAGGGGCTTTACCCAATCGAATTCAGATCCTAGATCATCAATGATCGTACCAGACGCATCCTTCGCCCCATCCTCCACGAAGATCAACTCGGACACCTGAAAAGGCGCACCCGTGTCGGTCAGCTTCGAACGTACACGAGCCACGCGCTCGCAGAGCTGCCGTAAATAAGCCTCCCCAGAATAAACTGGCACGACAATGGAAATAAAAATCATATTAAGCCCCGAAATTCGCTTGTCCAGTTGCTTAACAACTGTCAGAAGCAGCATCAAACGAATTCTAACGGGCGCGCAATGAATGTGATAATGCAATTCGGGCGGTTTGGATTGGTTGGTTTACTCAACACGTTCATCACGCTTCTGGTTATTGCGGTTCTGACATGGCTAGGAGCTTCCCCGTTTGTAGCCAATGCCGCTGGATACGTTGCCGGACTTGTAAATAGCTACTTTGGAAACATGAAATGGACATTCAGATCCGAAAGCAGTTGGACAAGAACCCTTCGTTTTCTCGTAGCCTTCGGTATCTGTTATGCCGTTAACGTCTACGTATTGCATCTATCGTTACCGCTGGCTCAATACCAAGTCCTAATGCCACAGGTGGTGGCAATGACGTCATATACGGTATTGTTTTTCATTCTTTCACGGGCTTGGGTGTTTAAAAAGTGAACAACACTAAATTCACCAATGTGGTTGGCATGTTGGACCAATGACGCTTGTACCAGGGTTCGCTATCCAAACCACAAATGAAGTTGCTTGTCGGGCTTTCGATCTTACACTCTATTCCAGCGACAACAGCTTGTTACGTAGGCACTCGTGAAGTTAATTTCCGTGAACGTAGCGCGTCGTCAAGGCATATCACCACGATAACGATTGATCGGTTCGATTGCGTGATAAATACTGGCTGTAAATGCCACCGCAACAATCACCTTATCCGATCAACAATACTTAGCGAGATATGAAAAGCCTTGCGGAGAACTGAATAAAGTATGGGCGTTTTTCTTAAACGCACGATTATAGCATTCATCATTCTGAGTATTTTTCGGCGTTCTAAAGCGCTCAATTGCCCCTGTAATTCGATAAGCCCCTCCGTACTGGTAGCCATGCGACACAAGCGTTGCAATTGAAGGGACTCGAATCTGGATAGGCCATGGGTCGTTTGATAAAGCCGAACCTGTCCCGGCCATTCTGAATAGGTTCGCGCCATCGAATTCTTCCTAACCCGGTAAAGACACGTCACCTTTGGGATAACTGCGATACGAAGCCCGCTGGCTATCACGTTGAGATAGAATGCCCAGTCTTCGTATTTTGCCTTAGACGCGGCGTTCCATCCCCCAATGCGCTTAGCATGAGAAACCCTGAAGCCAGAGTTTGCATGACCCAAATTGTTTTGCACTTGAGAGGTGACGAATCCGTCTCCGAGCGCACGGTAGATATACTGTCCCTTTGGAAGGTATTTATTGAAGTCTGCGCCAGCATCAAACGCAGCCAGATATGGAACCGCCGCTGCTGCCGACGGGTCACGGGTCAACGCGACAACTATGGTCTTAACCCAGTCATTCAGTGGGATATCATCGGAGTCAGCATTCAATATAAAATCCGTTTTACAGGCGGTCAAAGCCGTATTTCTCGCACCTGCCAGCCCACGATTGTGGGCGTGATCAAGGATTCTAAACGGTATATTGAGATGCTTCTGAGCCGCCTCTGCCATCTCAATACGATTTTTAGTCAAAGACGCATCATTTACAATGATAATTTCGGTTGGGCGAAGAGACTGCTGATTGAGCGATTTCAACAAGTCAGTAAATTCGGCAATATCAGTATTATAGAATGGGATCATCACCGTCGAACTGGGAAACTCGACTTCGGCTTTGTCGCTCTTCACATACTTAGTGGTATCTGCCACATCATTGCTACGACGCAGATCATCAATGAGCTCCGCAGCGATACGGCTCCTTTTACTGCTATCCCAATCGACCAATTCTCGAATTTTACAACGAAGGGCTTCCGTAGAGAGATCAGCTAGACATTCCTGCCAAACTTCCGCTCGGAACATCTCCGGGATGCCCCCTGCGTTGCCGGTCAGAAGAGAACCGCCATTGCCGACAACATCATAGACAGCGAGAGGGAAGTTATCGCCGCGATATGGTTCAACAAACAAGCTATCGGACCTGCGCTGTCTTACATACCAAACAAGCTTCGCAAGATCAAAATCGGTATGCACCGTTAATTTGAAATGACGTTTGATAACCGCCTCGTTGCGATAACCGCTAGTAGCTCCGCGCCCAATGAGCGTGACTTCCTCAATGCCCTTTGCCTTAAGATCCTTACAAAAGTTTTTGTCAAAGGATTCGCAAAAAAGGTCGAAACCCTTCATCGGCATAAATTTTCCGACAAAAACAATGCGTCTTATATTTGCAAATTCGAGGTTATCATTACTTATATTACCGTATTTATAAGGGCACATCAGAACCTTATTATCTTCGACAACTATTCCTGCTTGCTTGTAGAGATTACGCAAAAATATCGACGGGAAAACGACTTGATCACTCAGTTCAATGCAAATCTTTTCCTTAACCGCATATTCCTGAGCATCCACCCCTAACCAAGCCTGATTTGCATTTTCCAGATAATGTTGGTTGCCGTGACAATGTGTGACGATTGTGAGTGTATCGGGAAGAATCCCCGCGCTTTTAGCTTGCGCAATGCGCATACCTATACCTAGATACTCTTGGAAGTGTATTTCCTTAAGATCAGGGCACATAAAAAGCAGCTGCTTGACAGCCTCAAGCAGTATATCTGGGAGACCTATGTCGCCTATTCTCGATACATCGATCACATCTGCCGGGCTGAAAACGACGTCATTCTTCAACTTTACTTTGCTGTCAAAATCGAAAGTGGTGAGCACGACTGAATTGTCAGTCGAACGGTGCCAGTCCGCCACAAAAGTGCCGATACCACCGCTCGCGACCAACCCAGGATACTCAGTAGTGATCATCACCGACGACACACTTGCGGAGGTAATACCATCGCGTGCCAACACTTCTCGATACGAAGAATCGTCAAACAAGAATTCCGCAAGTATCGTGCTGCCTTGATCCTCTTGTGCATTCTCGAGAATATTATCTATCTGTGCTACATAGAAACCCGAAGCCGCAAGTAAGTTTCTAAGTTCTCCGCTGGTCCATTCTCGAATGTGGGCTGGATTATCTGGCTTACTCGTAAGTCGATGATCCGCCGACTGTGGACGGCCTGGCGTCGACAAGAAACAGCGATTACGGGTCGAAGCAGCCAATAGCAACCGGACTAGCGCTAAAAGCGGGCGCGGGTCGGGCAGATGTTCAACTATGTCGGCACACAAGATAATCGTCGGGACGCCGTCGCGATATCTTTCGGCAACGGATAATACGTCGTTCCACGATGTTAGGTCGCACTCAACACGAGTTGCGGCTGGATAGTTCGCCTTAGCAGCAAACAACACCCCCGCAGTGTCAACGGCAATAACCTCAAAATCGCCTTCCGCAAAAAGGTTCTTGACCGTGAAAGCGCTGCCACAACCAATGTCTATTATCCGCCGCGCACCAGAAGCATCGGCGTATCGCTTTGCAGAAAGATACGCATCTGGTTGCCTTTCAGTATCTACATCCATATCGTCAATGAATATATCATTCAACGCACGAGCTTGCGCGTTTACCCCAAAATTCCATTGTGGGGTTGATATATACTGGTGTGGAATACTGCTGTTCTCCAAAGACCTTGGGTTAACTTCTTTTGGAGCAGACATCAAAAACCATCCGAACTCATAAGACCTCTAAAGACAACTCACGGTGGCGTTTATACCGTCTCTCAGATCAACATTTGGATGCCAGTCTAGTTCATTTCTTACTAACGATATATCAAGAACACTTTTTCTAACGTCGAATATTCTACCTGGAAGCGGGTTTCTTTTCGCTTTCACGCTCATCGCGTTCTCGACAAGGGAAATAATCTCATTAACACTCTTCCCTTCTCCACTGCCAATATTGAAAATCTTGTGGCTGCCTTTGTAGGCTATCGCCGACTCCATCGCCCGGACGGCATCTCCGATGTAAACGTAGTCTCTCTGCGTTTCACCGTCGCCATAGACATCGACTGCACGGCCATTTTTTATCGCATCTATCACAGCCGCTATCAGCCCAACCCCTTTGGCCACTGGTTGCAACGGCCCATAGGGATTAGACAACCGAAGGATCAGATAATCCAGCTGTCTTGTATATGAAAATACCCGAAGATAATTCTCAATTAGAAGTTTATGAGCACCATAGGCGTTCATTGGTATTGTAGGATCACTCTCGCGTGAAGCTACCATACCATTATCACCATATACTGTGCCACCAGAGCTTACAAATATAACTTTCTTTACGCTTGCTTCCGCGCACAAGTCTAATAGAGAAATTGTGGGATTAATGGTTCGAACAATATCCCCCGCTATATCGAAATTCACCTTCGGGGGATTAGTGCCGTGAACTAAATGAAAAACATAATCCTGATCAACGAGCGCTCGCTTAATTTGCTCAGCGTCAGAAAAATCTCCGCGCAGGAATTCGATATCGGGATGCAACGCCGTTGATGCAGTCCTTCCGAATGAGAATACCTTGTAACCAGCACTCAACAACTGATTACAGAGATGCGTACCCACGAAGCCAGTACCACCCAGCACCAATACTCTTTGCTCAGACAAGGTCATCTCCTCGCGCTGTGATCGGACTAATTGAAAGACCCCAATCTGTCAAACGTGACGAATCCTTGAGATCGATTTGACGCAGGCCCCAAAAAAAGGGGCTGTAGTACAACACTGGACATGCCACCTGAAAACAACATTCACTTCTGATAGGAAGACATTATGATTCTACAAATCATTCGATGCGTGAGTGTGTAGCCACTCTCGAACTAGACCTTCAATCTTCTGCTGCGCAGCCGCGATCATTGGGGTGTAGCGTTCGTTTTCAAATCCCCATAAAGTGGACGTAGCGTCCTCCTTGTGTCCAGCTATAAATGGCAAAGCCACAACGACCCGGAGACCTTCCTGACGCTCAAGGTAACGGTCAATCGTGTTGGTGACAGCATCAGTATTCAGCGGATTCCATTTTGAGATTATTTCTAAAGCACTTTTATTATATATGTTGAATACAGTGCTAGTCATTTTGTCGATAGTAACGTAGGTACGATCGCCAAATTGATCAACGGAGATGATTTTCGCGTCCGGATGAACATCGGCCATCAGGCCAGAAAAGATATCCCAATTTGATCCGCGCTTATTAAGGTATTCATTTATCTCGCACAGGATTTTATTGAAATTTCCAGGCAGCTCCACGTCATCTTCGATGACGGTCAGCCTGCCCACCTCGTTCGCGACCGCATAGCGCGATAAGGCATTAAAGCTACATCCACAACCAATCCAACCTGCACTATGGCGAATCCCGTCAAACAACTCGCAACCATCCGGCAGCGATTGGGCTATCGCCCTGCGCCGTTCTATAGTTTCGGGCAACGAAAGAGCGAAGAAGTCACTTTTCTGCGCAACATATATCGGATGTTCTAGAATGACGTTAGCCGGAACAACTCCAATAGCCACCAAAAAGCGGTCCATCATAAAATTGAAGCGTGCCGCACTGACTGAAACAGCGACTTCGAGAGTTTTGCTCTTCGTTGCCAAATTGTGAAGCATCTCCGACGCCGAGGTCATCATGCTCTCGACAGACCCCTCATCGAAGAATTTCACTGCACCTTCGAGTTCAGGATATTCATCCTGATCCATTGTGCCTTCGGAGAGAACAGGGACACCCAAAGAAATGCACTCGCATATCCGGGGCATTTCCAACAACGCTCCGTCATAATAGTGAATATTTATAACAATCTTTGATTGTTTTATTACATCGTATAGTTCTCTACCAAATAAATCGTTGCATATTTTTACACTATACTTCTCTTTCAATCTATCAAGAAAACTACTTCTTCGTTCGCTGCTTGAACTGTCACCATAAAACACAAAATCATATTTTTTTGGCTTTGTGTTATATTCAAAATCCTCGGCCAGCGAAGCACCGATTGGCAAATAATGTACTTTTGGGTATTTCAGACCGTTCTTGGCTAAAAAATCGACGTTCGTTAGAGAATATTCGAGCACCCACAGAGAATCTGCGAGAATTTTCTTATATTGCGCCGTGAACCATCTTGAACTTACCGATTGCTCAAGCTGGAAGATGACCCGTTTGTTTGCTGGCGGGAGACGCCCGAACATCTGCGCGCAAAGAACAATATAAAAATCATGGTCGAAACTCTTCATCGAGCCCGTAACGATTTCGCTTTCGATTCCGTGACTTGCTAAGCGTTCCGATATAGCCCGCGCTATAAAAAGGGTGTGTGGCGTGCAGAGAATGCCCCAAACGATGCCACTTTCGTGCGCGAGGCGTTTACGCAGCTTCACATAATTAAATTCGCGCCCGTACCATTTCAGGCGACGAAACAACCCTGAAACATCCCCCTTGGCCAAATAGCGTAGCGCATTGGTCAACTGCCTGAAGCGGCTGGCTAATTTTGGCATGGCTGTTCAATACCTTACAATAATAACGACGAACTCGCATGAGTAAGAAGCCAATTATATCATTGGTTTCTGAAACGCGCTTTCCATGCGACTTTCATGCGAGCCGCTTCGACTTGCGTCATTCACCAAAATATGCAGCCAGTACATCATTAGGCGGCCCGTCCATTTTCACCCGCCCATGTTCCAGCCAGATTACTCTGTTGCAGTTCTTGGTCATCAGATCTTTTGAATGACTGGCAAGAACGAGAATCTTCGTAGAGTCCACGAGCTCACGCATACGTATATTGGCGCGCTCTTTAAAATCCTCATCACCAGTCGAAAGCCATTCATCCATGATCAGGATTTCAGGACGAACAGCCGTTGATGTCGCAAAAGCCAATCTTAACTGCATACCCGACGAATATGTACGGAATGGAACATCCAAGAATTCTCCGAGACCAGAAAAATCGGCAATCTGGTCAAATTTCTCGGCAATTTCTTCGGGCGGCATTCCCATCATCGCCGAGCGCAGACGGATATTTTCTCGTCCTGTCGCATCTGGATCTATTCCTAGATTGATATTGATCAACGATACACAGTGGCCATTAATGACCGAACTTCCATGTGTCGGGGTATAGATGCCCGACAAGACACGAAGCAACGTGGTCTTACCCGATCCGTTATGGCCGATCAACCCAACCCGATCTCCGTCCCTGAACGTCATAGAGACATCATCAAGCCCCCGCACAATCACCAGACGGTCACTGCGTCGTTCGATTTTTCCGCCTGTAGCGATGCTGAGAACTCTGTTTTTGAGTGAGCGGCTAGTCGAATTATAGATCGGAAATTCGACACTAACATTCTGAAGTTGAATTAAACTCATTTTCTACAACCAATACGCTACGCGCCAGCGATATCGCCCAAAGAACAGAATCGCAACGATCCAACCAATTATTGCGCACGCAAACCCGAACGTCCAATCAAGCAGAGATGGCGGAGAACCGAAGAGCGGAGCACGAACAAGTTCGATAAAGTGATAGAAGGGGTTCAAATCGATAAACGCTCGGGAAACGTGGTCTGGTAATATCTTCACCATCCACATGATCGGCGTCGCGTAAAACAACACTTGCAGAATGTTCGTAACTACTTGGGTCATGTCGCGAAATCTCGCGCATAGAATCGCGAGAATGAGCATCATCCAAGATAAATTGATGCACAAGACTATAAAGCCTGGAATTGCCCAAAGCACATTCACACTGATCATTCGACCGAGAATAAGAAGAAGAACAGGTAAAATGACAATATTATGAGCGAATATTATTATATTTCTCCAAACCGCACGCATAACATGTGTAAACAACGGCATGCGAACTTGTAGGATTATTCCGTCGGAAGACGTAAATGTCGTACATCCCTCATTCAAGCAAGTCGAGATAAAGCCCCACGTGATGACGCCAGCGCACAGATACGGCAGAAACTCACGCATCTCGCTTTGGAAGAGCGTTCCGAAAATCAAACCTAGCGCGCCGATAAACACAGCCATGTTCAACGTTAGCCAAAAGGCGCCTACCCTGGAGCGCCGATAACGTTGTGCAACATCTTGCCAGCCGAAAATTAAGGCCAAGCGATATTTGGACAGAGCTTCCGAAATGTCGCCAATGGCGACTTTAGCTCCTTTGGTTGGCTCTGCCACCACAACGTCGTGCGACACGACGGCCCTAGTCATCTCAATACTCATGGGTTCTTCCGGGCCAATCCGATATTTGTCACGAATGCCACCTTCTTGAATAAATCTAAACAACTCTCTTATGCGTAATTGAAGAAATATAGCTGCTAAGTCAACTCCGTCGTCACCCGCGAATACGGCGCATTTAGGACCCGCTCGTTATGGCAGGATATCACCGAGTATGATCTGTCATATTGGCTAGCATACACCGTTCTCTCGCAGTCGGGAGAATATTGGACCAAAACCCATACGTTTGGTGAAGGGCCAAAGCTGCCATTAAGCTGAACGCAGACGACAATCAGCTTATATGATTTTTAATACAGGATGACGAGAACCAAAAGGTGTCCCGGCATCTATCAGAAGGATCTGGGAAAACGCGAGCAGCAGCTAAAAGCGTTTGATTTTTCCATCAAGTAGTGGCTGGGGCGCCTGGATTCGAACCAGGGAATGCCGGTACCAAAAACCGGTGCCTTACCGCTTGGCTACGCCCCAACAAATCAAACCGAAGCAATCGGTTGCGCGGCCTTATAGCCGCTTCATTTCGCAAGCGCAATCGCCTAATCGCGAAATCCTCGCTCATGCGCAAACTACCAGTTCGAACGTCACAATCACTCTAGCTTACTTCTTTCACCGGCAATACAAGCGGGGATTTGCGCGGACGCGTAAAGCTGATAATTCCTGTAACAGCTTCATTTGCCGTCGGTATCCCTATGCTTTTTTTAGCAATCTCTTCTGTATTCAGTGCAGTCCTCTGCGTTCTGGGTCTTGTGATCCTTTCTCGTCTTCTGCCCGCGACATTTCTGGCTGCGCGGATGAATTCGCGTTCGAACCACACAGTTGCGGCAAGACAGATTGGTGGATTGGCTCTGATACCGGCGACGCTTGCTACTTTGCTGATTTTCGGGGCCGATCTCGAAATTGCCAACAAGCTGTTGCTCTGCCTCATTGGGGCATCGACCTTACTGTGGGCTGTTGGCGGACTGGACGACCGCTATGAGTTGTCCGAGATCATTCGGCTTGGATCGCAGCTCCTAGCCGCCTGTGTCGTTCTCTACGGTATGGGACCCGATTTTCGCCTTCTGGCAGATGTACTGCCCCATTGGCTGGAAGCGGCATTGATCTTGTTTTCACTTCTGATCGCCATCAATGTCACGAACTTTATGGACGGCCTTGATCTGATGACCGTCGCCGGATTGGGAGTGCCGCTGGCGGGTATCGCTCTGCTGGCAGCGCTTGGCCTTGCGGGTATGGAAAGCGGCGGACTGAGCGCGGCGACTGCGGGCGGGTTACTCGGCTTTGCATGTTTCAACCGCCCCCCCGCCCGCGTTTTCCTCGGCGATTCAGGGAGCCTGCCGCTTGGTCTCATCACTGGCACGGCTTTGCTTCTTCTGGCGCGCGAAACCAACATCGTCGTGGCGTTGATTTTGCCGCTTTATTATATTCTCGATGCGGGCTCGACCATTATCATGCGTCTCAGCCAGGGTGAGAATATTTTGAAAGCGCATTCGAAACATGCTTATCAGGTCGCCAAACGTGCAGGCTGGAGCGTTTTGAAGGTTATCGGCCATGTGGCCCTGCTCAACCTTATCCTGATTGCTTGTGCCGTCGCGCTGCTGGCGCTTGACCATCTGATCACGCGCGTAGCCTTCCTGCTTGTCGCAGTCGTGGCCACGCTTGTGTTGCTTCTGGATTTTCGCGGACGCTTCAGGAAGCTATAACGCTGAAGAGTATCTTGCGAACAGTGGCCACATCGCCGCTCTCCATCGCCGCCTGAAGGCGCTGAAGGCTTTCAGGCACATCAACAGCGGCCTTGTTTCCCTTCGGCGCGCGCATGATCTTCGGATGCCGGGTGGTTTGCGCCTGCGACGGATCGTAGAAGAGCTCTTCATACATCTTCTCGCCTTCGCGAATGCCCGTCACTTCAATGCCGATGTCGCCATTCGGGTTTTCCGCATTGCGCACCGTCAGACCGGCCAACAGGATCATATTTTCCGCAAGATCGCGGATTTTCACTGGCTCGCCCATTTCCAGCAGCACCGTATCGCCGGATTCGGCAATCGCGCCCGACTGCACGATGAGTTCCGCCGCTTCCTTGATCGACATGAAATAGCGCGTCATGTCCTCGTGGGTCAGGGTGATCGGCCCGCCATTGGCGATCTGCTCGCGGAAAAGCGGCACCACCGAGCCATTCGACCCAAGCACATTGCCGAAACGGACCGAATAAAAGGCTTTTTCCTTGCCCGCTTGTGCGGCCAGCAAGCCGTAATAATAGACGACCAGTTCGGCCCAGCGCTTTGTCGCGCCCATGACATTCGTTGGCCGAACCGCCTTGTCCGACGAAATTAGCACCATGCGCTCGACGTCGGTTGCGAGTGCCGCTTCCGCCACGTCCAGCGTACCGAATACATTGTTGCAGATGCCGATGAGAGGATTTTTCTCGACCAGCGGCACATGCTTATAGGCAGCGCAGTGATAGACCGTGTCGATGTTGTTATCGCGCAGCGCCTGCTCGACATAAGCGCGGTCGCGCACGGACCCCAGCACCGGTACGATCTGGCAGGACGCAATTTGTCGCAACTGGCGCTCGATCTGATAAAGCGCGAACTCGCTCGATTCAAACAGCACCAGACATTCGGGGTTCCACTGCACGATAGTCCGGCAAAGCTGGCTGCCGATAGAGCCGCCTGCGCCCGTCACCATGATGCAGCGACCTTCGACCACTTCACGCAGCAGTTCTGCATCCGGTGGCACCGGCGAGCGACCAAGAAGGTCATCTATTTCGATATTGCGCAGCGCCGAAACGAGATATTTGCCTGCGCTCAAATCGGCAATCGGCGGCAGAATCCGCGTATTGACCGGAAGCCGGCCAAGCAGACGGGCAAAGTCCTGCCGCTGTTTCTGATCGAGCCCCGGCTCGGATACCAGCACCTGTTTGACGCCGTAATTTTCAATAAGGGCAGGCATTTCTTCAGCCCCATAGACACGCAGGCCGATAATATCCATGCCCTTGAGCTGCCCTGCCGGATCGACAAAGCCAACGACCATCGTATCGCTATGGCTGCGCAGCGCCGTCGCCAGCTGGCGCGCAGGCTCTCCGACGCCCACGATCAGCGCCGAGCTGGTGTAAGTCCTGCCCGTTTCGGCATTACGCAGCAGCCATTTCGCGCCGAAACGGCTTGCCGTTATCAGCACCGTGCTCAAAAGCCAGTAGAGAAGCGGCACGGAGCGCGGCAGACCGGCATTGCCGTAAAGCTCCATCAGAAAGACCAGCGCGACCCAGAATAGAGCCGCCACTGCGGTCGCCTGAAAGATCGGCCAGATGGCGCGTTCCGCCAGATAGCGGATGATGGCGCGATAAAGTCCGAACCGGATGAAAACCGGCACGGTCAGCATCGGAGCGATGATAATCAGAAAAAGCTGCGCCTTGCTGGGTGTGAAAACAAAGCCCAGACGAATGACAAACGCCAGATACGCGCTGAGCAACAGCAGAACGCAATCGCTCAGCATCAAAATAATCTGCTTGGTCAGTCGTGGCAAAAGCGCCAGCCTTTGCCAGGGATATCTCAAACTCATACGCGCATTATCCTGCTCTCAAGACAGAGCGAAACAAATACCGCTCCTGTCGGCAGCAAAAAACTCTCTTTTTACCCGACGGATGAAGCCCCTAGAATTATTCCGCAACCGTTAGCATGAGTCCGCCGGACGAACCATATGAATTGAGCCTGCATAAGATTAACGAACACGTTTCAGGCCGTTAATATGCCGGTGCGGCATAAAAGCGCCATAAAAGGCGATCTGTCTGGAAAAAATTTCGATTTTCCAGACAAATACCACTCAGGATATCAAAATGCCGGTTCTGATGCTGCGCCATGCGCTGCCATCGCAATAGGCGAGCTGCGCGCCCGCCGACGCATCCGTAACGTAGATCAAGGCGCCCGCACCGCGATTCGCGGCGATAGGCATTGTGAGTTTCGAATAGGATGCAGGCCGGATCGGCCCATCGACATCAAGACGCGTCACCGGTGCATTGCTTCCGATTGCGACATTGCCCGTCGCGCGATCCACACTCATTGCCTGACGCCACGTGCTCAAATCGTCACTCACCTTGATGCTGAAATCGCTGCTGCCGTTCAGGCCCATTCGGCATAGCCGGTCCAGCTGGTCTGGAACAGAAGGCTCGCCGTGTCGGTCGCGGCCTGCTTGTTGACCTTGATCTGATGTCCCGCGCCTGCATTGTTGAACAGGCTAGCCGCCGCCAGTGGGGTTCCAGTCCGTTCCATCGAAAACCAGAAGCTGCGCTTCCGCCTCGACATAGGCTTGCCAGCCGCTTGCCGGTTGAATGAACAGCCAGCCATCATCGATGAACGAAGCGACCATGCCGTTCTTGCCGGACCAGGTGCCGGTGGCGGGCGATGCAAAAATGTAGCGATCCCCGGCAGCAGGCACGACCGGTGCACCGGTCGTCGTGCGCGATTTCACGCCCAGATTCACGACCGTATCCCGCAGCCGCAATGCTTCATTATGCGTGACATGCTTCTGCGCCTGACTGGGCAGAATATAGGGAAGTTTCAGATTAGGCGATTCATCCATGTTCGGCTCCTCGTGTTTGGTGGTACGAGGAGCTTAACCCGGGCGAACAACGCGGGGATAAGTGCGGATCAACTGCCGCGATAGGTGGAATATGACCACGGGCTGACGAGCAGCGGCACGTGATAATCTCCGTCCACATCCGCAACGGCGAAGCGGATCGGAATGAGATCGAGAAAAGGCGGATTGGCCTGATCGGCCCCGCGCCCTGCAAAATACTCGGCCACATGGAATTGCAGTTCGTAAATGCCAACCTGCATGTCGTCGCCGGTCAGCAGCGGTACATCAGTACGCCCGTCCAGATTGGTGACAACGCGCTTGATCAGTTCCGGTGCGCCCTTGCTGATGCGATAGAGTTCGATACGCATCGCCGCAGCCGGGCTGCCATGCGCTGTGTCGAGAACGTGCGTGGAAAGTCTGCCCATGTTTCCCTCGAATAATATTCAGGCTGGTTTGGCCGACTGGATGCGGAAAACGACATCCGGGAAGAAATATTCTTCCAGATTGTCCTCCTTGCCAGCACGGTCGACAATGAGAAAATCCGATTTCTGCTCAAGCGCCAGAAGCGGATGATGCCAGACATTCTTGAGATAATTGACGCCCTGATCGCCATTGGCAAGGAAAACACGCGGACGCGCAGGCTTGCCGTCGGCATCTTCAGCGACAACGACCAGAAACGGACGCCGCTCCAGCGGTATGAAGGCCTGCGAGCCAAAAGGATGACGCTCCATCATGACGATATCGATGGGCGCTTCAAAAGACTGGCCGCGGAAAATATTGATGAGCACACGCGCTTGCGTGCCTTCTGCCTCGACGCGCGCCAGATCGTGAAAACGCTCGGTCGAACCATTGTTGATGAGACGCCGCTCTGCCCCTTCAACCTCGATGACATCGCCGAACGGCGCGAATGCTTGCTTGGTCAGCGGCTCCACCGCGAGCGTCTCAACCTTCACCTTTGCCTCCCGAAAAACAGTACTGGAGGATGACAAAGCGTTGTCCCGCGCCGCTTGTCAATCGCGAAGCAGTTTCAATCAGATATGATAAAGGCCGGACATGATCCGGCCTCTCGCAACCACGGTGAAATAAGCCCTGCATATTTGCGCGGGAGCGCGTTTTACTTTTTCTTTGAAAAGCCGTAGAGCGCTGAAATGCCCAAGAGCGCCACCGCCTGCACCGCCATGATCATATAGATGAAATCAACCTTCACCCCAGCGGCAATCGCAACGAGCGCCGCGCCGATCAGGCCAAGGGAAAGGAAGGAGAATATTCGGGCGAGCTGTCTTGTTTGACGAGATTCGGCGGCGAGCGATGCGGTAGCGACGCGTGACTTTGCTCTGTGCGGCATATCCAACTCCTGACCGTGATGAATACGATTTCCGAATTCCGAACGCATAACCGTCTCAGGTCCATTCTTGACGTTGCAGTGTCTGAATCAAAAAGCGATAGGCCGTGGCGAAAATGGTGATTTCGAGAACCGGAGCGCAGCGTACATTTGGGTACGTGAGCCTAGGTAAGCGCAGAAATTGCCATTTGCAGACCGGCATGGCGACTTTTGGATCAGACACTCAGGCAGTTACCGTTTGAAATCCCACTATATAAGGCCTATGCCGTTTCGACAATAACACCATAAATAAATTGGAAATGACTTCCATGGCGCTCGTTTTCGACAGCAGTTTCTCTCCTGAATATGGGAAGCCGGTTGAGCTAAGTAAAGGGATTGTCCGCGTGACGGTGAACAATCCGAGCGCCTTCACCTTTCATGGCACCAACAGCTATATCGTTGGCCGGGACACGCTGGCGATCATCGATCCGGGTCCCGTCGATGAGGCCCATTATCAGGCTCTGCTTGCCGCCATTGCAGGACGCCCCGTCAGCCATATTTTCGTCAGCCACACGCACCGTGATCACTCGCCGCTAGCCGAGCGCCTCAAAAACGAGCTGGGTGCAAAAACGGTTGCCGAAGGCCCGCACCGGCCCGCCCGCCCCTATCATGCGGGCGAAGTGAACGTGCTCGAAGCCAGCGCCGACACGGATTTTACGCCCGATATCGTGCTTGCCGATGGCGAAACCGTGGAGGGCGATGGCTGGGCGCTTCAAGGCCTCCACACACCGGGTCATGCAGCGAACCACATGGCATTCGGGCTGAAAGGCACGGATATCCTGTTTTCGGCCGATCATGTGATGGCCTGGGCTACCTCCATCGTCGCCCCGCCGGATGGCTCGATGAGCGACTATATGGCCTCGCTCGAAAAACTCCTGGCACGTGACGATCATGTCTATCTGCCCGGCCATGGCGGTGCGGTGACCAAGCCCGCCGCCTTTGTGCGCGGATTGCGGGCCCATCGCAAAATGCGTGAGCGCGCGGTTTTTCAGCGGATCTTGCAAGGCGACCGCACCATCGGCGACATGGTGAAGGCGATCTATCGCGACACCGATCCGCGCTTGCATGGCGCAGCAGCTCTGTCGGTGCTGGCGCATCTGGAAGATCTGGTCGGGCGCGGGGAAATCGTGACCGAAGGCGACCCATCGCTCGACAACATCTACCAGCCTGCATAAACAACGCTATTCGACGTCCGCAGGTGCCTTGTTCACTTCGCCTTCCAGGCTTCCAAGAAATTCGGTGATGAAGGCCGCATTCTGCCCCAGATCGCGTTTTCCATAGCGCGAGAGCGAACGGATATCGACATAGGTGGTTTCACCTTCATCCAGCAGCCGGATGACGATATCGCTCTTGAGACCGAGAATGAAACTATGTGCCGTCGCGACAAAGCGGGTGGCGCTTTCCTCCGGCGACGGCACATCGTTGACGATCACCTGCCAGCCGAAACTCTTCAACACGGTCTGCACACCCTGCGCCACGCGGTCGGGCGCTGCCTCATAGCGGCGGCCCAGTACATCGGGATAGGCGGTGAGCTGTGTCAGCGCATCGCCGCTGACCGCCGGTGTCAGCGGGTTCATCCATTGCAGGCGGGCGGGCATGTCGGTGGGAAATTGCGGCGGCGTCTCGAAATCGGTCGAAATATCGTAGAGCGCTGGCGAGCTGATCCAGAGAATGCCCAGCAAACCGAGCGGCGCCAGCACGATGCAGGCAAACACGCAGGCCGTGAAGGATCGCGCCCCGCCCTTGTCGCCATTGACCCAGAGATTGCGAAAACCCTTGGCTGCGCAGATCAGCGCCAGCAGGGCCAGAGCGCCGCTCAACCCGGCGGCAAGGACGAAATCAGGCGTTTCAAGCTTCCAGAAGCGGTGCAACACGAAAGCCAGCGCCAGCAATACGGCAGCGAAGACCCCGAACCGCAAGGCCCAGACCGCAGAACGCGACTGTCGCCGCTGATAGCGAAGTTTTCTCATCCAGGTTCCCAGAAGCACATCCCGAAAAATACAACGCACTTTTCGGCAGAATCCCAAAACGGCCACAACATTCAGCCACGCTTATGAATAGCAGAGAGATTTGAACCCGGCAAAACATCCAGCTGTACAGTTTTGCATAATCATCTTTACTGCCTGGAAAGCACACGTATTGCGCGATCATGGCACACTAAAAACGCATGAAGTGCAGGCTATTTTTGGCTCACTATTGCCGCCGAACAGAAAAAAGCGAGGTAAATCAATCAAAAGAGCATTGCAGCAACTACTAATGAAGGGCATGATCGATTATTAGGGGGCTTTTTTCGGATTCGTCGGAGAGGACGGAATGAACCACGCGCCTGAAAACAGTGCCAACGGGATTGGCACCACCACCCGGTCGGGCAGCGCCGAAGAAAGCGCCCAGACGGGTCTTGAAACAAGTACGATGACGCTCGAAGCCGTCGAGCTGGAATTTGCGCTCGGGGCCATTGACGTGCTGATAGAGGGGTTTGATGCAGCGCTTGCCAAGGCCGCAGAACGTGTGGGTGGCGAAGTTCTGTTCAACATGCCGGCGCTCGACACCAGCGAAGCCCAGCGCATCGGCGCGATCGCCATTGCCGGGCAGCCGCAGGATCAGGTGATTTTCGTCACGCTGCGCAATGACGGCACAACCCTGTCGGTCGAACCGCCGAAGGGCGAGAATGCGCTTTTCGAAAGCCTTGGTCGCAACTATGCCGCCGTCATGAAAAGCCTGTCGCCGAAGGAGCAGACCAACGGCGCTTGATCATTTCGGCGGGGTGGATTTTTTGACGCCTGGAACACCCGCCTGAAGATTGTGCGCAGGCACCGGGTTCAGCGTCATCGACGTTTCAACATCGCGCAGCAGCACGAATTTCATTCCCTTGGCCTTCAGCGCCATTATTCCTTTGGCAACGCCCTCGCCCGCCGACCGTGTCGGCTGATTGATATGCGAAATGATGACATCGCCATCGCGGGCCGCCGATATGCGCCGCGCCACAGTCGGCGCCAGCAACGATGCGCCCTGATCCCCATTCAGCGAATAACCGCCGATCTTGTAGCCAAGGCTTGTGGCGAGCGCCACGGCGTCGGTCGAATAGCGGGCTGTCGCATCGCGATAATATTGCGGCTTTGGCGCACCAGCCCCGACAATCGACGTCGATCCGCCCTCGATTTCCGAGCGCACGGCATCCAGCGATCCGGCGGTCTTGATGCCATACATGGTCGGCACATTGGTAATGGCCGGAACATGCATGGCGCCGTGATCCTCAATCGCGAACAGGTCGGGATTGGCTTTCATCACCGCAAAGGCTTCTGCGTTTTGTTTCAACCAGCGCCCGGTCACAAAGATCGTCGCGGGAATGCGCTCCTTGACCAGCGTATCAAGAATGCGATGGTCCGTCTTGCCCATGCAGGCATCGAGCGTCAGCGCCACTTGCGGCGTATCGGCGCCGCCGCGTGCGATGCGCAGCTGCGGCTCCACGATCCGAACCTTTTCCGGTTGGGCCGCATCCTGCGGTGAAACCTCGACAGCGCCTGCCGCGCTGCAAGCGAAAACAAGCGCGGCCCCCGCCGCAGAAATGAAACGACGCATGGCCCGTTCTTCTGAAAGTGTAAATTTCGAAGGATTTTAATACGTCGGGCAATATTGTCCAGTGTGCCGACCCAACTGAATGGGGCCGACATACTAACACTTTGTTGTTATAGGGATTTTCCTTGCCAGAGCGAAAGCGCTCCTTCCTTTTCGGGAGCGCGTTCTTTTGGCTTTACGCCTTGCGCACGGCTGCCTGTGCGGCGGCGAGCCGGGCAATCGGCACGCGGAACGGCGAGCAGGACACATAATCAAGGCCGGTCTTTTCGCAGAAGGCAATCGACGACGGATCGCCACCATGCTCACCGCAAATGCCGAGCTTGATCTTGTCGCGCGTCTTGCGTCCCCGTTCGGCGGCGATCTGCACCAGTTCGCCCACGCCATCCACATCGAGCGACACGAACGGGTCCTGCTCCACCACACCGCGCTGCTGATAGGTGGTGAGGAAGCCCGCCGCGTCATCGCGCGAAATGCCGAAAGTGGTTTGGGTCAGGTCGTTGGTGCCGAACGAGAAGAACTCTGCCGTTTCGGCGATTTCCGCTGCGCGCAAAGCTGCACGCGGCAGTTCGATCATCGTGCCGACCATATAGTCGATCTTGACGCCCGCTTCCTTCATGACGTCCTGAGCCACCGCATCGATGCGCCCCTTGACGAAATCCAGTTCCGCCTTGAGGCCGACCAGCGGCACCATAACTTCCGGCACGACCGGTTCGCCGGTTTTCTTGCCTGCATCGACGGCAGCCTCGAAAATGGCGCGCGCCTGCATTTCCGCAATTTCCGGATAGGAAATCGCCAGGCGACAACCGCGATGGCCCAGCATCGGGTTGAACTCGTGCAAGCTTTCGGCGCGCTCGCGCAGCTTCACCGCGTCAACGCCCATGGAGCTGGCCACTTCGGCGACTTCCTCGTCCGTATGCGGCAGGAATTCGTGTAGCGGCGGATCGAGCAGACGGATCGTGACCGGCAGGCCCTTCATGATTTCGAACAGTTCGGCAAAGTCGGAACGCTGCATCGGCAGAAGCTTGGTCAGCGCTGCGCGACGGCCTTCTTCATTGTCGGAGAGGATCATCTCGCGCATCGCAACAATGCGGCTTCCCTCGAAAAACATGTGTTCGGTGCGGCAAAGACCGATGCCTTCCGCGCCGAAAGACCGGGCCGTGCGGGCATCCGCAGGCGTTTCGGCATTGGCGCGTACTTTCATGCGGCGTTGGCGGTCGGCCCATTCCATCAATTGGCCAAAGTCGCCGGAAAGCTCCGGCTGAAGCATGGCGACAGCGCCTTTCAGCACCTGCCCGCTCGAACCGTCGACGGTGACAACATCGCCCTTCTTGAAGGTCTGGCCGGCAGCCAGCATGGTGCCGTTGCGATAATCGACGCGCAGCGATCCCGCACCCGAAACGCAAGGCTTGCCCATACCGCGCGCCACGACCGCCGCATGGCTGGTCATGCCGCCGCGTGTCGTCAGAATGCCTTCTGCTGCGTGCATGCCATGAATGTCTTCCGGGCTGGTTTCGATACGAACCAGAATGACCTTGCGGCCTTCCGACTTCGCCTGTTCGGCATCTTCCGACGAGAAGACGATTTCACCCGTCGCAGCGCCCGGCGAGGCGGGCAGGCCCTGACCGACGATCTGGCGCTCGGCGCGCGGATCGATGGTCGGGTGCAACAGCTGATCCAGCGCCGCGGGATCGATACGCAGCACGGCCTCTTCCTCGGTGATCAGCCCTTCGCCAGCCATTTCGACGGCCATTTTCAGCGCGGCCTTGGCGGTGCGCTTGCCCGAACGGGTCTGGAGCATCCAGAGCTTTCCGCGCTCGATGGTGAATTCCAGATCCTGCATGTCGCGATAATGCTGTTCCAGCCGGTCGGCGACCTTGAGGAATTCGGCAAACGCTTCCGGCATCGCCTTTTCCAGCGACGGTTTGTCGGAACCGGCTGCGATGCGCGCTTCTTCGGTGATGTTCTGCGGCGTGCGAATGCCCGCCACCACATCTTCGCCCTGCGCATTGACGAGGAATTCGCCGTAAAGCTTCTTCTCGCCGGTCGAAGGATTGCGTGTGAAGGCTACGCCCGTGGCGGAAGTCTCGCCCATATTGCCGAACACCATGGCCTGCACATTGACCGCCGTGCCCCAGGCCGCCGGGATATTGTGCAAACGGCGATAGGTGATGGCGCGGGCATTCATCCAGCTGGAGAAAACAGCACCTATGGCGCCCCAAAGCTGCTCATGCGGGTCCTGCGGAAAAGGCTGGCCCAGCTCTTCCTCGACCTTGGCCTTGTAGAGCGAAATGACATCTTTCCAGTCGTCCGCCGTCAGCGCCGTGTCGACATCGACGGCGAGATCGGCCTTCTTGTCTTCGAGAATTTCTTCGAAGAACCCGTGATCGACGCCCAGCACCACATCCGAATACATCTGAATGAAACGGCGGTAGCTGTCATAGGCGAAGCGCTCGTCACCGGCTTCGCGGGCGATGGCCTGCACGGTTTCGTCATTGAGGCCGAGATTGAGCACCGTATCCATCATGCCGGGCATGGAGGCACGCGCCCCGGAGCGAACCGACACCAGCAGCGGCTTATCAGCATCGCCGAAATTGCGATCTGTCACCTGGGCGATATGGGCAAGCGCTGCGCGCACCTGCTCGTCCAGTTCGGACGGGTAATTGCGGTCATGGTCGTAATAATAGGTGCAGACTTCCGTGGTGATCGTAAAGCCGGGCGGTACGGGCAGACCGAGGCTGCTCATTTCAGCCAGATTCGCTCCCTTGCCGCCGAGAAGATTACGGTCGCTTGCCGCACCTTCTGCCTTGCCGTCGCCGAACGTGTACACCCACTTCGCCATCATGGCCTCCCTTGATGCAGGAACGGTTCACAAAAGGCTTGCAACAATTGCAAGTACTCCCAGAACCTGCTGTCCGTTGCTTATGCGATCCGCAAGGCTGCTGCCAACCAAAAAAGACGGGCCGCGACAATAGAATCGATTAGAGAAGGATCGTTGGGTGAGCGAATTGGTTTTATTGGCCAGACGGTTCGGAAGTAATAACATTTTGAAGCGACCACCCATAATCATCGTTCGAGCGGATGTTGGCGCGAAAACTGCGTATCCTTGTGGCGATCGTACTGGCCAGAAAAAATGGCTCGAGCTTTCTGGGCGATGGTGACAAAACAGGAAAATTACAACATCTCCGAGGCGGCCTCTTGAAACTTACAAGTGCAAAAAAATTTGATGTCGGTAAAAGAAATATGAGAGGTGAATAAACTGACTTGCAGATGTGAGTGATTTGCGCGGGGCAAGCCAGCTAGCAACAGCGATCCGGATCGAAGGCTGAACCGACGCGAACTACCATGTCGGCGACAACAATATCGATCGATGCGCTACTCGTCGTTTCAACCCGTGCAAACATGGCGGGACTGGCCGGTCCCGCTGTTACTGGTGAAACAACACCAAATGCAAGCGCCTTACGACGCCATCCATAAAGCTGCGAGTGGTCCAATCCTTCAGACCGTGTAACCGCCGCGACGTTGGCCCCGGGCTGCAACGACGCAGCCACAATCGGCGCTTTCTCGTCATCCGACCAGTCACGTGGCCGCCGTCGGCTTCGCACAGGTTCCGCCGTCAAAACCTCGGATGTCCGGGCCTGATTCACAGTGTCGCTCAGGATTCTTCGCATGATTCATGCAGAAAATCGCCCATCACACCGACGAAAGATACCTGGGGTAGCCTACCCGCTTACGTTGCAGTTTCGTTTGCTTGAAGCGCTCATGCAAAAGCCGGAAATTGTCTGGAGCAGGTAGGACCTCATCGACGCAGTATGGGGCCAGGGAGCTATCGTCGAGCCACGTACGGTCGACATTCATATCGGCCATATACGGCGTGCATTGGCGCGGCACGGTCCAAATTTGATCAGAACAGCCCAGGGTCGGGGCTACGCTCTCGATCGGTGGGCGGACCCATTACAGTAAGTTTCAATTCATGAGGCGCTGAAAAATCCGCGTCCAGAACTGAAAATTACGTTGATCATTTTCGAACCAGGCATCGAGTGCAAAAAGCGCGGCAGCTGTCGGCGCTGTATCTGCGTAGATTCGCCTCGTGGCATCAACGATCAGACTGACTTCCGTGCCATGACGGATAGCGTCCTGCTGCAAAAGTTCCCGGGCAGCTTTTACATTCGAAATTTGCAACACAACCATTCCTCCTGCGTCCG
>NZ_RCHH01000025.1:0-41634 GCF_003664555.1 Ochrobactrum soli | reverse complement strand
GTTCTGAAATCGACATATGTCCTAGCCCTCTTTCGAGGTTGAACATCAATGATCAAGCGATGATCCGGAAGGTGGGGTCAGGACAGCGCTTACTGATCAGGTGCCGAGGGAGAACGGGCAGGTGTCAGCCCAGTTCCCCTATGTGTCATTCGGCCCGGTCGATGAAACCAGCGATGACGCCACATGCATCACCGGCTTTGAAATCAGCATCCAGCTTGATGTCTGGTCACGCACTCAAGGCTTTCCAGAATGCAGGCAGATTATCGATCTGGTCAGGCGGGCATTGCTGAATGAGGAGCTAGAGCTAACCGTCAACAGCCTTGTGGATTTCACACACCGGCAGACAATGACCATGCGAGACCCTGACGGTTTAACCTCGCATGGCGTGTTGCATTTCGTCGCGCTCGTAGAACAGGCATGAGGCCACCATGAGCAAGCGTATTTTCATTGGAAAGCACAGTTCGCCTCAGACTGGCGAGAGAATGTTGATGAGGATTTCACCGCCGGGGATCGATGCTGATAATTTGGCGGAACCGGCGGTCTTCTCATCCGACAACGATTTTTTGCGGGTTCACGTTCGGTCGCCTGCCGCTGGGGCGAACATGACCAATCACGGTGCTATCGGCGCTGAAGGCAGGTATCGGTATTCGTATCACACGACATTTCCAGACTTAGGTTATCAGCCGTTCATCTTCTATACGATCTGTATAGACAGCGAAAGCAGCCTGAATAACCGCGTCATTTTCCCGTGGGACGCCAACGGCCAAACAGACAGATATCCGTTTTCTATGCAAGCGGCTGTTACCAGCAATGCCATTTGGATAGGCGGGACCGGGCAGAAGTTCTCGCAGACGTTGAAGGTCAAGTTCATCGTGTTCAAAAACAGGTTGCGATGAAATCTATAACGAAGGTGCAGGGATGTTCCGGCACCTTCCCAATAGCCTAATCTTCTAGGCCGCCTTGGATAAGCGTGAAGGGGGCAGGTTCATCAACAACTCGTGACCGTTGCGTTTCCAAGGTCTCGATTGCAGCATTAAAGACCCGCGTTGTATTCTCGTCCGCACCATCCAAGCTTGCACGATATGCCAAGACCATTTGATCTATGGTCGCGTCCCAAACTTCTTTCATCTCTTCATTAAGCCCTTGAATTAAAAGGCTTTGTCTTGCTGTTACCTGATGCAGCGCTAGAAAGCGCCCTTCGACTTCCAGAAGACGATTGTGCAAGAGAGTGATTGTCTCATTCAGGGCATCAATATCGTCTCGGTTCATGCTTGCTTTCCAGATTGCATAGACTGCATAAGCTCAAGGGTGCGCTCTTGGGCTTTTCTCATGCCGTGCACGTGCTCGACAATAAGACCGAGGCAAACAATCAGCATGCCGGAAACGAATAGGCCGACGCCATAAGGCAGAAGCAGGAAGCCACTCGATCCGGTCAGCGTGAAGCCGAGCGCCCCGGCTACCACACCGGACAGCATTCCAAGCGTTCCGATGATCTGTGCGAAAATACCCATATAGCCGCCCTTGTTGATCTATTTTGCTCGATCACTTAGTCCACTGATTTTTTATATGATTGCTAACTTCATCAGACAGATTTTCCCACGCTGCCTCGTTATTAGTCGCATCCACGACATATAGCTTGTCGTTGCTGTCCATAACTCCCCAGACGATATTTCGCGCCTCTGCGGCAGAATACGTAGAATTCACATACCAAAATGATTTGTGAATTTTGGCCCAGCTTCCAAGCCCCTTAATAGCGTCGATGACCGCATCGTAATTCTGACCTGGGTTCATCAAATCGTACGAAATATGAAGATTGTTCGCCATAACCAGCCCCTTTCGCTTCCCCAATTAAGGCAAGCTGGCAGAGCCTTGACGCAACGTCAAGACGAATAGGCTTTATAAGATTGGCATGTCGTCATCGTAAGGAGTGCCAGTGCGAGCCGGTTTGATCTTCTCTTTATAGTCATCGGCAGGCATCAGCCGTATCAGAACATCGCCGATTTCAATTTCCGCGACGAAACCCGCTTTTTGAGCGCCCTTACAGATAGCGGTGATTTGGCTGGAAGTGATGAAATGAGCTTTTGACATTTTTTACGACCGATCTTCTCTGGTTTGTCGTCTGATGCGTAAAGCGTCTGCGAGGGCCATCCTTTCACCTGACAGTGCAGTATCTTCTTCGATTTTGACTGAGACGGTATTGCGCCGTTCGTATTCCTCTACGGCGGCGGGAGTTATGCGTAGAAGCTTCCCGACGCGGAATGCTTCGAGTTGTCCGGAATTGATCATGTTCCGTATCTGGCGGGATGAGCATCCCCAGAGTTTCGCCACGTCTTCAGGACGATAAGCGTATTGATGTGTCATTCTTTGTACCTCCCTCTTATGGGGGAGGCTGGCAGCTACGTAACGGGCGGTCAAGCCTGAAGAACAATCTGCGAACAGGCTGCTACCATTTTGCTACCCAACTCGGTAGCACGATCCAATATGAACGCATACAGATGAGGAAAGCGTCTGCCGCAAACCCTGATAATCCGGGATTATCGCCAACGATCAGATACAGCGGCAGACATGGGCGTTAGAATTTGAAGTCCGGACATGCCACCGGGCATGCATCCCTTCCAGATATTGAATTCGTCCCATACTTTCGCACGGGCTAACTGTAGTAACGGGTTATCACCGCGTCAATCTGCGCCGCAGCGTTGGGTGCTATTTGTGCTAGTGCCTTCGCGATAGATAGCAGCATGGAATATTCAGAAGATGGAATGGATTCCTGTATTCTTGATAGCGTTCAAGGTTCTCGTGTTGGGCGTGGCTATGTTCTTCGCCATCAAGTTTCACTACGACGAAGATAAAAAGAAGAAGAATAGCGAGAAACGCGGGACGTAACGCCCACTTCAGCTGGGCCTGCCCGGTTTACCTCAATCACTGAATGATGCACGTCCCCGGCCAATCGCGGCACGAGCGATTGGCGCAACCGGTGAGGGCTGCCGCCACGATCAGTATGCAAATAGCTGTCGCCAGTGTCTTCATGTTTCGTCACTCATGATCGCTAGGGGGGATTGTTGCCAAACCTCATTGCCAGACTTCGCTGACACTGGGCGTAACGCTACACCAAGCAAGCGTTCCCACCAAGTCTTGATGGCATCCGCGCAGCATGGAATTGTCTGGCTTAAGGGTCCCGCGCGTTACTCACTCAATCATTCGAACGGTCGGGATAAGGTTCTTTGGGAACCTGGATATGCGGGTTGCCCGGCGCATTTGATTGTTCATGAGTGGGCTTTTCCTGATGGTCACTGGGTTCAACAGGAGATGGATCGATAGCTTCTTTCTCTCGTACCAGATCCGGGTCGGACCACGGATTTCGCTTTTGTGCCATTTTCTTCCCTCCTGGGTCATTGGTCTTGCCGGTTGACGTCGACTTCTTGTTGTCGGGACAGATATCTGGCGCTTGCAATGCCCGCTGCCAGATCAGCGATATATGTCTGATTACGCAATCCGCTCTGGTAGAGACTGATGATACTGGATGCCAGGTCCGAAGCTGAATAGGCGTTGCCGCCTGCCTCGAGCTTCTCGCTGGCTTCGGTAAAACATCTGCGCATCAAATCGACTTCTCCCGGCGCGTATATACGGCTCGCTTCATTGAAGAGCGGCATAGAACCCTCCTTTCAGCCACCAATCAAAAGCCTGCAAGATGCAGTAAAACGGCCATTGAATGCACCAGAGCAAAAATGGTTCCGTTAAAAATGCCCTGTCTTGCGTGGGCAAGACAGGGCGGGCGCCAACTTCCCGAGCTTGGTCTGAGCGGCAATTGACACCAACGACACCGAACTTCGGACGCACGCGAAAGTTCCCCGCCTTTTGGTCCCAGCTATTCGTCGGCCCGGATTTGGGCGTGCGAAATCAGCCCGAAGATGAATGTGCCCCCGACGATGTTACCAAAAAGCGTGGGCAGACCGAATTTGAAGATGCTGTCGAAAGCGGAAACTTCGCCGATGAACAGCAAGAAGAGCACTTCAATCGACCCGACCACGATATGGGTGAGATCACCGATTGCAATGAGATAGGTGATCAGGAAAATAAGAAAAATATGGCCTTGCTTGGTGCTGTGCAGCATCCAGACCAAAGTCGCAATCAGCCATCCAGACATGATGCCTTTGCTGAATAGCTCATTACTTGTGTTCTCCATAAGATGCTTGCCCATATCTGTAAATGTGCGCGTAACCTCAACGGAGAAGATGGGCATCAAGACTATGACGAGGGCGGCAATCGCTCCTCCGATCAGATTGCCCAAAAGAACGATGCTCCACAGCCTTATCATCTTGAAAAAGTGAGACGCAGTCGGCTCTGTCATAAAAGGCAGAACCGGGGTGATCGTGTTTTCGGTGAACAATTGCTGGTTGGCGATGATCACAATTATAAAGCCAACGGTATAGCCGGCTGAACTGAGCAGAAAGAACAGGTTCCCGTCGGGAAGGTAGGCCTCCAGAATGCCTCGGGCGATCATCGAGGTACTCATCGAAATACCACCGGCGATTGCCGACCAGAACAGCGCCATCGCCTCTCTGTTCATTTCCTTTTCGCCTTCGCGGCGAATGAGTTCATGAATAGCAGCGGCTTTGGAGGGAAGACTTTCCTTCAGGACCTCCGCTGATTGGCCGTCTTCTTTCGGTTCAGGCATGAAGGCGTCTCCTCGTTGCGCCCTGTTGTTGCGTCGTTTTGGAACGCATCAGTGGGTAAAAATTAACTAGGGCGCGGATTTTCTGCGTCCAGAGCGCTCAGCCCTCCCGAAATACGACAGATGCCGTATAGCGCCCGGGCAAAATCTACCGTTTCCTGATGGGGGATTGTGTAACAACGCCTGCATGATCTCATCAAATTTCGGCGTCCATACTGGCGAGACCAGTAGAGGAGGAATGATGAAGACCATAGCCGTGTTAGCGATTG
Organism: Ochrobactrum soli; assembly: GCF_003664555.1. Taxonomy (NCBI): domain Bacteria; kingdom Pseudomonadati; phylum Pseudomonadota; class Alphaproteobacteria; order Hyphomicrobiales; family Brucellaceae; genus Ochrobactrum; species Ochrobactrum soli. The sequence continues at coordinate 36,693 of NZ_RCHH01000025.1, read as the reverse complement.
GGGCATTCATGGTGTCGGGAACAGCATTTGCGTCAGCGCCCGCTGTGTCGACCACCAAGCAGACTATCAAGCAAGATCAGACATCCGGTCCGGTGGTGGCAGGTGGCCCAGGCAAATTGGGTCGCGTTTCCACATCGACCGGTGGCAAGCGCTTTATCTTTTAAGGCGGATGGTTTGCCCCGTTCAGGCGGGGCATTCATCCGTGAGTCGGGTCTCAGCGAAATCGCCGAACAAGTCCAGCTTGCGACGGTTTAGCCGCCGCAAATCTCCGCGCCGGATTGTGACGCTGTTGCGATCAAAGAACTCAAGGATCTGGATCGCCACCTTGCGGCCACTGTCCACACGATCGCGAAAACGCGCGGCGATAAACCAGCCGCTGTCGAATTCTTCATCCATCACCGAGAGTATGCCGATCATCTCGGCAATCGTATCACGCTTGAAAAAATGATCGTGCGCCACTTCATGCACACGACCCATCCGACCGCCAAGCTTGAGAATGCGGCGGATGTCTTCCTCCTTTTCGCCCACCAAACCGGCAATGTCGCGCACGCGCGGCGGGCGAAAGCGCGCTTCGCCGCCAAGCATCGGCGCGATCCGCTCCCACAGTACCGCGTCGGCGTCACTCATCGTCACCTCATGCTCGCTGAGCCGAAGCCAAGCGCCGTCGAGCTTCACCAGTTGCAAATCCGTCAACGCGGCTATCGCAGCCCGGAAGGCGCTTGCAGGCAGGCGCGGTTTTAAAAGCAGACGCAGTCTTTCCACGCCCATGCCGATCAGGTCCGGGTTCTCGTCATGGAAAATGCCGAGCCGCTCAAGAATGGCATTCCGCAATGCATCCCAGCGCTCCGGCAACAGCAGCAACCGCGCCTGTCCTTGCGGCAGAACCGTCGCATCGAGCGCTTGCGCCAGATATTGCGGTCCATGGCTCAAAGCACGGTCGCGCAGAAAAGCGGTTGCATCCAGATAAAACGGATCGACGGACAGCAGCGCCCGGGCCGCTTGTACTGGGTCATCAATGGCATGGGCGTCGAGTTGCGCCATGCGTTCAGGGCTACGGCGCTTGCGCTGCGGCGGGCGCAGATCAAGAAAGCGACCACCGCCGATTGTCCGCTGCGCGGAGACATCGCGAACGACAAAACGATCACCCGATGCGGCTGCAATCGGGCGATCCAGCACCAGTTGCACACGTCCATGCGCGCCCGGCGCGAGCGCCTCGTCCTGCAAAAGCACGATGCGCGCACCCACTTCCGCCGACGCATGGTGCAGCCGTACTGGAAACCACTGGTCTATCGGCTTGCGTTCCGATGGCAGGATTGAAAGCGAGGCGTCGATACGATCTGTCGGCAGGTGCAAGTCGGGCGACAACACCATGTCGCCACGACTGACAGCGTCCTTGGAGATGCCCTCGCCTGCCAGATTGAGCGCGCAACGGTCGCCCGCCTGTGCAGTTTCGCGTGGCCGGTTTTGCGCATGGATTGTGCGCACGCGCACCGGTTTTCGCGAAGGGCTGATAGTCAGTTGATCGCCGATCCTGGCCGTGCCGGAAAGGACGGTGCCTGTCACGACAGTCCCCGCGCCCTGGATGGTGAAGGACCGATCCACAGCAAGGCGAAAGCGTCCATCGGCAGGGCGATGCGGAAAGCTTCGCGCCTCGGTTTCGAGCGTCGCTTTAAGCTGGTCCAGTCCTTCGCCAGTCACCGTGGACACCGGCAATATGACAGCATCGGCAAGCGGTGTTGCGGCCAGAATGTTGCGGATGTCGGCTTCCAGCTCACTCACGCGCGCGGCTTTGACAAGATCGCACTTGGTGATCACAACGATGCCGCGTTTGATCCCAAGCAGATTGACGATGGCCAGATGTTCGCGTGTTTGCGGCATGATGCCGTCATCGGCCGCCACCACCAGCAGAACGAAGTCGATGCTGGCCGCGCCCGCCAGCATGGTATGCACGAATTTTTCATGCCCCGGCACATCGACGAAACCGAGGATTTCCTGTTCGTCGCCTGTCAGGGGCAGATAGGCAAAGCCAAGATCGATGGAAATGCCGCGTGCCTTTTCTTCCTTGAGCCGGTCAGTGTCGATTTGCGTGAGCGCACGGACGAGGGACGTCTTGCCGTGGTCGATATGTCCAGCCGTGCCGATAATCATGGGCGGCGGCCTCCGGCAGCGCGCGTTTCGGCTGTTCTGCGCTCATCGTCATCCAGCTGTTCGCGAGCCGCTTGCAGAAAGGGCTCGGCAAGGGCGCTGCCTTGGGAACGAGCGCGTAACAGGTGTTCATAAGCCGACAAAGCATTTCGCTCCACACCCATGCCGAGATGAAGCGCGGCACCCAGCATGGCTTCGCCATCGGCATCGCCAGCGTCCGCCGCCTTGCGCCACCAGAACACGGCTTGCGCTGGATCGCGCGGCACACCGAGTGCGTTATGATAGATCATACCAAGCCGCGTCATGGCGGCGGCAACACCGCTTTCGGCGGCTTTCAGCGCCCATTCGCGTGCTTCCACCGGGTCGGCGACAATGGCGTCGCCTTCCAGCAGCATCCAGCTCAGCATGTCCTGCGCTTGCGCGTCGCCCTGTTCGGCAGCCAGCCGATAGAGTCTTGCCGCTTCGGGATAGTTGGGGTCGATGTCCTCGCCCTTGAACAGAAGCGAGGCGAGATTGCGCTGGCCGGAGGCGTCACCCGCCTTTGCAGACAAGGCCAGCCATTGATGCGCGAGATCGATATTTCTTTCGACCCCCATGCCGCCCGCAAAACAGGCACCGATATTGTTCTGGGCGCGGGCATTGCCCTTGCGCGCCAGCGGTTCCCATATCGACAGGGCGGTGGCGTAGTCCCCTGATTTCGCCGCGACAAGCGCCTGTTCCAGCGACTGCGCGTCACTGTCTGGCTTTGGCTTGCGGGAGAAAAGATCAGCGAGCCGCATAGGAAGCCAGGTTCCTGACGAAGCGGGTCTCATCATCAAGGCAGCGCAGATCGAGAATGAAAACGCCTTTTTCGATGCGCCCGATCACCGGCAGCGGCAATTGTCGGAGCGCGGTGGCCAAAGAGGTGAGCGCGGAGCCACTGCCGTTTTTCGGGGCGATGGACAATCCGGCGCTTGGGACGGTTGATAATGGCAGAGCGCCGGAGCCGATCTGGCTGGCGCAATTCGTCACTGTCACATCAAAAGCTGAACCGAGCACCTTTTGCAGTTCCGGCTGCAATCGGGTCGCTTGAATGGCAATGTCGCTTTTCGACCGCGCCAGATAGCGCAGCGTCGGCAGCTTTTCGGCCAGACGTTCGGGATTGCGATAGAGCTTCAGCGTTGCTTCCAGCGCGGCGAGCCTGATCTTGTCCACGCGAAGGGCGCGCTTCATCGGGTTTTTGTTGATGCGGGCGATCAGATCGCGCCGGCCGACGATGAACCCGGCCTGCGGTCCGCCGAGCAGCTTGTCGCCGGAGAAGGTAATGATATCGGCCCCTTCGGCCACCGCTTCGCGCACGGTCGGCTCATGCGCCAGACCGAAAACCGTCAGATCGGCGAGTGTGCCGGACCCAAGGTCGTTGACCAGCGGCACACCGCGCGCCTTGGCGATTGCGGCAAGCTCCGCCGCCGTTACTTCCCGCGTAAAGCCTTCAATGCGGTAATTGGAGGTGTGGACCTTCAAGATCAGCCCCGTATCCGGCCCAATGCCGCCTTCATAATCACGAGGATGGGTGCGGTTGGTGGTGCCAATCTCAACCAGTCTGGTGCCTGCGCGGGTCATGATATCCGGCATGCGGAACGCGCCGCCGATTTCGATCAGTTCGCCGCGTGAAACGACAGACTCCTTGCCCGCCGCAAGGCTGTTTAGCACGATCAGCACGGCGGCGGCATTGTTGTTGACGATGGTCGCATCTTCCGCGCCGGTTAGTTCGCAGACCAAAGCGCGCAAATGGTCGTCGCGTTCGCCGCGTGCACCGGTGGAAAGATCAAACTCCAGCGAAACGGCTTCGCGCATGGCTGCCGTCGCAGCCTCGACGGCCGCTTCGGCCAATATGGCGCGTCCGAGATTGGTATGCAGAACCGTTCCCGTCAAATTGAACAGCGGGCGCAGGCTCGATTGCTCCGAGGCTTCAAGCAAATCAATAACGCGTTGGGTAATCTCTGCGCTGTAGGACGGTGCAGCACCGGATTTCACGGCTTCGCGCACTTCGGTCAGAACAGTGCGGATGGCTTCGGTCAGCGCCGGGCGACCAAAGCGTTCGAGCCCGGGACCAAGTTCCGGCATTTGCAGGAGTGCATCGACGGAGGGCAACTGCCGCAGGTGAGACCGGGTCTGATCCATCGTGCCTCACAATCCTGCAAGCAAGGCCGCAAAACCGCCGCGTCGATAGGGCGTTTCGCGCATCAGCATATCAAGGCCGAGGCTTGCCACATCGTCGGTCATCGGGTCTGCATCGGTGGATTGCTGCTGGTAGATGATCTTGGTCCAGCTTTGGCATTCGTCGCAGGTTTCCGCCTTGATGACGCCGCCGCCGTCTTCAACTTCCTTATAGCCGACGCCCTTGGTGGAGCCGCAGCAGACGCACTTGATGCGGACATAGTGCCAGAGCGTGTTGCAAACCGAGCAGGAACAAAAGCGCGCACCATGTGCGCCTTTCCAGCCCACCACGATTGACCCGGATGGCATGCTGCCGCAAGTGGGGCAGACGCCATCGGCAACGGGCAGCACGGCTTTCGGATCAAGCGCGGATGCAAGCCGCGTGAAATGCAACTGAAGCCCTGCCCAGATATAGATATGTTCGGCAATCGCATCCGGCGGCAGCATACCGGTAAAAACCGCATCAATCATGCTGCGGCGCTCTGCCGGGCTGGCTGCGGCCACACGTGCCAAGGCATCGGCGGCATCTTGCGGTTTGACGATATGGTGCACGCGATCAAACAAGTTGTCGAAGGTTGAATTCAGGGTGCCATCCGATGCTGCCACATCGCGGTCAATGCAGGGCATTTCAGGTTTCCGGCTGGTGTCGCTTGGCGAAACCGGGCCGAGCTCTTTTTGAACCGCAGCCTGCGCACCGCTCAGATCGGCCAAAAATTCGAGATAGGGTTTGAGTGGGCTGACCGAACCCAGCAGCCGCAGGCGCGCGGCTCTTCGGGAAAACAGGTCGTCGGGATCAGGCAATCGTACAAAGGGTGGAGACGATATTTCGCCAATCGCCGTCGGGTCCGGCGCTAGATCTGTCTTACCTGCCATTCTACTCCCTCACGAACCCGCCGGGCCACGTGGACCAGTGCAACCATATTCATTCTCGGTCGATCGCCAGATTTTTCAACCCGGCGATGCGTAAAATCATGCTGCCGGTTTGCCGCTTGCCTGCTTCGCCTTGCGCTTGGCGTTCAACTCGCGCAGCCATTTGCGATGGTGCCGCCATGCCCAGCCGCCGGTCACCGTGCCGCGCGTCATGGCGCTGAACGTGCCTCTGATCCAGATTGCGGCATAGACATGCACGATCCAGACGCAGATGGCGATGACGGCGGCCATGGAGTGGATAAGCAATGCCCAGCGTTGCTGGTCGATGCTGACGATAAAGCCGAAATATTCGTTCCAGATGGCGAGGCCTGAGACGATCAGGATGATGATCAGCAATGACATTGACCAGAAAACGAGCTTCTGCCCGGCATTATATTTGCCGATTTCGGGCAGTTTCTCCTCATTGCCAGCGATCACATCATCGACCTGACCGAGCCAGCGCGTGTCCTCGCGCTTCCAGAGATTGGCGCTCCAGAAACGCACGAAAAGACCAAAGAAGCTGAAGAACAGCACGACGCCGATCCATGGATGAATCGTGCGCGTCCACTGACCGCCGCCGAAAAGACCGGACAGGAAAAACAGCCAAGGGTGGAACATGGCAAGCCCGGAAAGCGCCAGCAGCACGAGGCTGATGGCGGTGATCCAGTGATTGATGCGCGCGCCGCCGGAATAGCGATGCACGCGGACCGGCTTGCCCGGTTCTATGTCATCGCTGGCGGAAACATCGTCAAAGTCGGTCTTGCTCATGAGCTTTTTTCTCCCGTGAGCTTTTCGGCCTCTTCCTCATCATGTTCGGTCACGACATTCGGACCCTTGAAAATATAATGCAGGAAGCCGGTGGCGACGGCCAGCCCCATTACCGCCATGCCTGCATATTTGGAGACGCCTTTCCAGACTTCGACAACCGGGCTGATGCGCGGATTGTTCGGCAGGTTGGCGTAAATTTCCGGTTTGTCGGCGTGGTGCAGCACATACATGACGTGTGTGCCGCCGACTCCCGGCGGATCGTAAAGCCCGGCATTTTCAAAGCCACGGGATTTCAGATCCTTGATGCGTCTATCGGCCCATTCCTTCATTTCGTCCTTGGTTCCATAGACGATGGCCTGAGTAGGGCATGCTTTTGCACAGGCCGGGCCTTGTCCAACCGCAATGCGGTCGGAGCACAGCGTGCATTTATAGGCCTTGTGGGTCACTTCCGAGATGCGCGGGATGTTGAACGGACAGCCCTTGATGCAATAGCCGCAGCCAATGCAATTATCGTGGATGAAATCGACGATACCGTTGGAATATTGCACGATGGCGCCAGGCGCCGGACAGGCCTTGAGGCAGCCGGGGTCCTCACAATGCATGCAACCATCCTTGCGAATGAGCCATTCCAGATTGCCGGTGTCGGGATTATCCCATTCCGTATAGCGCATCAGCGTGAAGGTGTTGGGCGTCAGATCATGCGGGTTGTCATAGACCCCCACATTGATGCCCACCTCCTCATGCGTATCGTTCCATTCGGCACAGGCCGACTGGCACGCCTTGCAGCCGATGCATTTCGACACGTCGATCAGCTTGGCCACTTCTGTCTGGCGTTCAGCAGGTGGCGTCACGGATGACGCCGACCGCCGCATCAGGTCACTGTCACCGAAGCGCGGAGCTTGCGGCTGGACACTGGGATTGGGAACGGGTGGAAACATTCTTCAATCCCTTCTAAGCAACAGGCGCGCTGCTGCGCTCGATATTGACCAAAAACGCCTTGAATTCTGGCGTCTCGATGTTTGCGTCACCGACGAACGGGGTCAGTGAATTGGGGCCGAAGCCCTTGCGGGCAGCGCCCATGAAGCCCCAGTGCAGCGGAATGCCGACCACATGCACCGTCTTGCCGTCGCAGATGAGCGGCTTGATGCGTTTGGTCACCACCGCCTTGGCCTTGACCGAGCCGCGCTTAGACCAGACGCGCACCCAGTCGCCCTTGGCGATGCCCTTTTCCTTGGCCAGTTCTTCCGAAATTTCCACGAAGAATTCCGGCTGCAACACGGCATTCACATGCACATGCTTGGTCCAGTAGTGGAAGTGTTCGGTCAGGCGATAGGAGGTCGCCGCATAGGGGAACTCCTCGGATGCGGTATCGGCGAACTGCTTGAAGTCGTTGTTGAAGACGCGGGCCACCGGATTGCCCCGGACATTTGGCGCAACCACATTGGCGATCGGCGATTCAAACGGCTCGTAATGGGCCGGGAACGGACCATCCCGCATCATGCCACGGCAGAACAGGCGCGACGAGCCTTCCGCATTCATGATGAAAGGACCGACTTCTTGTGGCTTGGCGGTCGGCGCGATGTCCGGCACGTCATAGCCTGTCCATTTGGTTCCGTCCCACTCGATGAGCTTACGGCTCGGGTCCCATGCCTTGCCGTTGAGATCGGCGGAGGCACGGTTGTAGAGGATGCGCCGGTTGGCAGGCCACGCCCACGACCAGTTGAGATAGGCACCGGTCTCGTCAGGATCGTGATTGTCGCGGCGCGCCATGTTGTTGCCAGCCTCGGTGAAGCAACCCGAATAGATCCAGCAGCCCGACGCGGTGGAACCGTCATCGCGCAGCACGGCAAAACCGGGTAGCAGTTTTCCTGCCTCCAGCACCACCTTGCTCGGGTCCGTCGGGTCCATCAGCGTGGTCAGGGCGCTGCCGTTGAGCTCCTTTGCCAGTTCTTCGGCGGTCGGTTCTTCCGGGTCCTTGTACTCCCAGACCAGATTGAGAATTGGATCGGGGAGTGCGCCGCCTTCCTTGCTATAAAGCGCTTTCAGCCGCATGAAGATCTGCGCCATGATCCAGTTGTCGGTCTTCGCCTCACCGGGCGGTGTCGCCCCCGGCCAGTGCCATTGCAGCCAGCGTCCGGAATTGGTCAGCGAACCTTCGTCCTCTGCAAAGCAGGTGGATGGCAGCTGGAACACTTCCGTCTGGATTGATGCGGTATCGACGTCGTTATACTCGCCGTGATTTTCCCAGAAGCGCGATGTTTCCGTTTCAAGCGGGTCCATCGTGACGAGGAATTTCAGCTTCGATAGGGCCGCGGTCAGCTTGTTGCGGTTTGGCACAGCCATCAGCGGATTGAAGCCCTGACAGACATAACCGTTGACCTTGCCATTGTTCATCATGTCGAAGATGCGCAACACGTCATAATTCGGCACGTCCAGCTTCGGCAGCCAGTCATAGGCAAAGTCGTTTTCTGCTACAGCGGCGCTCCCCCACATGGACTTCTGGAAGCTCACGAAGAACTTCTTGTAGTTTTGCCAGTAGCTTGTCTGGTTCGGGCGCAGCGGCTTGAAGCTGCGCGTCGACATATAGGTGTCGAGGTCGATCTCCTTCTCGACCGGGATATTCATATAGCCCGGCAGAAGATTGGACATCAGGCCGATATCGGTCAGACCCTGAATATTGGAGTGACCGCGCAGCGCATTCATGCCGCCGCCCCGCACGCCGATATTGCCAAGGATCAGTTGCAGCATCGCCATGCCGCGAATGTTCTGCGCGCCCTTGGAATGTTGCGTCCAGCCCAGCGCATACATGGATGTCATAGTCTTGGTCGGCGAGGAGCATTCGCCGATCATCTCGGCCACTTTCAGGAATTTCTCCTTCGGCGTGCCGCAAATGCGCTCGACCATTTCCGGCGTGTAGATGGACACATGCTGCTTCAGCAGGTTCCACACGCAACGCGGATGCTGCAACGTATCGTCCACAACGGCATAGCCGTCATCGCCGATCACATAATCCCAACTTGAGCGATCATAGTCGCGTTTTTCCTCGTCATAGCCGCTGAAAAGTCCGTCCTTATATTCGAAGCCATCCTTGACGATGTAGCTGGCATTGGTGAAATGCTTCACATATTCCCACTGCACCTTGTCATTCTGGATGCAGTAGTTGATGACGCCGAGCAGGAAGGCGATATCCGACCCCTGACGGATCGGCGAATAATAATCCGCCACCGATGCCGTGCGCGTGAAACGCGGATCGACGACGATCAGCCGGGCGCCACGGTTGGCCTTGGCCTCCGTCACCCATTTGAAGCCGCACGGATGCGCTTCCGCCGCATTGCCGCCCATGACGACGATGAGATCAGTGTTCTTGATGTCTGTCCAGGCGTTGGTCATTGCGCCACGGCCAAATGATGGGGCGAGACTCGCCACCGTCGGGCCGTGTCAGACGCGTGCCTGATTATCGAATGCGACTATGCCTGTGCTGCGCACCACCTTGTAGGTGAGAAACGCTGTTTCGTTGGTGGTTGCGGATGCGGCGAGAAAGCCCGTCGACGTCCAGCGGTTGACGGTGACGCCCGCCTCGTTCTTCGCGATGAAATTCGCGTCACGGTCATCTTTGAGGTGGCGCGCGATCCGGTCCAGCGCGTCCTCCCATGATATCCGCTTGAATGCACTGGTGCCCGGTTCGCGCACCATCGGATATTTCAGGCGTGTCTCCGCCTTGACAAAATCCTTGAGCGCCGCGCCCTTGGGGCACAGCGTGCCGCGATTGGTCGGGTGGTCCGTATCGCCCTCGATATGGATCAGGTCGGATTTCTCGCCCTTGCGCAGATCACCCTTGGAATAAAGGATGATGCCGCAGGCTACGGAGCAGTAAGGGCAGGTATTCCGGGTTTCGGTCGTATTGGCCAGCTTGAAGGGGCGGATGGATTCGGCATAGGCGGTTTCCACCGCACCGAAGCCGAAAGAACCGAGCGCCGAAGCCGCTACCACCGCTCCCGTTCCGCCCAGAAACTGGCGGCGTGAGAGCTCCACATTCATCGTGCGATACCTCCCTGATGATTAGAACCGACGTGCAGGGGAAATTTTCCCGGTCACGTTGTCGGGCAGGCTTGACTTTCACTTTGGCAGTTCACCGCAATAAGACGAAGTTGTCAACCGAACCGAAGGGCGAAAAATATAATAACAAAGCCCATTTATATATAACATGACAGGCGTACTCAAGTATTAATACATGAATGTAATCTTCACGATGACTTTCTCTTGTTCGATGGTTGATTGACGGAGTTAAACAAACACGGCAGACTGCGCGTGTGACTTCTTCCGCTGCTCCCGAGTTTCGGGGCCTTGATCACAGATCATTCCTGGCATGCGCTGGTCTTTCGAGGTCGGGCGCAACAGCAGCGCTTTCTCCGCATATTCGTAAGAAACAGAGCTCATGGCTCCTAAAGAGGGGCCACGAAAGGGGATCGTCATGAATCGTCGGGAACTCCTCAAATCCGGCGCGGCCTGCGCCGCCCTCAGCCTTCTGCCGAGCTTCGCCACGGCCCCTGCCTTTGCCGATGACGGCACGTTTACGCCCAAGCCATCGAACTGGCGCAGTTTCGAGATCAGGACAACTGTGAGCCCGACCGCATCCAAGGATGTCATTCGGGCATGGGTGCCTTTGGCCGGTTTTCAGGCGGATGACTGGAACCGCCCGGAAGGCAATCGGTGGACGACAAATGCCAGGGTTGCGCAGATCAATCGCGATCCACGCAGCGGGGTAGGCCTCCTCTATCTCGAATGGGCGCCGGGTGAAGAAACGCCGACTGCGGAAATCATTAGTCTCATCTCGACCCGTGACCGCGCCAGCAGCCTTGAGGCATCGGCGACCGCCGTGCCGCTGACACAGGCCGAGCGCGCAAAATATCTGGCTGGAACACGGCTGGCACCAGTGGATGGCATTGTTCGGGAGACCGCAAACAAGATTGTCGGCGACGCCGCAAGTGATCAGGATAAGGCCCGCCGCATCTATGACTGGGTTGTCGCCAACACCTATCGGCGCGCGTCCACGCGCGGCTGCGGCGACGGCGATATCGTCGCCATGTTGAGGAGCGGTGATCTTGGCGGCAAATGCGCCGATCTCAACCCGCTGTTCGTGGCGCTGGTGCGCTCTGTTGGCATTCCCGCGCGTGACCTTTACGGGGTGCGGGTGGCGCCGTCCGCTTTCGGTTACAAGAGCCTTGGCGCAAAGAACGAGGTCATCACCAAGTCGCAACATTGTCGTGCTGAAATCTATCTCGATGGCGTCGGCTGGGTGGCGACCGATCCGGCCGATGTGCGAAAGGTCATGCTTGAAGAAGAGAAGGACGGTTTGACAGCGGACGATCCGCGTGTGGTTGCCGTTCGTCAAAAGCTCTTCGGCGCATGGGAAGGCAACTGGATTGCCTTCAATGATGGCAGCGATATCGATTTGCCATCTGCGCAGAGCGGGGAGCTTGGCTTCCTGATGTATCCGCAAGCCGAGGTCGCCAGCATGCGGCTCGATTGTCTCGACGCGGACGCTTTCCGTTATAGCATGACGGCGCGCGAGATCACGATCTGATACGAAATAGCATCACGGGAACCGCTTTCGGTTCAGGAGGACCTATGGATATCGCATCGCCCATCCGTCTCAGCACTCTGGCGCATGGCGGCGGCTGTGGCTGCAAGCTGGCGCCTGCCGTGTTGCAAAATCTGCTTGCTGATCAGCCCGCCATCCAACCTTTCAAGCAGCTGCTGGTCGGCACCGAGACCGGCGACGACGCAGCGGTCTGGCAGCTTGACGATGAGAACTGTGTGATCGCCACCACCGACTTCTTCATGCCGATGGTGGACGATCCGGTCGATTTCGGGCGTATTGCGGCAACCAATGCCATATCCGACGTCTACGCGATGGGCGGAACGCCCATCATGGCGCTGGCGATCCTCGGCATGCCGGTGAATCAAATGCCTGCCGAAATGATCCGCCATATTCTGAAAGGCGGTTCCAGCATCTGCGCAGAAGCCGGAATTCCGGTGGCGGGCGGCCATTCGATCGATGCGCCGGAGCCGATCTACGGGCTGGCGGTGGTTGGCACTTGCAAGCTTGCCAATCTGCGCAAGAATAGCGGCGCGAGGCCGGGCGATGCGCTCATTTTGACCAAGGGGCTCGGTGTCGGCATCTATTCCGCAGCGTTCAAGAAACAGGTTCTTGATGGTGCCGGTTACGATGAGATGATGGCCTCCGTCACTTTGTTGAACCGGGTCGGCGCGGAACTTGGCAAGGATGAAGCTGTGCACGCGGTCACCGATGTGACGGGCTTCGGCATTCTCGGTCATGCGCTTGAAATGGCGCGGGGGTCCAATGTCGGCATCACGCTTCGATACAGTGATCTTCCGTTTTTGGCTCAAGCCGCACGTCTTGCGGAACAAGGTTTCATCACCGGCGCTTCGACCCGCAACTGGGCGAGTTATGGTGATGACGTGCGACTGGCGGACGATACTCCGCTCTGGAAGCAGCAATTGTTGACCGATCCGCAAACGTCGGGCGGGCTGCTTGTTTCCTGTGCACCGGATGCGGCTGAGCGCATTCTCGCAATGATCCACTCTGCGGGTTATCCGGCGGCAACTATCATCGGCACGATTGGCGGAGCGCCAAAAGTCGTGACGGTGGTTGACTGACGCCTGATTGAATTGCCAGTAAAATTCGAGCGTTCCTTGAGCGGCGACCCAGCCTCATGCATAGTGTTCCTGTAAAAATAAGAGTCGCAACCCGCGATAGGGACAAGCATGTATTGGGCTGATGTTATCGGTATCGTAGCGGTTCTTCTTCTGGTGGCTGCTAACGGTTTCTTCGTTGCCGCTGAATTTTCATTGGTCGCGGTCCGTAAAAGCAGGGTGGCTGAACTGGTCGCGGCAAAGCGCACCAACGCTTCTGCCCTTATGCGCGCGGTTGATCATCTCGACGCCAATCTGGCGGCCACCCAGCTTGGTATCACCATTTCATCGCTCGCGCTTGGCTGGATCGGCGAACCGGCGCTTGCGCATCTCATAGAACCCGCTTTGGGCGCATTGCCAACCAACTGGGTAAGCTTCGGTTCCCATGCCATCGCGGTTGCGATTTCCTTCATCATCATTACGGCGCTGCATATCGTGCTAGGCGAACTTGCGCCCAAAAGCCTCGCCTTGCAGCGCAGCGAGGGCACGGCGCTTTTTGTCGTCCGCCCGCTCGGCGCGTTCACCTTCATCTTCTGGCCCGCCATTTCGACGCTTAACGCTCTGGGCAATCTGGTGCTGCGCCTGTGTGGCTTGCAGCCCGGCAACGGAGAGGGTTCGACTCATTCTCCCGAAGAAATCAAGCTGCTCGTTGCAGCCAGCCAGCAGGCCGGGCTGATCGAAATGACACAGCGCGAGGTGGTGGCGCGCGCGCTGACCATCGGTGATCGTCGCGTTGGCGATATCATGACGCCACGGCGCGAAATCGACTGGATCGATGCCGATGACAGTCAGGAACAAATGCTCAAGACCATCCGCGACTGTCGCCACGAACAATTGCTGATCGCCCATCAGAGCATTGATGAACCCATCGGCATGGTTCTCAAGAAAGACCTGCTGGATCAGGTACTCGACGGTCATGCGGTCGATCCACTGAAGGCGATCCGCGAACTCGTCGTGGTGCACGAAGCAACGCCGATTTTCCGCGTGCTGGAAATCTTCAAGAAAAGTCCGGTACGGCTGGTCGTGGTGGTTGACGAATATGGTATCCTCGAAGGCATTGTCACGCAGTCTGACCTGCTTGAAGTCATCGCGGGCGATATACCCGATATTGATGATGAAGAGCCGGATATCGTGACCCGCACGGACGGTTCGCTTCTGATCGACGGTTTGATGTCAGCCCATGAAGCCTTTCATCGGCTGGGCTTTACGGAAATCCCGGAAGATCGCGGCTATCACACGATTGCCGGTTTTGCGCTGTTGCAGCTGGGCGATTTGCCGTCCGTCGGCGACAGCTTCGAATATGACGACTGGCGCTTCGAAATTGTCGACATGGATGGTCGGCGCATTGATAAGATTCTGGCGCAGAAGATATAGATCAGGCCACGGTCAGCGGTGCGTAACACTTTCGCTTATGGCTGATAATAGCTTATTGCCCGCAACAAATGATCGGGCTAGCATGGTTCCCATTACAACTACGGCAGGATGAACCTGTCGAAACAAATGGGGAAATAAAATTATGAAAATGGCACGCCTTGCCTATGCCGGTGCACTTCTTGCAACTGTGGCCGGTTTTCATGCCGCGCCTGCTGCCGCGCGCGATCTGACCGTCGTCTCCTGGGGCGGCAACTATCAGGATGCGCAGCGCGAAATCTATTTCAAGCCGTTTTCGGAAAAGACCGGAAAGCCGCTGCTCGATGAATCATGGGACGGCGGTTACGGTGTCGTTCAGGCCAAGGTGAAGGCTGGCAAGCCCAATTGGGATGTGGTGCAGGTGGAAGCCGAGGAACTGGCGCTCGGCTGCGCCGATGGTCTTTATGAAAAGATCGACTGGGACAAGCTTGGCGGCAAGGACAAGTTCCTCGACAGCGCGGTCAATGATTGCGGTGTTGGCGCCATCGTCTGGTCCACGGCCATTGCCTATAATGGCGACAAGCTGAAGGACGGCCCCAAGTCCTGGGCGGATTTCTGGGATGTAAAGAAGTTCCCCGGCAAGCGCTCGTTGCGCAAGGGCGCAAAGTACACGCTGGAATTCGCTCTACTCGCCGATGGCGTCAAGAAGGATGAAGTCTATGATGTGCTGGGCACGCCAGAAGGCGTTGACCGCGCCTTCAAGAAGCTCGAAGAGCTGAAGCCGAATATCGTGTGGTGGGAAGCAGGGGCGCAGCCGCTGCAATTGCTGGCTTCCGACGAAGTTGTAATGGCTTCGGCCTATAACGGTCGCATCACCGGCATCAACCGCGCCGAAGGCAAGAATTTCAAGGTTGTATGGCCGGGCAGCATCTATGCCGTCGATAGCTGGGTCGTCCTGAAGGACGCCGAAAACAAGGACGCAGGCATGGATTTCATCGCGTTTACCAGCGAACCGGAAAATCAGGTCAAGCTGCCGAAATATGTAGCCTATGGTCTGCCGAACAAGGACGCCGCGAGCAAGGTTCCGGCGGAATTCGCAGCCGATCTGCCAACGGCGGAAGCCAATATGACGGATGCGATTCCGCTCAATGTCGATTTCTGGATCGACAATTCGGAAGAGCTGACGAAGCGCTTCAACGCCTGGCTGGCGCAGTAAACGGGTTAGCCTGAGAACACCCATCGCCATCCCGTCTGCCGAGATAACAAAGAGATAGAGCGGTTCCGTTAAAACTGGACCCGCTCCATCGGGTGGACGGGATATTCCGATGCCGGCAACTGGAGTGATTCATTGACGGACTATCGAATTCGATTTGAGAATATCAGTAAATCCTACGCCGATTTCAAAGTCATAGACGGGCTCAACCTCGATATAGCACGCGGCGAGTTCGTCAGTTTGCTTGGGCCATCCGGTTCGGGCAAGACCACGCTTTTGATGATGCTCGCTGGCTTTGAAAGCCCGAGCGGCGGCAAGCTTGTCGTCGATGGCAAGTCGATCAACGATGTTCCGTCCTACAAGCGCAATATGGGCGTCGTGTTCCAGAACTATGCGCTGTTTCCCCATATGAGCGTCGGCGAGAACATCGCATTCCCATTGCAGATGCGCGGGCTTGGCAAGGCGGAGATATCCGACAAGGTCGCAAAAGTGCTGGATATGGTGCAGCTTTCAACCATGCGCGAGCGCAAGCCGTCGCAGCTTTCCGGCGGGCAGCAGCAGCGTGTGGCTTTGGCCCGTGCGCTGGTTTTCGAACCGGGCGTGGTGCTGATGGACGAGCCGCTTGGCGCGCTCGACAAGCAATTGCGCGAACAGATGCAGCTCGATATCCGCGCGCTCCACAACCGCCTCGGTTTGACCATCGTTTTCGTGACACATGACCAGAGCGAGGCGCTGACCATGTCGGACCGTATCGCCGTGTTCAACAAGGGACAGATCGAACAGATCGGCTCGCCGCGCGAAATCTACGACGAGCCGAAGACCCGTTTCGTGGCAGAATTCATTGGTGAAACCAATCTGGCCGAAGGCAAGGTGGAGCGTGTCGATGGAACGAAAACGTTGATCCGCCTCAAGAACGGCGCCGAGTTGAACGCCTCATCATCCGGCGCGCTGACGCCGGGGCAAGATGTGCTGCTTTCCATCCGCCCGGAGCGGATCGAACTGGGCGGCGAGGCCAAGGCCGACAATAATCTCAGCACACGCGTGACCGATAGTGTTTATCAGGGCGATCATCTGCGCATCCAGCTGGATGACAAGGCGCATCATTTCATTGTGCGCCTCGACCGTAAGGCGCGCGAATGGCAACCGGGCGTCGATGTGGTGGCGCATTTCAATGCAGCCGATTGCTGGACAATTGTCGCATGACGGTTCTCTCCGCCAAAAGCACACGCTCGGTTCTGCTCATCGCGCCGCTTTTGATCTTCATTGCGCTGTTTTTCCTGTGGCCGCTTGGCGTGATGATGAAACAGGCAATCTCCGACACGGCGGTGCTGCGGGTTCTCCCGCAAACGGCGGAGGCCGTCGCCGGTTGGGACGGTCAATCGGGTCCGACACCGGAGATGAAACAGGCGCTGGTTGCCGATCTCAGGGCATCCACCGATCAGCAGGCGGTCGGCGATATGGTGCGGCGCCTGAACAGCGCCCAGTCGGGCTTTCGCACATTGATGAGCAAGACGCTTACAGCCATCGAGAAAGACGATCCGGCGCTAGATCTGGAAGCAGTCGATAAACGCTGGAGCCAGCCACAATATTGGCGGGCCATTGCCAATGCGCTGTCCCCCACCACAGACCGCAATCTGCTGGCGGCGGTGGATATGGAACGCGACAGTTCAGGCGAGATTGTTTCCATGGCCGCGGGCACGTCGGCCAATCGCGCCATCATGCTGCGCACATTCTGGATCGCCGCACTGGTCACGCTGGCCTGCGCCGCCATCGGTTATCCCTATGCGGTGTTGCTGGCTTCCGCCACGGGCTGGGTGAAAAGCGCCCTTTTTGCAGCCGTGCTTCTGCCGCTCTGGACATCGCTTCTGGTGCGCACGGCAGCATGGTTCATTCTGTTGCAGGACAAGGGGTTGATCAACGACACGCTGATCTGGCTCGGTCTCACCAACGGGCCACTGCCGCTGATCTTCAACCGGATGGGCGTGATCATCGCCATGACGCATGTGCTTTTGCCGTTCATGGTTCTGCCGATCTACAGCGTGCTGGTGTCCATCCCGAACAATCTGATGCCTGCCGCCGCTTCGCTGGGTGCGCCGCCATGGCGGGCGTTCCTGCGTGTTCTGCTGCCGCTCAGCATGCGGGGCATCCTGTCCGGCATGTTGCTCGTCTTCATGAGCGCCATTGGTTATTACATCACACCGGCACTGATCGGCGGTCCGAGCGACCAGATGATCAGCTCGATCATCGCCTATTATGCCACCGGCTCGGCCAATTGGGGCATGGCTGGCGCGCTGGGTATGGTGCTGCTGGTTGTCTGCCTGCTGCTCTATGCGGTCTATGGTCGCCTGACCAACGAAAAGCGGGGGAGGGCATAACCATGGGACGCTCCGTCAAGATCGTGTTCGGCGTGGCCGCTGTCCTTTTTCTGGTCGCGCCCTTATTCGCCATCCTGCCGCTGGCCTTCACGTCGAGCGTGTTCCTCACCTATCCGGTGCCAAGCTGGTCGATGCGCTGGTTCGAGGAACTGGCAACAGCCGATGCCTGGCGACGCGCCATCGTCAACAGCCTGATCATCGGCTTTGGCACCATGACGCTGGCGACGGTTCTTGGTACTATGGCAGCCCTTGGCCTGCGCAATCGGGCGCTGTTCCTGTCCGGTCCAATCCGCACGCTGTTTCTGCTCCCGATGGTGGTGCCTGCGGTGGTGATGGGCGTCGGCATGCAATTGCTGTTCGTGCGGCTCGGCATCGCCAATTCCTATTTCGGGGTCATCGTCGCGCATACGGTGGTGTCGATCCCCTTTGTGATGGTGAGCGTCACCGGCGCACTTGCGGGCATTGACCGGCGAGTGGAGCTTGCGGCGGAAAGTCTCGGAGCATCGCCGCTGACTGTGTTTCGCCGGGTGACGTTGCCGCTCGCCATGCCGGGCGTGGTTTCGGGCGCGGTGCTGGCCTTTGCCACGTCGCTGGATGAGGTTGTGCTGACGCTGTTCGTCGCCGGTCCCAACCAGCGCACGCTGGCGCGACAGATGTTTTCCACCATCCGCGAAAACATCAGCCCGGCGATTGCCGCCGCAGCCTTCCTGTTCATCGCGGGCACGCTGATCCTCGGTCTGGCTGCCGTGCTGTTCAAACGGAAAACGCCGCGCATGGCGTGATCGGAAAACCGCATAAGCTAGCGGATAAGATTGTGGAATTGTGGAACTTTTGACGGGGTATTCGGTTTGGAACCTATGCACCTCTCCACGATCCATTCAGAGAGAATTTCGCTTGCGGCATTATCGCCGGAGCATTCCGGTTATGCGCTTTTCTTCGATATCGACGGAACTCTGCTGGATATCGCACCAACGCCGGACGGCGTCGTTGTCGATCCCGCGTTGGTGACCGCCTTGGAAAAATTGCGCGAGCGTTTGTCCGGCGCAGTGGCGCTGATGACGGGCCGTCCGCTGGATTTCGTGGCAAAGCGTTTCCCTTCCTATTCAGGCGCTATCGCGGCATTGCACGGCACCGAGTTCCGGCTGCCGTCGGGGCAGGTCGAAAAGCTGGAGCCGGGCGAAGAATTCGCGCGCGCCAAGGATTTTATTCGTGAGACGCAATCCGGTATTGCCGGGCTTCTGCTGGAAGATAAAGGCAATGCGATCGCAGTTCACTTCAGGCTTGCGCCCGAGAAGGAAGACATTGCGCGTGAATTGATCGATGCGGCGGAAAAACTGGCCGGTCCCGACTGGCGGGTTCAGGCTGGGAAATTCGTTTTCGAACTGCGTTCGCGTCATGGCGACAAGGGCGTCGCTCTGCGCCGCCTGATGCAGAGCAAGGCCTTTGCCGGGCGTCTTCCGGTCGCGTTCGGGGACGATCTGACGGATATACCGATGCTGCAAGCGGCGATGGATTTGGGCGGAATGGGCATTGCCGTGGGCGAAGCGATCAGCGACCTGTCCACGGACGCGGTTGCCTCGCCGAAAGCCTTGCGGGCTTGGGTGATCAAAATGGCGGGAACGCAATAGAGCACATCCCGAAAAGTGTGAAACGGTTTTCGGATAAGATGTGCGTAAAAACAAAAATGTTAGAGCGCCGATCTGCTTCAATCAGATCGAAACGCGCTCTAACACGATGAAAGGAGAATGGAGTGGGACGCCTTGTCGTGGTTTCCAACCGCGTTCCCCTGCCGGATAAGCAGGGAAAAGCCCCGGCAGGAGGATTGGCCGTCGCCTTGCAGGCGGCCTTGAATGTCAGAGGGGGTGTCTGGTTCGGCTGGTCCGGTGAAACACTGTCCGGCAGAGAGACACATCAACTGGAAACGAAACAGGTCGGGCCGATCAGCTATGCGCTGCTAAGCCTGCAAAAGAAAGATATCGACGAATACTACGCCGGCTTCGCTAATCGCATGCTATGGCCGCTCTGCCATTACCGGCTGGACCTCATAGACTATACCCGCAAGGATATGGCGGGCTATTTTCGGGTCAACCGGCTGTTCGCGCAGCAATTGCTGCCGCTAATCGAGCCCGACGACACAATCTGGGTGCATGATTATCACCTGATCCCGCTGGCCGAAGAATTGCGGCGCTGCGGGGTGGAAAATCGCATCGGCTTTTTCATGCATATTCCATGGCCTCCAGCCGATCTGCTTTTGACGCTTCCGGTGCATGAGGCGATCATTCGCGGTTTGACCTATTACGATCTCGTCGGTTTCCAGACGGAAAACGATGTGGAGAATTTCATCGGGGGTCTGCGGCGGGAAAAGATCGGCAAACAGATTGAACCCCGGCGGTTCGAGGCTTTCGGGCGAAGCTTCAGCGTGGACAGTTTTGGTATCGGCATCGAAACCGAAGCCTTTGCCGAGATTGCGATGAAGACGCAAAACAGCAGTTCCGTAAAGCGCATGCGCGACAGCATGAGCGGGCGCGATCTGATCATCGGCGTCGACCGGCTGGATTATTCCAAGGGGATCACCAACCGGCTTGAAGCTTTCGAGAATTTTCTGAAAATCGATCCGGTCAATCGCGGCCATGTCACCTTTTTGCAGGTGACGCCGAAGTCTCGCACCGAAGTGCCGGAATATAAGGATATGCAGCGGGAAGTGGCGGAAATGGCCGGGCGCATCAACGGGGCGAACGCCACCTTCGACTGGACGCCGATCCGCTATATCAACCGGTCTCTCAATCGCGATGTGCTGGCCGGGCTTTATCGTCTGGCGAAAGTGGGGCTGGTCACGCCGCTGCGCGATGGCATGAACCTCGTGGCAAAGGAATATGTCGCGGCGCAGGACCCGGATGATCCCGGCGTGCTTGTGCTTTCACGCTTTGCCGGTGCCGCGCAGGAACTGGATGGTGCGGTTCTGGTCAATCCCTATGATACGGAAGCCGTTGCCTATGCGATTGCGCGGGCGCTGTCCATGCCGCTGGAAGAACGGCAGGAACGCTATAACGACATGATGGATTTTCTCAAAACCCATGACGTCACACGCTGGTGCGACGATTTTCTGGCGCGGCTTGCGCCGGGAAAATAGACCAACAGCTTGCGCCGCAAGGCGCAAGCTGTTCCGAGAATTAGGCGACAGCCTTGCCGTAAGTGCGTACGACATTGCGGACGGCTTCGACCATCAGCGCATGCGGCGTGGCTTCGACCGCACCCGAGGCGACAGCCGGATAAAGCGTGCCGAGATATTGGCTGATCAGCGTTTCGGGTATCTTGCGACCTTCCAGGCGCTTCAAAAGCGAATCGACGGCGGCGGTTGCCACCGGGTGCGGCCAGTAATAGCGAATGCGGTCGCTATAGGAGAAATGGCGTTGCAGCCGCAGCTCTTCCGCGTCGCCGTGGTAATATTTTTCCCAGTTCTTCGGCTCGGCCAGAAGTAGCGCTTCCATCTTGCCGCGCAGGGTTTCTTCATACGGCAGCTTGTCGAGGAATGCCGCAATCTGGTCGAGACCATAAAGAGCCTCGCGCAGTGCAAAAGTCAGGCCGGGGCCGACTTTCAGAATAGCGAAACCGTCGTGCACGAGATCGGAAAGCGCTTCCACCGGCTGGTAATCGGTCGAATGGGCTTCGAACACGAATTGCGGCATTTCGCTCAGAACAGCGCTTAAAGCCGTCGCTTTTTCGCTGTTGTAGAAGACGACATTCTCATTGCCGAATTCGACACCCGGCTGCACCACAACGCCGATGGCGCGGGCAAAGGCGTCTTCCAGTCCGAGTGCTGCAAAAGCTTTGCGGTGAATGGCGACGGTTTCGACGGCAGCGCCCGGCTTGGTCAGCTCCAGCTCTTCGATTTCTTCCATCGCACCACCGGGAATCGGGACTTCCGTGCCGATGATATAGACCGGCAGGTCGTATCCGGCTTCGCGGGCCGCCGTTTCGGAAACCTTGGCGAGACGCGCAGCGCGCTCGGCGGTGACGGTATCAGGCAGCGCGACTGGCTCGCCAGCGCAGCCCATCGACGTATCGAGATGGATTTTGGTGAAGCCTGCGCGCACGAAGGCGTCGATCATGACATCCGACTTCGCAAGGGCTTCTTCGGCTGGCAGATGTTTCCACGGGTTGGGGCCGAGATGGTCGCCGCCCAGAATAAGCCGCTTGGTGTCGAAGCCGACGCGCGCGGCGATGTCTTCCACGAAGCGGCGGAAGTCGGCAGGCGTCATGCCCGTATAGCCGCCATCCTGATTGACCTGATTGCAGGTGGCCTCGATCAGCACGTCGGTCTCGGTCGCGATGCCTTCGAGGAGGGCTGCTTCGATCACCAGCGGATGCGCAGAACAGATCGACGTGATGCCACCGCGAACGCCGCTTGCATAACGGGCGGGAAGTGCGCTCAGAACGTTCGTGCCGCTCATGCTGGAACTCCGTTTTTCTGCAGAAAGGCAACAATTTCAGCCATGGTCGAGGTGCCTTCCATCGGTCCCTTGACGCCGACGGCGCGTGCGCCGGTGGCGTTGGCGATGACAAGAGCTTCCTTCGGGGCCATGTCGCGCAGCCAGCAGGTTACGAATGCCGCGCCAAAACTGTCGCCCGCGCCGGTTGGGTCGATTTCATCGACCTTGAAAGCAGGCGCGAAAACTTCGCCGGACTGGTCGAAATAGCTGGCGCCTTCCGCGCCGCGCTTGACCACAACGGCCTTGACACCCCGCGCCAGCAACTCTTCCACAGCTGCCTTTTCCTCGGTCGCCTTGGTGAAGAGGAAAATTTCCGGGCCGCTCGGCATGAACAGGTCGGTGTTTTCCAGAGCATGGGCCAGCGCCTGACGCATGCCCGGCAATTCCAGCATTTCCTTGCGGATATTCGGGTCGAAGGACACTGTGCCGCCCTTCGCCTTGATGCGGATTGTCGCCTCGTGGATCGCCGAGACGATGCCATCGGAGAACAGGGCCGAACCCATGATATGCAGATGATCGGCGGTCTCGATCAGCGTTTCAGCTTCTGGTGTCAGGCCAATCGCGCTGCATGCGCTGTGCTTGATGTTGAAGATGAAGTCGCGATTGCCATCAGGGCGATAGCGCACGAAGGCGCTGCCGGTAGCGGCTGTCGGATGCACGCCGATGGCCGATACATCCACGCCGTCGTTTTGCAGGCGCTCGACATTGAGCGCGCCGAAATCGTCATTGCCGACCGCGCTGACCATGCCGCAAGGCTGGCCCATCTTGGCCGCCTGATCGATGAAGATCGCGGGCGCGCCGGAGGCGAACGGGCCGATCAACGGGATGGCGGATTTGAAACCGTTGCCGGTTTCCACGGCCATGATCTCGACGACGATTTCGCCGATAGTGATGATCTTTTTCATATGCTGCACCGATTACGTCCGTACGGATTTCGAGCGCACATCGAGCCAGACCGCGACCAGAATGACCACGCCCTTGACGATGAGCTGATAGAAATAAGGCACAGACAGCATGTTCATGCCGTTATTGATAACGCCGATGATGAGCGCGCCGAGAATGGTGCCGACCATGGTGCCGACGCCGCCCGCAAGCGAGGTGCCGCCCAGCACGACCGCCGCAATGGCGTCGAGTTCGTAGCCCATGCCCGCATTAGTCTGCGCCGAGGACAGGCGCGACGAGAGCAGAATGCCGCTGATCGCAGCCATGACGCCGGAGAGCATGAAGACGATGATCTTGATGCGGTCGACGCGGATGCCCGAATAAATCGCCGCTTCCTTGTTGCCGCCCGACAGATAGATGCGGCGACCGAACACAGTCTTCGACAGCAGGATATAGTTGAAAATGAACAGGACGCCGACAATCCAAATGATGATCGGCAGGCCGAGCCAGTTTTCCGACCCGATGGCGAGCCAGGTATCGTTTTCGATGATTTCCGGCGCGCCATTGGTCGGCAGGCTGACCATGCCGCGATAGATGCCCATTGTCGCGACCGTCACGATGAAGGAGGGCAGCATCAGCTTTGCCGAAAGCACTCCGTTCAGGCCGCCCATGATGGCGCCCGCCGCAAGGGTGAAAACCACGGTTGGCACAAAGCCGAACCCCATGGAGAAGGCTTGCGCCGCCACCATTCCGGAAACGGCGATGATGGAGCCAATCGAAAGGTCGATCTCACCGAGCAGGATCACATAGGTCATGCCATAGGCGGCAACGGCAATCACCGCCACCTGCTGCATGATGTTCATGAAGTTGTTGAAAGCCAGAAAGCGCGGGTTCAACACAGCGAAGACCACGCAAAGCACGGCCAGCGAAACAATGATGCCGCCATATTGGCGAACCAGCGGGGAGGAGAAAAGCGAACGGCGGACTTCTGCGTCCACGGCTTTCTTCTGGATATTTTGGGCGTTGCTCATAGGTGCATTCCTGCTGCGTAGCTCATGACGGTTTCGGGCGTAAGGCCATCGGCATCGACAATGGCGGCGACATGCTTGTTATGCATGATGACCACCCGGTCGCTGAGGCCCAGCACTTCCGGCAGTTCGGAGGAAACCATCAGAATCGCCGCGCCATTGGCGGCAAGTTCACGGATGATGCGATAGATTTCGAATTTCGCGCCGACATCGACACCGCGTGTCGGTTCGTCGAGAATGAGGATGCGCGGCTTTGTCTGCAGCCACTTCGCCAGCACGATCTTCTGCTGGTTGCCGCCGCTGAGCGATCCGGCAACCGTGTCGATGGAAGCGGTCTTGATGGCAAGGCGCAGCACTTCCGCCTTGGCGGCGGAGCGTTCCGCGCTGGAACGCATCAGGCCGAAAGGCCCCGCCAGCTGGCCGAGCCCCACCATATTGATGTTGCGCTCGACGCTATGCGGAAGAACAAGGCCTTCTTCCTTGCGGTTCTCGGTCACGAAGGCAATGCCGTGGCGAATGGCATCGGTCGGCGAGGCAAGCGTGATGGCTTCGCCTTCGAGCCTGATTTCGCCCGTTGGCCGCAGCATCCCGAACAGCGCCTTCATTACATCCGAACGGCCAGAACCGACCAGTCCGAAAAGCCCAAGGACTTCGCCGGGCTTCACATCGATGGAGACCTCGTGGAACTTGCCCGGTACGGACAGGTTCTTTGTCGCGAGAATCGGCGGAACGGCGTCCGAAGGGCGCGGCGCTTCACGCGGCGGGTAAATGTCGTTCATCTCGCGACCGACCATGAGCGCGATCAGGCGCTCGATGCTGGTCTCGCTCTTTTCGGTGGTCGTGACATATTCGCCATCGCGAACAACCGTAATGTCGTCGGAAAGCCGCATGATTTCTTCCATGCGGTGCGAGATATAGATGACGGCAGTGCCCTTGGCCTTCAGGCGCTCGATGATTGAAAACAGGATTTCCGCCTCGCTGTCGGACAGCGATGAAGTCGGCTCGTCCAGAATGACGACATCGGCAGGCTGGCTCAAGCCCTTGGCGATTTCGACGAGCTGACGCTGGGCAATCGAAAGATCGCCGACCTTGGCGCGCGGATCGACCGGAAGTCCGAGATCGGCAACGAGTCTGGTCGCTTCCGCGTTCAGCTCGCGCTCGCGGATGAAGCCGAAGCGGCTCGGCTCGTGGTTCGCGAAAATATTCTCGGCAACGGTCAGGTTGCGGGAGAGGCTCAATTCCTGAAAGACGATGGCGATCCCGCTGGCGCGTGCATCGCGCGGGTTCTTCGGCGCATAGGCCGCGTCTTTGAGCAAAATCGTGCCCGAGGTCGGCTTGAACACGCCAGCCAGAATCTTCATCAGCGTGGATTTGCCAGCACCGTTTTCACCGAGCAGCGTATGCACGCGCCCGCGCCGCACGGTCAGGTTCATGCGCTTCAGCGCGATGACCGGGCCGAAAGACTTCGCAACATCGCGAATTTCCAGAACCGTATCCGCTGCCGTCTTCTGTTCGGATTGGGTTGCTGTCACAGGATCTGTCACTTTTGAGGCCTCCACGCTCCGTTTGCTGCAGTCTGCCACGAACCGGATATGGCCGGGTCCGCACAGCCGTGCTGTCTAAAGGGATGCGGTGGCGGCCCGGAAAGGGGAGGCTTTCCGGGCCGCCACCGCAAAAAGGAAACAGCGACTGGGAGGAGTGTCGCTGCTTCACGCGGTCTTACTTGGTTTCGCCGTCCTTGGTGACGACGCCCGGAACGATTGGCTGCTTGGCCGGAACGCTCTCGCCCTTGATGACCTTGGCGGCGGTTTCAACCGCAACCTTGCCCATTTGGTCTGGATATTGCGCGATCACGCCGACCATGATCGGGTCGTTTTTCACGGCGTTGCGGGCTTCTTCCATGCCGTCAAAGCCGATCACCTTGACCTGATTTTCAAGCTTGGCGGCTTTCACAGCCGATGCGGCGGCAAGTGCAGCATCATCGCCGAAGCCGAAGATGCCGACGATATCCGGGTTGGCCTGCAAGATGTTCTGCGCGGTCGCCAGTGCTTCCGGACGGGTGATGCCCGGCTGGATCGCCACGATTTTGATGTCGGGATACTTGGCGATGCCCTTCTTGAAGCCTTCAACGCGGTCAACAACTGACTGAACCGTCGGGTAATCGATGACGGCGACATTGCCCTTTTCGCCGATGGTCTTGGCCATCAGTTCGGCAGCGCGTTCGCCACCGGCAAAGTTGTCGGTGCCGACGAAGGAGGTCACGTCCACATTGTTGGCAGGCACATCGACCGTGATGACCTTGATGCCAGCCTTTTCAGCCTTGTTGATGGCCGAGCGCACGCCCTTGCTGTCAACCGGCGAAATGATGATGACATCGACGCCCTTGGTGATGAAATCTTCCACATCGGCGAGCTGCTTGCTCAGGTCCTGATTGGCGATAGAAATTTCGAGCGGCACGTTTTCTGCCTGCGCTTCCTTCTTCATCGCGTCAGCGAGCGAGATGTAGAACGGATGCTGCTGGGTGAGAAGCGATGCGCCAACGCCTTCGGCAGAGGCAGAACCCGCCATCATGGCCAGAGCGACGCCGGAAAAGAGAATGCGGCCGAGAGAAGTGCGAAACATGATTTCCTCCGTATGAACCGGCGTCTGCCGGGCGGTCCTTCTAACAGGGACATGAACGATGACTTACCTGCTGGTTCATCGGACCGCAGCACTTTGCGTCGGTCTTCAAATCTCCCGGAAGGGCAGGTGCCTTCAGCCCATTATCGAGCTTCATTAGACATGATGGAGCTTGTTCAACGTGTCAATATATAATTTTTCACGTGTAAAAATTATAACGATTTAATTTCGCCCGAATAGCGGCGGGAAAAACAGTTGTGTTGCCTTATATCAGCATTTTCTGCGGTAATAAGGGCTGGCACCGGTGAAATTCAGGTTGCTTCTGTGAAAAAATAAATTTACGCATGGAAAAATCTTGAGGCGTGGAGTGGGCGCCGATCGGGACTGGCCCGAGGAAAGCGGAGCATGGCTGAAAACAAGATCAGGACGATGGAGGAGTTCGCCGTGGCAAGCGGCTTGTCGCGTCCTACGGTCTCGAAATATTTCGATAATCCGGAAAGCGTAAAGCCTTCCACGCGCGCCCGCATCGAAAAGGCGCTGAAGGATTACAACTATCAGCCCAATATTTTCGCCGTCAGCCTCAACCGCAAGAAGCCGAAGAATATCGGCGTCATCGTTCCGCATATTTCCGATCCGTTCTATGCCGAAATCATTCGCCAGATCGAATTGCGATGCCTTGCGGAAGGTTATTGGACCATCGTTCTGTCGTCGCATGGCGAGCGCAAGCTTGAAGCACGCGCCATGCGCTCGCTGATGTCGCTTAAGATCGCCGGTGTCCTGATGGCGCCGCTCGGTTTTGAAACCGACACCAAGCTTCTGTCCAGCCTTTCCGATTCGATGCCGGTGGTGTTTCTGGATAGCCGTATCGGCGAGGACCAGCCCTTTGTCGGCACCGACAACCGCGTCAGCATCGGCAACATTACCGAATATCTATGCAGGACCGGCGAGCATCCCTGTTTTCTGGAAATGCCTGCCGTCAACCAGAACGCGCTGGAGCGCCGCGCAGCCTATATCGCCACGATGGAAAGGCTCGGTATCGAGCCCATCGTTTTGCCGATGACCCCGAAAAACTGGAGTTTCGAGGAGCTCGGCTATCAGGAGGCGGGGCGTATTCTCGACCGCGGCGGTTTCCCGACGCGCACGGTTCTCTGCGCCAATGATCGTCTGGCCTTCGGCGTGATTTCGGCAGCTTTTGAACGCAGGCGTCATGTCGGGCGAGAGGAAGGCAGCGATCTGCGTGTCGCCGGTCACGACGATCACCCACTGAGCCGCTTCACCTGCCCGCCTCTGACGACGGTTGCCCAGGATTACCGCCAGATCGCGCAGCTTGGTCTGGATATGCTGTTTTCACGCATCAATGAGCAGGACAGCAGCAGCGCGACCGGCGAGGATATTCGCTATCTCGACAGCCATCTGATCATGCGCAGTTCGGCGTGATTGCTGCCGATAATTGCGTATTCAAGCTGACATTCTCAGCTTGATCTCAGCATTCAGCAGGATGCGGTTGCTTTCGGGCAGTTCGAGCCGATCTTCGGAATCTTCGCCCAATGTACGGAACAGAAGCTCAATCGCCAGCCTGCCGATTTCGTTATAATCCTGTGCGACCGTAGTGAGCGGCGGGCAGGTATATTCCGACAGCGGATTGTTGTCGTGACCGGCCACGCGGATATCGCAATCCTTGAGCCTGCCGATTTTCAGTCCCGCCTGCCAGAGCGCGCCCGTAACGCCAAAGGCGATGCGGTCGTTGGAGCAGAGCACCGTCGAGGTCGGAAAACTTGCCTTCTCGCGCATGATGCGCGCCGTCTGTTCAAAGGCATATTGTTCGAAATCCCAGCTGCGGCTCGGTTCCAGTTCGATGATGCGTGGCTCGTGACCGAGCTTTTCCATTGCCGTCGTATAGGCTTCGCGCCGTTTGAGAGCGTTGTTGTTCACAATCGGCATCGAGAAATAGCAAGGCTCGCTGCCAGAACGGCAGAGATAATCGACGATCAGGTGGAAGGATTTCTGGTTGTCGGTGCCGACGAAAGGCGTGGTGCTGTCGAGCGGCGAATCCACATAGACGATGGGGACGTCGTCGGCGAGACGCGCCAGCGCGGAATGCTGCGACTGTTCGCCAAGCGGTGCGATGATGGCGCCCGCGACATTGAGCGAGCGAAGCGTTTCAATCGCGCGCTTTTCCAGTTCCGGCTTGCCATCCGACGACAGAACGACAGTCAGATAACCCCGTTGCTCGGCCAGCGTTTGCAGCCTGCGGGTCATCGCCATGTAGAAATGATCGAGCTGGTTGGGAATGATGATTCCCAAAATTGTCGTGCGACGACGATTAAGGTTCACCGCGAAAAGATTGGGACGAAAGCCGGACTGCTTGACGGCCGCTTCGATGATCTCGCGGGTCTTCGGGCGGACGGATGATGGGTCGTTGAAATATTTGGAAACTGTGGGGCGCGACAGCCCGACGAATTCCGAAAAGTCTTCCATGGTGCGTATGGTTTTGCGCACGTTTCTCTGTCCTGTCCGTCAGCTGCCCGCTGCAATTTCTTGCAGTGACAGCTCACATTCTCCTGCTATCGGTCGGGTCCAGATGCGCTGGCCCATAGATGCGCGACACATCGTCTGCAGCTTGTTTTCCAATAATTTCAGGATGTTCCTCCAACCAGACCCGCCATGAAATTTTTCGCGGCGGGCCCAAGTCAAACTGTCAAAGGCTGAAGCAAAGGTCAAGCGAACAATGACGAACATCTGGAACGATGCAGCGCATATTTGAATGTGCTAAGATAATCGCGGGGTCAGATCGCGCGGTGAAAAATCCGTTGTTTCGGCCAGGAAAACAATCGAATGAATGGTCTTTTCAGCGCGCAAATCAAAATCAAAAACCGTGCTTGACAAGCTACGGAGAGCCGCGCCATAAATTTTACATATGTAAGAATTTTGCTATGCATTCGTAAAGGAGGAGACGAAATGCGGACCAAAACTTATGTGACAGGGCTTATTGCGTCTGCCGCTGGCGTCGCAATGTTTTCCGGTTCGGCGTGGGCGGAGGAGCTCACGATCGCAACGGTCAACAATGCCGATATGATCATCATGCAGAAGCTTTCGCCGGAGTGGGAAAAGGCCACCGGCAACAAGCTCAACTGGGTGGTGCTCGAAGAAAACGTGCTGCGCCAGCGTGTCACGACGGACATCGCAACCAAGAGCGGCCAGTTCGACATCATGACCATCGGCGGTTATGAAACCCCGATCTGGGGCAAGGCCGGATGGCTTCTTGCGGTCGATGATCTGGGCGACGATTACGACTATGACGATCTTATCAAGCCGGTGCGCGCCGGTCTGACGGTCGATGGCAAGCTTTATGCCGTGCCGTTTTACGCGGAAAGCTCGTTCACCCTTTATCGAAAGGATCTGTTCGAAGCCGCTGGCCTGAAAATGCCGGATGCGCCGACCTATGCCGAGATCAAGGAATTCGCGACCAAGCTCACCGACAAATCGAAAGAACAGTACGGTCTTTGCCTGCGCGGCAAGCCGGGCTGGGGCGAAAACATGGCCTATCTTTCCACCCTGGTGAACACATTTGGCGGCAGCTGGTTCGATGAGAGCTGGAAGCCGCAGATGAGCTCCGATACCTGGAAAAAGGCCATCAACTACTACGTCGATCTGATGAAGGAAGCAGGCCCTCCCGGAATCACCTCGAACGGCTTCAATGAAAATCAGGCGCTGTTCTCCACCGGCCATTGCGCCATGTGGATCGACGCCACCTCAGCTGCGGGCCGCATTTACGATCCGAAGCAGAGCCAGGTTGCCGACAAGGTGGCCTTCACCAAGGCGCCTGTCGAAGTGACGCCGAATGGCTCGTCCTGGGCCTGGTCGTGGAACCTCGCCATCCCGGCATCGACCAAGAAGGCGGAAGCCGCAAAGTCGTTCCTGAAATGGGCGACCTCGAAGGGCTACGTCGAACTGGTCGGCAAGTCGGAAGGCTGGGTTGCCGTTCCGCCGGGTACGCGTCAGTCGACCTACGCCAATGAAGAGTACAAGAAGGCCGCGCCTTTCGCCGAGACGGTTCTCAAGGCGATTGAATCGGCCGACCCGACCAAGCCGACCAAGGACCCGGTCCCCTATACCGGCATCCAGTTCGTGGCGATCCCTGAATTCCAGGCGATCGGCACCATTGTCGGTCAGGCAATCTCTTCGGCTGTCGCCGGTCAGCAAAGCGTCGATGCGGCGCTCGATGGCGCACAGAAGCAGGCCGAACAGATCATGACGCAGTCCGGTTACATCAAGTAATCCGGTTACCATCAGCCTGCTGCGCTCCTGAGTGAGAGCAGCAGGCTCGATTTTCGCGCGATCCGCCGCACCTTTTCGGGCGCGGTGGATGTTGAAGCGGGAAGGGGAGGAACGTCAGACATGCCAGCAAACCCGGCCTTGGCCACAGGCACCAAATCGCGCTTTGCCGCAAAATCGCGCCGCAGCGTCCGCACCGGACCTCTGCTTGCACCCGCCGTCATCCTGCTCTTGCTATGGATGATCGTTCCACTGGCGATGACGCTCTGGTTCTCGTTTCAGTATTACAATCTCATCAATCCCTTCGTGACCGGTTTTGCCGGTTTCTCGAATTACAAGTTCCTGCTGTCCGATCCGGGGCTCTGGTCGGCCATCACGAAGACGCTCATTCTGTTGGGCTCGGTTCTGGCCATTTCGGTGGTGCTGGGTGTTTTGTTTGCGGTGATTTTCGATCAGGATTTCTGGGGCAAGAACATTGCGCGACTTCTGGTCATTGCGCCGTTCTTCGTCATGCCGACGGTGTCGGCGCTGATCTGGAAAAACCTTCTGATGCACCCGGTCAACGGGTTGTTCGCCTTTATCTCGCGCAGTCTCGGACTGCCTGTCATTGACTGGTTCGGACAGTTTCCAATGGCGTCGATCATCATGATCGTATCCTGGCAGTGGGTGCCTTTCGCGACGCTTATCCTGATGACCGCCATGCAGTCGCTCGACCGCGAGCAGATGGAAGCGGCGCGGCTTGATGGCGCCAAAGGGCCGGTGATGTTCTTTTATATCGTCCTGCCGCATCTGCTGCGCCCGATCTCGGTCGTCATCATGATCGAGACGATCTTTCTCCTGTCGGTCTTCGCGGAAATCCTCGTCACTACCTCCGGTGGACCGGGTATTGCCACGACGACGCTGACCTATTTCATCTATCTGAAGGCGCTCCTTCAGTGGGATATCGGTGGCGCTTCCGCTGCCGGTGTCGTCGCCATCATCCTCGCCAATATCGTTGCCGCGTTCCTCATCCGAACCGTGGCGCGCAATCTGGATAATTAGGGGAGACGAACGATGGCTGCAAAACGCAAGTTCGACAAAGCCGCGCTCTCCGCCGGGATTATCGGCTGGATCGTGGCGCTTTTGATGTTCTTCCCGATCCTCTGGATGCTGCTTGCGGCATTCAAGACAGAGATCGACGCGGTGGCCCCGCCAAAGTTGTTCTTCGAGCCGACGCTGGAAAATTTCGCGGCGGTCAATCAGCGCGCCGACTATTTCCGCTACGCCATGAACAGCGTGATCGAGAGCCTTGGCGCGACGATCCTGTCGCTGCTGATCGCCGTTCCGGCGGCATATGCGGCGGCATTCTTTCCGGGAAAACGCACCAAGGATCTGCTGTTGTGGATGCTCTCGACCAAGATGCTGCCTGCGGTGGGTGTTCTGGTGCCGATCTATCTTCTGGCGCGCGATACCGGGCTTCTCGACACGCGCACCGGTCTGATCATCATCTTCACCCTTTCCAATCTGCCGATTGTGGTCTGGATGCTCTATTCCTTCTTCAAGGAAGTGCCGCATGAAATCCTTGAGGCGAGCCGCATGGACGGGGCGAAGGTCGGCCAGCAGATACGCTATCTGCTCCTGCCGCTAAGCCTGCCCGGCATTGCATCGACGGCGCTTCTTTCCATCATCCTGTGCTGGAACGAAGCCTTCTGGAGCCTCAATCTCACGGCCTCGCAGGCCGGGCCTCTCACGGCATTCATCGCGTCCTTCTCGTCACCGGAAGGGCTTTTCTGGGCAAAACTCTCGGCAGCGTCCACGCTCGCCATCGCGCCGATCCTCGTCTTCGGTTGGGTTACGCAGCGCCAGCTGGTGCGCGGTCTCACCTTCGGCGCCGTGAAGTAAAGGGAACCCCATGGCTACGCTTTCTTTTCATAACGCCACCAAGTCCTTCGGCAATATCGATGTCATCAAGGGTGTGGACCTAGCCATCGAAGACCGCGAATTCGTGGTCTTCGTCGGGCCGTCCGGTTCGGGCAAATCCACGCTTTTGCGGATGATTGCGGGGCTGGAAGAAATCACCAGCGGCGATCTTTTGATCGACGGGCAGCAGTGCAACGATACGCCGCCGGATGAACGCGGGCTTGCGATGGTGTTCCAGACTTATGCGCTCTATCCGCATATGAATGTGCGCGACAATATGGGTTTCGCGCTCAAGCTGGCAGGTGTGGGCAAGGCCGAGCGTGACCGCAAGGTGGAAGGTGTTGCCAGGACATTGCAGCTGGACAAATTGCTGGACCGCAAGCCGCGCCAGCTTTCGGGCGGTCAGCGCCAGCGCGTCGCCATTGGGCGCGCCATGGTGCGCGAGCCGAAGATTTTCCTGTTCGATGAACCGCTGTCCAATCTCGATGCGGCGCTGCGCGTGCAGATGCGCATCGAATTGGCGCGCCTGCATGACCGGTTGAATGCGACGATGATCTATGTCACGCATGATCAGGTGGAAGCCATGACGCTGGCCGACAAGATCGTCGTGCTGCGCGATGGCAAGCTGGAACAGGTCGGTTCACCGCTGGAGCTTTATCACCACCCGGTCAATCGCTTTGTGGCGGGTTTCATCGGATCGCCGACCATGAATTTCATCGAGGTCAAGGCGGGCGCCGTCGATAGCGATGGCGTGACGGTGCAGCTTGCCAATGGGCGTTCGGTCAAGGTGCCGGTTGCCGGTGAAGGGGTGAGCGCCGGTGCGCCGCTTGTGCTGGGCGTTCGCCCGGAACATCTGCATCCGGCGGATGACGGCATTCTCGAAGGCGAGATCATGGTGGTCGAGCGTCTTGGCGGCCAGACTTATCTCTATGTGCAAAACGATGCCGCTTCCGGCCTGATCGTGGCGGAAGCTGGCGGCAACAGCACGGCCCGTGCGCATGAAACGGCGCGGCTCGGTTTTGATGCCGCCGACGCGCATCTCTTTACGCCCGATGGCCTGTCGCTCCAGCGCCGTGACCGCCATCCGCTGATCCTGTCTGAAAAGAAAACGCATCTTTAAAGAAGCATTTCCAGCAAAAGCGCGAAGCGGTTTTGCGTCGGATAATGCGTAAGGAAAAACAATCACATTATCGGAGAAAGTCCATGAGACTGAAAGACAAGGTTGCCCTCATCACCGGCGCTGCGCGTGGCATCGGGCTTGGCTTTGCGGCGGCCTACGCGCAAGAGGGTGCAAAGGTCATCATTGCCGATATCAATATCGAGCGCGCGGAAGAAGCCGCGCGCGGTATCGGTCCATCCGTGAAGGCGGTGAGGCTGGACGTGACCGATCTGGGCGCAATCGACAAGGTGGTGGCCGCCATCGATGCCGAATATGGCGGCATCGATATTCTGGTCAACAATGCCGCAATCTTCGACATGGCACCGATCAATGAACTGACCGAGGACAGCTACGAACGCGTTTTGGGCATTAATCTCAAGGGCCCCCTTTTTATGATGAAGGCGGTTTCGAATGTGATGATCAAGCGCGGACGCGGCGGCAAGATCATCAATATGGCGAGCCAGGCGGGTCGCCGTGGTGAGGCGCTGGTGACGCTCTATTGCGCATCCAAGGCGGCAATCATCTCCGCCACGCAGTCGGCGGCTCTCGCTCTGGTCAAGCATGGCATCAACGTCAATGCGATTGCGCCGGGGGTGGTCGATGGCGAACATTGGGATGTGGTGGATGCGAATTTCGCCAAATGGGAGGGCCTGAAGCCGGGCGAGAAAAAAGCAGCCGTGGCGAAGTCGGTGCCGATCGGTCGCTTCGCGACGCCGGAGGATATTACCGGCATGGCGGTGTTCCTCGCCTCGTCCGACAGCGACTATATTCTCGCCCAGACCTTCGGTGTCGATGGCGGCAACTGGATGGCGTAAGGCGAGGCCGGGATAGTGCAATGAAAGCGATCTATTTTACCGGCCATGGCGAAGCAGGCATGGCCGATCTGCCGGAACCGGCATTGCTGCCGGGTCACGCGCTGATCGACGTCAAGGCGTCGGGCCTCTGTCACACAGACATTGATGTCCTGCATGGCCGCTATGGGTCGAGTGCCTTTCCGCTGGTGCCGGGGCATGAATATGCGGGCAGGGTGATGGCCATCGCCGAAGACGTGACCAATGTGAAGGTCGGCGACCGCGTTGCGGTCGATCCGAATATTCCCTGTGGTCACTGCCGCGCCTGCCTCAAGGGGCTGACCAATCTCTGCTCCGACCTGAAAGCTTATGGCGTGACCCATAATGGCGGCTTTGCTGGCATGAGCCTCGTCAATGCCAGCCATCTCCATTCTATCGGTGATCTGCCTTATGATATCGCGGCCCTTGCCGAACCGTTGGCCTGCGTGCTGAACGGGCTTGGCGCGGCAGGCTTGAAGACTGGCCCGCACGGTACTGAAAATGCGCTGGTTTTCGGGGCAGGCCCAATCGGCCTGTTGCTGGCCCTGTCGCTGAAAGCGCAGGGCGTGTCCGAGGTTGCGGTCGCCGACATCAATGAACACCGGCTGGCTTTCGTTGAAAGCCTCGGGCTTGAGCCGGTCGTGTCCGGTTCGCAAGCGCTGGACAGGCGCCAGCGCAGCTTTGATTTTGTCGCCGACGCCACCGGCATAGCCGGGGTGGTCGAAAGCATGGTCGGCTTCACCGCCGATGGAGGAACCGTTCTGGTATTTGGCGTCTGTGCGCCCGACGCACGAATTTCAGTGGCACCCTTCGAGATTTTCCGTCGCCAGATCAGGATTGCCGGTTCGCATTCTTTGAACCGAAACATTCCGCAGGCATTGGACATATTGAAACAGGACTTTTCAAACGGTGGCTCTATGGCGCGGCTCATTTCCCACCGGCTGCCGCTGGAGCAAATGCTGCCATTCTTCACCAAAAATGGCGGCGATCCCGCGACCATGAAAGTCCAGTTCGTACCCGATTGAATAGAGGATACCGTCATGACCAAGCTATCGCGCGCAACGCTTCAAAGCTTCGATAAGGTGCACAAGCCCGGCTACGATCCTGCCGGGTTGAAGCCGGGTATCGTGCATTTCGGCGTCGGCAATTTTCACCGCGCCCATCAGGCAGTCTATCTGGACGATCTGTTTGCGACCGGCGAGGGGCATGACTGGGCGCTGGTGGGTGCCGGTGTGCGTGGTAGCGACGATGCCATGCGTGATACGCTCAAAGTCCAGGACTGGCTGACCACCGTTGTGGAACAGGAAGCCGATCATGCAGGCGCGCGCATCACCGCATCGATGGTCGATTATGTGACGATTTCGACCGAGGAAGGGCGCAAGGCCCTGATGGCCTATCTGACATCAGCCGATACGCGCATCGTTTCGATGACGATCACGGAGGGCGGCTATTATATCGACCCGGCGAGCCAGACCTTCGATCCGGCTCATCCGGATATCGTGGCGGATGCCGCGCATCCGGACCATCCGAAAACCGTGTTCGGCCTGATCGTTCAGGCGCTGAAACTGCGCAAGGCGGCGGGTGTCCAGCCTTTCACGGTCATGTCCTGTGATAACATTCCGGGCAACGGGCATGTGACGGAAGACGCCGTGACGGGGCTTGCCAAGCTGAGCGACCCGGCCTTTGCCGACTGGATTTCTGCCAATGTCGCTTTCCCGAATTCGATGGTGGATCGCATTACGCCCGCCACCGGCGCGCGCGAACGCGAGATTGCCGCGAAGGATTTCGGTGTCGATGACGGCTGGCCGGTCTTCTGCGAAGTTTTCAAGCAATGG
>NZ_RCHH01000024.1:0-44541 GCF_003664555.1 Ochrobactrum soli | reverse complement strand
CGGATTGGTCGCGTGGGTGCTCGGTTCCTACGTCTATTAAGTACTGGTATGCGATGTCCTAAAACGTCTGCTTTCCAACTATAATGAAGTCAGCATTTCCATGTATTCCGACGTTCTTTACATCTACGTTCAGCAAGCCGTTGCCTTTTTCCGATGATAACTGAACAAGATCTCCTTGATAAGCTTGCCGGAGTATATCCATGCTTGCCCACAAGACGCCCTTTGTAAACGTCTTCTCACCTTCCGTGAGTATGGAAATACGGTAGCCAACAGAACCGAGGTTCTTTCCTTCGCAATACAAATTTCCTATTGAAATAAATGTAGACGTTGGCATGATTGTACCTGGAATAGCCCCCTAATTGCTCGGACAGTTTCTGCCACTTAAATAAGTGATAGGACTACTGTTCACATTATGACTGGTAATAGCATTAAGATGGAAATTCTTTCCGGCCCTGAGCGGCGTCGACGCTGGAGTACAGCGGAGAAGCTTGCGATTGTCCACTCGCCGAACGCCGAAATCTCGGTGCTGCACGGCGTTTCTTCAAGAAAGCCATCGCAGCCAACGGTGTTCCAGACAAAATTGTCATTGATAAATGCGGAGCCAATCTTGCCGGAGCACAAGCTGTAAACACAATCCTGAAAATCACCGGTCACAGCAAGATGATTGAAATCCTGCAGGTTAAATATCTCAACAACATCCTTGAGCAGGTTCACCGGTTTATCAAGCGAATTACCAAACACATGTTGGGCTTCAAGGTATTTCATTTGGCCTCAGCGACAATCGCGGGCATCGAAGTAGCACATATGATCCGCAAGAAGCAGTTTGCCAATGACAACCGCTCGCCATTCGAGGTCTTTGCGGAGCTTGCAGCATAATTGCGTCTGAAGATCAGGCCGCTTTTAACCTGATGAAAAATTTGCGACACAACCATGTTGCATGGTCAACGTTCACACCACGTTCGGCCATGATTTCCTGCAGGTCACGATAGGAACCGGGATAGCGCACGTAGAAGAAAACGGCGTAAAGGATGACACTTTTAGGAAAATGACCCCCTTTGAAATCGATTGCCATACCCTGTCACCTCACTCAATTATGCGCTCCGAAGGGACAGTAGCGCAGCAGAAGTGAAAATTTCGCGACAGAACCCTCAAAGCCGGGGTTGGCAGCACACCGCAATCGACCGGCTGAAACCCCGCATCCTCGATTGCCGCCATGCAAAGTGCTGCATTAGCCGGACTGGATGGGCGAGGGTCTTGACCAACGAAAGCCTTGTCGCCCTTTTGCAGCTTTCCAGCTTTCGACAGCATTTCAACGAAAGCAAGAGAATAGGCATAAGCGGGCAAACCATTCAGTTCGTCTGCCAGTCCCCTCAGACCGCTTGTGCCAAATTTAAGGGATGTGCCGCTCATGCTTTCCGCCAGTTCTTTTCCAATGTCAAAGAAGCAACGCCCGCAAGCTCAAAAGTTTTGTCATCTTATAACGTGAACCTGAAAACTATGATCCCCACAATGGTGCAATCATATGCACCTTATTGTGGGTCATAATCCGTATAGGCAGGCAATTTCAAATCCTTAATGCTGACTGCGTAAACAATTGCTGTTGCATTTGGCACGATGCTCTAATGGCAATGAATCGGTCACGGCCTCAAGTACTGAGACGGGCAGCAGGATTTTTACGCAACAGAGCGCTTAGATTCCCAGATACGTCAAATTCCTCAATGATTTCAATAAATCATTCTTTACATTTACCGAATGTATCATAGGCTTGTGATACAGTTGAGGCGCTGCGTCAAGGGTTCAGCACAAGCGGAAGTAATTTCCTTTAAGTACTGCCTCTAATGGGTTGTATGCCCCTTCCTGACCGCGAACACTTTCTGATCCCCACACATCTTTTGGCCGCCGCTAGAGCAAATGGTTACCGATCCCTTCGCGGCTGAGAAGCCGGTGGGGTTGCAAGCCAAGCCGAACAGAAAACTCCTCCCCGGTGCGGGACGGCACCGAAGAGGAGTAAGGCGACCGCCGAGGCAGAGGGGCAACCCTCAACGGTCCTAACCGCTAGATGATACAATCTATTCCGAACTGTCGTCATCGCCCGGATCATCCGTCGGACAACCCATGCCGTGACAACCCTGATAATTACCATGTTCGTCAAAGTTCGGCTCTCCCTCCTTGTCAAACTGAGGGGTATTGTCGACTTCATCGTCCGGGTTGTCGACCTTGGATGGAGGAGAGCACAGTCCGGACCTGCGTCGCGCCTCGCGAATTCCGTGTCGCGTCCCTGGCGCGCTGAACCGCACGCCAGGGACGCATGCGTCAACCGCGGATACCGCACCAGTCGATCACGCTGGCCGCAATGACTTTGCTGGTTTCGATGATGGAATCCACGTCCACGAATTCATCGACCCCGTGAAGGCCGCCCCCAGAGGGCCCGAAGATCACGCCATCGACGCCGGCGCCGGCATAGTGGGCGGCATCGCAGACCGCCACGAAGCCAGTCACACGCGGCGCTTTGCCCACAAGTCCTTTGTGCCGTACCAAGGAAGTAACAAGCGGGTGATCTGGGGACGTGTTCATCGGAGGGAAATGCAGGTCCGCGAGTCCCCAAGTCACTACCGGCGGATGCTGTCGCAGCCATGCGTCCGTCTGCGCGAAACTGTGCACGAACGCCTCGAAATCGCGGCGCACTTCGGCGGAGGTCTCCTGCGGCAGGAACATCATGTTCAAGTCCACCACGGCCACATCCGGCGTGATCGCAGGATTGGTGAGAGTGACGGGCAGCCCGTCCGGACCAAGTCCGGCCCCGCCGCGGATCGCGCCGACATTGATGGTGTTTGCTCCCACTGGCAGCAGCGGATGCGTCCTGGCACGCGTGCGATCGCGCTCGTAGAACTGCAGCGCCTGGATAAATCTCGATGCGAGCTCGATCGCATTGACGCCGGGGCGCAGACGGTCCGGCGTATCGTGCTGGGGAAAGATCTCGTTGTACCGCCATGACGCATGGGCGGTTGAGCCTCTGAAGGTGACCCGGAGCCATTCGACGCCGCCCTCCACCGGCAGGACGTCGCCCCACGTTGGCTCTGCAACAAGGATCGCCTTCGCCAACTTGCCACGCTTGACAGCGTCGATGCTTCCGAACCCACCAGCTTCTTCGTCGACTACGGAATGGATCGAAAGGCGACCTTCCAGCTCGACCCCGGCCTTCCGGATGGCGCGGGCTGCGGCGACGCAGGCTGCGACGCCGCTTTTCATATCGATAGCTCCGCGGCCGTAAAGCTTGCCGTCCTTGATCACCCCTCCGAAGGGATCGACCGACCATCCCGCCTCGTCGCCGATCGGCACGACGTCGATGTGCCCGTTGAGGATCAGACTGCGATCTTCGCTGCCAGGCAGCTCAGCGACCAGATTGGGACGACCCGGTTGAACCTCCCATTGCTCCGTCTGGAAGCCCATCTCTTTGAGGTGCCGCTCCAGATGTGCCTGAACATCTGCTTCGCGGTTCACCCTGGATTCCGAATGGAACTTCGGATTGACCGACGGGATGCGGACGATGTCCCGAGTTAGCTCGATCAGCCAATCGCGATCGGTCTCGAGGACGTCCTGAACGATTTTTATGGTCTCGGCGTGGCTCATGGAATGGTTTCCTCCTTAGTTCGTATTGTTATGCCGAAGCGACCGCTTTGGTCGCTGCGCTTTCGCCTCCTCTGCGGCGATGAACGGCAAAGCGAGCAGCGATGCTGGCACCCATTCCGGCGAGGCCGCGGGGAAATGCGAGGACGATGATAAGAATCAGCAGCCCGGTGACAATCGGCCTCCAAGCCCCCAGATCGACCATCAATTCGGCCAACCATGTCAGTAGGAAAGAGGCACAGATCGGCCCGTAGATCGTACTGGTGCCTCCGAGCAGCACCATCGACAGCACGATCGTCGCGAGACTCATGCCGAACACGTCAAGCGACACGCTTCGCTGATACGAAGCATAGAATGCGCCCGCGATGCCGGTGAAAAGCGCGCTGGACGCAAGCGTGAGCGCCCGGACGCGTACCAGCGAGATACCGCGGCTGATGGCGTACTCCTCGTTGTCACGCAGCGCAACAATAGCAGCGCCGATGCGGGACCGAACAAGCACGCGCAGAAACAGCGTGCTCGCCACGAAAAGCGCAAGCGCCACGAGGAAGTAGCCCAACTTGCCGTCCCGGATGAAGTTGTGGCCCGCGAAATAGACGCTCGGGAGACGGACCATGCCCTGGCTTCCGCCGGTGATCTGCGACTGGCTAAGAATGAACTGCATGACGAGCTGCGCGAAACCGAACGTCACAAGCACGATGTAGATGCCCTTGAGACGCAGGATCGGGATTGTGACCAGAAGCGCGGCTACACTTGCGGCGATACCACTGAGGAGCATCGCCAGCCACGGGTCGACACCTGCCAAGGTCGTCAGCAAGGCGTAGGCATACGCACCGATGCCGAACAGCGCGAGGTGACCGAAGTTGAAGATGCCACCGTAGCCGAGGCTGAGATCCCAGTTGGAAGCGACGACTCCGTAAATCAGCGCCAGGATCAGAATATGTCTGCTGTAGCTGTCGGCCATGAACAACGGGCTGACCAACAGGATTGCGCAGACTGCGAAGAATCCTGTTAGCTCGCGGGCAAACGAAACACGCCCGGGCGTGAGTTTGGGAAGTAGCGACATTATGCGAGCCCTCGCGACCGGGTCCCCAGAATGCCTTCCGGGCGGACCATGAGTGTGACAATGAGCACTGCGAAAAGAATGGTTGGGGTCCAGTACATTCCGAAGAAGTACATGCTGAAAGCCTCGAACAAGGCGATCGCATACGCGGCGATGATCGGCCCCGTGATAGAGGACAACCCACCGAACACGACGACGATCATCGCTTTCAGCATCGGGTCCGCTCCCATGAAGGGCGACATGAAGCGGTAGCCACCCATCAAAATACCGGCAAGCCCCGCGAACGCAGCGGCCAGCGCGAACGACGCTCCGTACAACGCTCGGACGTTCATCCCCACGAGCAGGCTGGCATCTTCGTTTTGCGCAACGGCTCGCATGGCCAGACCATGACGGGTCCTGTTCAGGAAGAACCAGAGCGCGCCGAGGAGAACCGGTGTCAGGACGATGATGCTCGCCTGATGATGCGACATCGTAAAGAGGGCCGTCTGCACGCTTCCTTCTAGCAACGGCGGAAGTTGCTTGGACCGTGGTCCCCAGAACTCCAGGGCGCCGTTTTCCAACATCGAAGCGACGGCGAGGGTCGTTATCACTGCTGGGAGCACGACGTCGGAGCGACGTAGCAGAGGTTGAATTACCACTGCCTGCACCGCCCAGCCGATTGCGGCCACAACGACGACCGTTATCGGCACAACGGCATAGAACGGCAAGCCCAAGGCGGTCAGTTGCCAGGCGGCGTATGCTCCGAGCATCATCAGGACGCCGTGACTGAAATTGAAAACGCCTATCGTGGTCCAAACAAGAGCAAGCGCGACGGCCATTATGGCGTAGAGAGAGCCTTGAAATAGGCCTCCCAGGACAATCTGACTGAGAATATCCATTGGTTTCCTCCTCGGCTGACCAGAGGCCAACCGAAACGTTCAGTGACCAAAATAGAGCGACATGATCTCGGAGTGATCGACGCCCTGGCCGGGCCGGATCTCCGAGGCGACTTCTCCGTGGTTCACGAAGAACAGGTGGTTCGCCAGTTGAAGAAGGAATTCAATGTCCTGCTCGACGACAATCAATGGCAAGCCATTGTTGGATATCGCCTGGATGGCAAGGCAGAGGTCCTCCTTGAGCTTTGGTGAAAGCCCGAGTGTCGGCTCGTCAAGAATAAGCAGACGCGGCGACGCCATTAGCGCGGTGGAGATCGACACCATCTGACGCTCGCCCCCAGACAGTGTCCGGACCTTTTGGTCCCACCGTTGCCGGAGCTTCGGAAAGATCGAAAGGACAGTTTCCCGGTTCTGCCTCTCGGAAGAACGTGAGCGCTTGCTGTAGGCTCCAAGCGAAATGCACTCCCCGATGGTCAGATCGGGAAACAACCGATTGCCCTGGGGAACATGAATAAGTCCTGCATCAACGATCCGGCGCGGAGTCCAGCCCGTGATGTCATCTCCGAAGAACTCAATGCTGCCCGAGCGTGGCGACACAAGACCCGACAATACCCTGAGCAGGGTCGTCTTCCCGTGACCGTTGGGGCCGAACAAGCCGATATTGCCATGCGATCCCATCTCGAGCGAAAGACGGTGGAGGATCTCCACGTTTCCATAGCCGGCGGCAAGCGCCTGGACTTTGAGTACCGCTGTCATGCCGCCCTCCTCGTGCCGAGGTATGCTTCGATGACCCGCGGATCCTCGATGACGGACCGCGGCTCGCCAATGGTCAGCACACGCCCTTGGTCGAGCACCATGAGCCTCTGTGAAAGGCTCATGAGGAACGTCAGAACGTGCT
The DNA here is from genome assembly GCF_003664555.1 of Ochrobactrum soli. Taxonomy (NCBI): domain Bacteria; kingdom Pseudomonadati; phylum Pseudomonadota; class Alphaproteobacteria; order Hyphomicrobiales; family Brucellaceae; genus Ochrobactrum; species Ochrobactrum soli. The sequence continues at coordinate 38,081 of NZ_RCHH01000024.1, read as the reverse complement.
CGATCAGCACGATGGTGACGCCGCTGGCATGGATCTTGCGGATGAGCCCGATCGAACTCTCGATCTCGGGCTTCGTCAGCCCCGATGCAGGTTCGTCGAGGAGCAAGACCTTAGGCTCCATGGCCACCGCGGTGGCGAGCATGAGGCACTTGCGCTCGAAGACCGACAGCTGACCGGCAAGCATGCCGAACTGGCTCTCGGAAAAGCCCATGAACTCAAGAGCTCCGGCGGCCACTTCTTCGCTGCCGCGGGCGGCGGCAATCATGCAGTTTTCAAAGACCGTCAGGTTGTCGAAGGCGGTCTCGCGTTGGAAAGTTCTCGCCAGACCCAGCCTCGCGATCGCCTCTCCCGACATGCCGTTTATCCGAACTCCGTCGAATACAACGCTGCCCGTGTCGGGACTGAAAGGAATCCCGGTGAGCGTGTTGAACAGCGTGCTTTTGCCGCTGCCGTTTGGCCCTGCGATTCCGAGGATTTCCCCCGGCTTGACGGAGAAACTGACCCCGCCGAGCGCCTTCAGCGATCCAAACGACTTACCGATGTCGTTTACCTCGAGAATAGACATCTACTTCATCCATGGCTGGGGACGGAATTTATCCACGGCATAGGTGTTCGGAGCGATGAGATGCCGGTTGCCGTCCCAAATTTGATAGAAGGTGAGAGGGATGAAATCGTCCCCCTGCGTCGCCAGGTGTGTTGCGGGGTCGAACTTGATACGGCCCGAGGAAGTCTTCTTGTCGGTTTCGCCGAGCGCTTTCATGATGGCCGCATGGTCGTCCACGCTTCCGGCCTGCCGGACGGCGTCGAAGTAGATGTTGGTCATCTCGTAAAGGGTGGCACCGTACGCGCCGCTGTCTGCGCCGTACTTTTTCTTGAACTTCTGTGAAACTTCCTCAGCGCGGGGATTCTTGGGAGATGTCACCGATCCGACGAGCATGTTGTATATGACACCATTCGACTTAGCGCCCGTGAGCTCCGTAAACTCGGGAACGCTGGGGGCGTACTGTAGGAACAAGAGACTGTCGGTCGGCCCTTCCAAGAACTGGTTCAGGAACGACGCCGCATTGGCGGTCTGGTAGTCAGTGTTGATGACCACGTCCGGCGAGGACGTCCTGATCTGGGCGAGCACGCCCGACCAGTCGTTGACCTCTCCGAAAGGGACGGTCTCGTCGACGACGACCTTCCAGCCCTTGGAACTGAAGTTCGCCTTCATTCCCTCGGCGATCGTCTTCGAATAGGAGTTGTCGGACGAGATGACGGCCACCAACTTCGACTTGGCAGTCATCGCCTTTTCGTCAATCAGACCCTCGACGAAGCTGGACACCCCCGTGTTGTAGGCATCGTAGGAGGGAGTGAAGGACCAGCAGCAATCGTACTTGGCCGGGTCTGCCGCGATGATCTCGCGCGCTGCCTGCGACGAGCCTGCAAGCATGTACGGCATCTCGGCTTCGGCCATCAGATCGATTTCAAAGTTCGTGAGGCTCGCGTAGCCCGTCAAGACGAAATGAACGTCCGGATCACCCAGCAGACGTTCGACCGCGCTGGTCACGCTGCCGGCGGATTGGTCTTTGACGTCGGCGACGACCACCTCGAAGGTGTCGCCGTTGATGCCGCCTGCGGCATTGATTTCCTCGACGGCTAGTTCTGCTCCGCGCTTGAATTCCTGACCGTCGGCGCTCGCCGACCCGGTGAGCGGAGCAAGCAGTCCGATCTTAATGGTAGCCGCTGACGACGCTGTAGCGAGGCCCAGGACAAGTGCGGAAGCGGTGGCATGCCAAAGGGCATGCCTCGCGATTTTGCGAGACGTGTTTCCCATCGTTTTGTTCCCATTTGGTTTAGTAAATTTTATTACATACTAAGCTTGCATTTCATTTTATGTCAATAAACTTTCACGCTGCAGTTCGACAACCCACAGGGCGGGCCGTCTTGGGTAGCCCTGGGTTGTTGGTTGACGCTTATTCGAATTTTCGTATGGACCCCGTCTCGTCAGCACCCGCAGGCCAGACCGACTGTTCACGCCTTACATATCTTTTGATTTTCCCCGGCGTTTGACGAGGGTACCTGACTGCCTGAGGCGCTGTCCGATGTCCCGTCCCTACGCCTCTGGCTGCTTGTCTGACGGTGGGCGATCAGATCGTCGACGACAGCGGAATCGGCAAGCGGCGGGAAACGCGTTTTCGCGGCGTCGATTTAGCGCCCGCGGCAACGCCGTCGGCGACCAGACCACCTTGGAAGGAAACGCGCTCGTAGCAGTTTCGAATCTTGTGTCTGAAAGCGCGTTGACCGGCTAGACACCGGTCAACTTTGATCTTAGCGGGGGTCCTACAGGACCCGCCTTTAGAGGTTGTAGATCCGGCGGGAGTTACCGGAGCAGATGGCGAGCGCGATCGATTCTGCCCGCTTGTTCGTCAGGTCTCCCCGATCCACCCACTCCCCGAGGACAGCGGCCAAGGCGTTTCGGAACAGCCTCGCGCCCAGGTAATGAAGCTCGGCAAGCCCGAACGCATCCGAGCTGTACTGCTGTTTGTAGAAGGGCGTCAGCTCCATCGCCTGCGCGACGATCCGTGGAGCGGCAGGGCCCGTGAAGTTCTGGATAACCCCAATGTCGACATAGACGTTGGAGAAGACTTCAGCCATCCATCCCGCCTCGCGGATGAACGGGTAACAGTGCAGGAGGGTGATCGGAACGTCCCATTCCTCCATGGCCGCGATGAACGGCATGAACACCGTCGGATCGCATTTCGGCATGATGACGTCCTTGTCGCCGAAACCGACGTGGAGCTGCAGCGGGAACCTATGTTTGCGGCAGAGCTCGCCGGCTTGCCAAAGAGCAAACCGGATGAGCGTCTCATCCTCGAGCCGGCGCGAGGAGCCGTTTGTGAGCGCTGCAAGCCAGGTGTCCGCCGCTAAGACGACTTCCTGGTCACCCGGTCGGCTCTGGTCGATATCAAACGTCGTGCGGTAGGCCACGATTGATTTCAGACCGACGGCGCCGGCTGCACGTTCGGTCAGCAAACCGACAAAACCCGTCACCAGATCCTTGCCAGTCGAGACGCCGGATCTTGCGACCTCTTCCATCACCGCTTCGATGCGAACGACTTCTCGGCTGGCCACGCCGGTTGCGGCGGTCATCCCCTCGCAGTCGAAGATATGATCAGCTCGATGCCCCGTATCGATAAGCATCATCCTGACGCCGGTATCGCCACCGAGCCGCCGGGTGACTTCGGCCACGCCAAGCCTCGAGCGATGCTGCACGTAGGTGTCGGGATCCGAATGCGGCGGCAGTCCGAGCACGGGCGAGCACCATCTCTGGATCATCAGCCCAAGCGGCTTGTCGAACTGGCTGCAGTCCGGCACCCGCTTGTGCCCTTCGCTCATCAGTGCCTCGAATGCGGTGCGGTCGAGATCCGACTTTACAACGCCGTGGCAATGATGGTCGATCAGATCCAATCCATCGATAAACGATTGCATAGCATCCTCCTCAGTATGCCGTGCTGTAGCGCTTGAACAGCGTGGCCTCATCGTTCGCATAAGCCTGCTCACATTCCCACTTCTTCAGCCTGTTGTAGACGTCGAAGAGGGTTGGCGAGAACCAGGACTTGGCGCCTTCGTCTGCGTCGAGCGCGGCCAGTGCATTTTCCAGCGACGACGGAAGGGCCGTGATGCCGAGTTCCGCGAGCTGCTCCTTGGAGAGATCGGCCGGGTCGCAGTCGATCGGTCGGGGCAGCGGCGTCTTGTTGCGGATTCCATCCAGGCCAGCCAGCACGAGTGCTCCCAGGGTGAGGTAGGGCGAGGCGCAAGCGTCTGCCGGGCGATACTCGACGTTGTAGCCCTTCGCGCGACGGGCAGCGTCCGGCGAAGCAGACGGAGTGACGCGAAGCGCCGCTTCGCGGTTCTGGACCCCGATAGTCTTGAAACCGCAGCTCCACGCGTGCGGCCGCAGACGGTAGTAGGAAACCGGCGTCGGCGCGGTGATGGCGATGAGCGCGTCGAGATGGTTGAGAATACCCGCGGAGAAGTAGGCCGCAACCGGGCTCAGGCCGAGCGGCGCGGACGGATAGTGGGTGACGTTTTTGTGGTCGGCGTCCACGAGGCTGAAGTGAATATGCGCGCCGTTTCCTACCGCCTTCGGCGAAGGCTTCGGTGTGAAGCTTGCGCGCATGCCGAAATCGGCAGCGACCGCGCGGATAAGCTCGCGTGCGATCAGCGCCGCGTCGGCCGCAGCGACGCCAATCTTCGGGGCGCAGCTGATTTCGTACTGCGACGCGCCGTATTCGGGCTCTAGCGTTTCCGGCACCACACCGGCGTTGCGGAGAGCGGCGCAGCAAGCCTGCAGGAATTCGTTTCCGCGCAGCGCTGCACCCAGGCTGAAGCCCGACGGCACCGGCGAGTCTGCCGTGAGAAGGAATTCATGTTCGAAGCTGGCCGCTATCGTAAGGCCCGTTTCGGCATACAGGGCGTCGAGCGCGCGTTTATAGAACGTGCGTGCGCAGCAGTCCCAATCGCGGTCCGGCGCGCTCTTCGAGTCGCAGATCACCGCGCTCCACTCTGCGCCTGTAACCGCGCTCTTGTAGCTGAAGGCAGAGGACAGATCGGGGATCTGACGAACTTCGTCCATCGGACCCCAAGTGTTGTCAACAATGCTGCCGAACGCCGTCAGCGCCTGGCCGGCACACGCCCAGCCCAGACCCGTTTCAACCTTGCTCTCCAGGTCGTTCGTTGGCACACCGCGGGTGCGAGTCACACCGACGAGATCGCTCCACAACAGATAGGTGATGTTTTCCTTTGTCATCTCAGTTCCCCTTTTCGTAACTGAACCGATGTTGAAGTAGATCCGGACGGCTTTTCCCAAGTCTGTTGATTGCGTGCCGTCCGCGAATTTGCGTTAGCTGAGGGCCTTGGCCAAGCGCTGCGCCCATTCCCTGGCGTTCTGCTCATCCGAGATAAGGTCTTGGCGGAGCTCAATGAGTACGGAGTCCAATCCGCGGGCTTCGCCGTGGATTGGTATCGCGTAGTCCGCGTCTTCGGTGATTGTGTAGGGCACGTTCGCCCCAACGACCAAGCTGTTCTCTTCGTCCAGAACACTTAGGATCCTCTCGGCATATGCCCGAGATTTGTTGAAGAGCACGCCGCAATGCCACGGCCGGACGTCCTCCATATAAACCGGCGTAAAACTATGGATAGTCACGAGCCGGGTCTTGCGGTCGCGCCTCTTGTCGAGATGAGACGCGACGCAATCGTGGTAAGGATTAAAGATCCGGGTTTTCCTGCGCGTAACCTCCTCAGCGGAAATCCCGATGTTGCCCGGTATATCAGTCCGCTCCGAACGCACCGGAATGCTTGCCGGAACGTTGGCACCGTTCTCCGAAACCTCCGGCGGACGGTTTAAATCGATCAGCAGCCTCGAATAGGTCCCGAGAAACGCCGGCGCGTCGAGCAATGCCGCGAGATGACGCGTCACCGCCGCAGCACCGATGTCCCAGCCGATGTGACGGTGAAGTTCCGCCTCCGACAAACCAAGCCTGCCGTACTCTTCCGGCACGTAGGCGGAAGCGTGCTCGCACAACAGCACGATATCCGACGCACCTTGCTCGTTGACGATTTCGACGGCCGGAGGCCAGCCTTTTTCAGAATCGAAATCGCCAGCCTGCGGGGCCGCTGAATACGTCATAGTGTCCTCATAATGTAATCCGACATCGATAGGGCAGATGTGTAATTACTTACATTATGAGGAATATTTGTCTAGATTGAAAATCTACTTACAGTCAATTTTCAACCGTCACAGGGCGCATCAAACATTTCGCGCAGCCTTCCCGCCGTGGATCTTTGAGCCCGACTTTGGTCCGTTCGCAGGAGACCGAAGAAATTGCTTTCCGTCCTGCTGCGACGCCCGCTCTTCGCGCACGCTGTCGATCGTGACTCCGTTTGCTCCCCTGATGGATTCGAGCTTCTCAATTCTTCCGCGCATCTCGGAAGTCATATTGGCAACCATGCTGGCGACCAGCGCTTCCATCTGCGCAAGCGAGGGAACGAGAGTGTCGTATGGAGAGGCGACGTCCTGCGGAGCGATGATCGTCACTTCGGCAACTTCAGCGATCGGTGAGAGCCACTGGTCGGTGAAGAGAACGATCTTCACTCCATTCGCCGCAGCTTGCGTCGAATATTCCACGACGTCCCTCTGATAACGGCGGTAGTCAAAGACGACGAGGACGTCCTTACGACCCATGTCGACCAGGGTGTCGAACTCCTGAGCTGACAATGTATCAGCGTCGCGAACATTGCTCCGAAATTGAAGGAGATAGGAACCGAGCATGCCCGCCACATGGCGACTGAATCGACCGCCGAGCACGATAACCTGACGGGCGTCCATCAGCAGCTTGGCCGCTCGATCGTAAGTCGTTACCGGAGTCGCGCCGATCGTCTTTTCGACGAGGTTGGAAACCGAGCGGAGGTAGGTCAACACTGCGCCCTCGTCTCCCACCTGGGATTTCTTTGACTCCATCATCTGTAGAGGCGATTGCAGTCTCGTCTCCACGTCCGAGATCAACTTCGCCTGGAAATCGGGAAAGCCCTCGAACCCCAGCTTCACCACAAGGCGAGTAACCGTCGGATCGCTGACGCCCGCCTTCTTCGCAAGGCTATTCGCAGTCCCCAATCCCGCGATGGGATAGTCGGCCAGGAGGACTTGGACAATACGTTCTTCCGAGGGCGTGAGCGACAGGTCGGGCTGGCTCAGAATTTCTCTGACGGTCAAGGCGATCTCCTTTTAATCTTAAAAGGATATTGTCAAAGTACATGCAAAACGCAACGAAAAAGCCGTGCCTGTAGGTTTGACTACAAGCAGGCGAGTGGCCCGACACAATAGATCGGGGGGGATTAGCTGCGTTTTCCAGTTACGGCTGGAATAAGTCCATCAGGGCGGACCAGCAGAACAGCAATGACTCCTGACAAGACGATTGCGTCCCTGTATGGCGCTGCGTCGGGCGGCAAGACGGCCTGGAGGATGACTTCAGTCGCACCAAGAAGAAAGCCGCCAGCGACCGCGCCGCGCAGGCTTCCCAGACCTCCGACGACAGTTGCGATGAACGCCTTGAGCACCGGAATGAATCCCATCAGGGGATCAACGGATGCGCGTTGGGCAATCCATAGCATCGACGCCAGTCCGGCAAGTAGACCGGAAAGGAGGAACGCGATTGCAATCACCCTGCTGGCTGGGATGCCAACCAGGCGAACGACGCTGAAGTCCTCGGCCGCCGCCCGCATCGCCATGCCCATGGCGGTCCTCGACAGGAAGAATTCAAGAGCGAGAAGCGCCCCTACGGAAACGCAGATCGATATCATCGGTCCGACGCCGACCACGATCGGCCCGAAATCGATTGCGCCAGCCATCCAGTCCGGCATCGGGACAGGCTGCGGACGTGCGGAAATCCCGTTCTGGAGAATGACCTTGAGAAGACTCGATACCGCGAAACTCGTCAACAGCAGACTTGTGACGCTTGCGCCCCGAATAGGTCGGAAGGCGGCCCGCTCAATGATCACTGCGGCGATCGCTCCCGTGAGAATCGCCGCAGCCACAGCCAAGGGAAACGGCACGCCAAACAATAATGTTGCCAGAAGCGCGTAGCCCGAAACCGTCATCAGTTCGCCGTGTGCGAAGTTGATGAGTCCCACGATGGAAAACACGATGGCCAATCCGAGCGCTAACAGCGCATAGATGCCGCCGAGACTGACCGCGTTGATCAATTGCTGAAGGATCATTGTTCTCAAGCTCCCAGATAGGCTTGGCGCACGAGGTCGGACCCGGCAAGTTCTTTGGCCGACCCAGCCAAAACGATCTCGCCGTTGGCAAGTACTTTCGCCTTGTCCGCGATCTCCAATGCCAGTGCGACGTTTTGCTCTATGAGCAGAACGGTCAGTCCCGAGTCCCTGAGACGGGAGATCAGATCGAAAACCGTATCGATCACCTGGGGAGCAAGTCCCAAGGAGGGCTCATCGAGCATCAACAAATTAGGCTTCGCCATCATGGCACGCGCGATCGCCAGCATCTGCTGCTCGCCGCCGGAGAGGAATCCTCCTCTCACCCGGTAGTAGCGGCGCAGGATCGGGAAAAGCTCGAGCATTTGCTCTTCCCTTGACTTGGCCTCGGTGGCCGAGCCGGCGTGGGCGGCACCGCCCAGTCGCAGGTTTTCGGCAACGGTCAGACTTGCGAACACCCGCCTTCCTTCCGGTACGAGCGCGAGACCCTTTCGGGATATCTGCTCTGGCGGAAGCCCCTTGATGTCCTCGCCGTTGAACGAGATCCTATCAGCCGCACTTCCCACGAGCCCAGCGATTGCAGCGAGCGTGGAGCTCTTTCCCGCGCCGTTTGCTCCGACCAAGGCGATGATCTCGCCTTGGCCGATTGCAAGATCGACACGTTTGACCGCGTCCACCTCGCCGTAACTAACTCTCAGTCTTTCGACATCTAGCATGTGACCGCTCCTCCCGTGTCGATGTTACCTGCTCTCACGGCGAGGGCACGTCTGCAGCGTCAGGAATGAGCGTCGAGATGTATTGCGCCTCCCCGGCGCCATATCGCATCAGGACCACCGATCGGATTGGCATACCGGAGGTGCCTGCATACGTGATCTTTCCTGTCACGCTGTCGAAGTCCTTGAGAGATGCGATCGCCCCGCGGATGGCGTCCGGGTCGGCCGACCCGGACTGCCGCACCGCTTCGTCGATGATCAGTCCGATCTCGTAACCGTTCACCTCATAGGTCGATTCCGGTGGGTGACCTGTCGCTTTTGCAAACGCGTTGTTGAAGGTTTCGACCTTACTGCCAGGTGACGCGTATCCTGCCGCGGTGAACACGACACCATCGACCAGGTTGCCCAGCCCCTTGATGGAAGGCGTGTTGAGGGCGTCCGCGCCGTAAACCGGAACATCGACTCCAGCGGCACGGAGTTGCCGGATAAACGCCGGGAAGTCGGGTTCGAAGGCAGCCGTCATGATCATGTCGGGCTTTTCAGGCAGCGACTTGATTTTCGTCACCACGGCGGAGAAGTCTGGCTGCCCCATCGTGAACGTGCCGCGCTCTATGACTTTGCCGCCCTTGGCTTCGAAGACCTCGGCGAAGTACTCGGGAAGGCCGGCGGTGTAAGTCGAGTCGGGAGAGGTCAGGAGGTAGGCTGTGTGCTTCTCTTCGGACACAGCATACTCGGCAAGCACAGTTGCCTGAAGATTGTCAGCTGGATAACTGCCGAACATGACGTTGCCGACCGCTGTGGTCAGGACCGGCGCCGTTCCGCACAAGGTAATCGTCGCGATCTCGAGGGGAAGGGTTAGCTGTCCGATCGCGATCGACGGGTCCGCGTCGCACGGCGTGATCATCACCTTGACGCCTTCGTCCAGAAGTTCCTGCGCCGACGTGGCTGCCTGCGCCGTATCGGAGCGGGTGTCCTTGACCACAAGGCGCCCCTGGAACTTCCCTCCGAATCCACCACGGGCGTTGATCTCGTCGATAGCGTAGCGGAGACCCGCGAGAGCCGGCTGATCGTAAGGTGCAAGGACACCTGTCTGCGCGGTTGAGACACCGATCACGAGTTCCTCCGCTCTGGCGGTGGCGGTCGTTGCCATGAGTGCCATCAGAGCCGCGAAAACAGTCGCCGTGTAGTATCTGCTGTCGTATTTCATTGTCATGCTCCCCTTGTTGTCGCCTGGTTTTCCGGGCGTTGGAATTGCACCACCTTTGCGCTGCGGCTCCCGAGATAGGCGGCCACAACAGCAGGATCGTTTTGAACGTCGGATGGCTTTCCGTCAGCGATGACGCGGCCACGGTCGATGACCACGATGCGTTCGCACAAGGTCATCACCAGACGCATGTCGTGTTCGATGAGAATGATTCCGATGCCCCGTTCGGCACGCACCCTCAAAAGCGTTTCCGTGAGGGCTGCAGTTTCGACGGGATTCATGCCTGCGGCCGGCTCGTCCAGCAAAAGAAACCGCGGCTTCAGGACCAAGGCGCGCGCGATCTCCAGCCGACGGCGAAGGCCGTAGGCCAGGCTCTCCGCCGGTTGATCGGCATGCCCCTCAAGGCCCATCCTAGTGAGCTCGCGCCAAGCGGCTGCCTCGGCGGCTACAAGCGACGTCTCGACCTGTCTTGCCGCAACCACGACATTTTCCAGCACCGTCATCGACGCGAAAATGCGGATGTTCTGGAAGGTCCGCGCGATGCCAGCTCTCGCGAACTCGAATGAGCTATGCGCGCCCGTATCCGCGCCGATCGATACCGATCCTTCACTCGGTTGCACGTCTCCCGAGATGATGTTTATGAACGTGGTCTTGCCGGCGCCGTTGGGTCCGATGATGCCCGTGATGCAGTCGGGCGAGAACTTTAGCGAAATGTTGTCGACAGCAACGACACCTGCATATCGGCGTGACACCGCCTTCGCCTCGATTTCCCCTTCTCTCGCAACGCGGGTCGGCTCCTCGGCGACTGCGTCGGGACGCGCCCGCAGCCCGAGGCGACGCAGAATGTTCAACTCGCCTTTGCCAAACAGACCGTCGGGGCGACGCCAGATGATCACGATGATCGCGATCGCGAGGACTGCCTGGGTCAGGCCGAACAACGGCGGAAACGATACGCCCAGAAGAGATCCGCCCGCCTCGCCGCGTCGGACGATTTCAATCACGAAGGTTGTGATAACGACTCCAGAGAACGCGCCGATCGACGAATTCATGCCGCCGAGGATCAGCATTGCCAGCAGGGTGAAGCCGAGTTCGAAATAGAAGTCCTTCGGGGAAAACGCTCCGAGAAACTGGGCGAGCATTGCGCCCGACCCGCACGCCAGGACAACGCTCAGGACCCATGCGCCAAGGCGTACGGAGCTACGGCTCACGCCAACTGCGGCAGCGCCCCTTTCGTCGCTCGCCGAAGCGCGTGCGCCCAGACCGAACGAGGTGTCCCGAAACACACGGGCGGCGATGAGGGCGACCGCTGCAAGTGCGGCCCCGGTCACCAAGCCGACGTCACGCGGAACTCCATAGAAGGGCTGCGTGCCCCGCGTAATGTCGCGGCTAGCGGCCAGGAGTGAATAGATGATGATCAGCAAGGCCAGCGTTGAGATCGACGCGCTCGAACCCGAGAGACGCAGCAGCGGCAAACCGGAAATGAGGCCGACCGCGACCGCAATCACCGCGACTACCAGAAGCGCGCTCAGAAACGGAAGTTCATGTCCCGCCATGAAATGCGGAAGGTTTTTGAGGGTCGACGCCTGCAGCGCGGCCGGCATTGTGAGGATACCCGTTGCGTAGGCTCCAATGCCCAGAAAGCCGGCATGACCGAATGATACGATTCCGGTATTCCCGGAAAACAACTGGAGGCTGACCACGGCAGCAAGCAAGATGGCTGCATGGACGAAGACGCGTTGAGCAGCGGCATTGCCGAACAGCCAAAAGGTGGCCGCCGCGATTCCTAAAGCAAGCACCATTACGATCGAGTCCGCAAAGGCGTTGCGGATAGATCTGGACAGCCACGGCCGCCCCGCATTCTGCAACGATGTCATCGTCGCATCTCCTCCCATAGAGTTCTCATTCCAACCGCGGTTGGGTGTCGCCCGCGGCCAGTCAAACGAAGTGAATTGGTTCTCGACGACATGCGGAACCGTCCGCTCCCTTCTTCGGGTCGGAGTGTCAACCGAGGTCGTTTCTTTGTTCCCCAGCACTGCTGTTGTGCTGTTTTCAGCAGGAAACAACAGACGAAATCATATGTCAATATTCTTTCATGATTGACAGTTTGTGATTTCTATGGAAATTTTCTTACAGAGAAATCCGACGACGGATCCACTCGACCTCAAACAATCATTCGCCCGCGGACATGCTCCTTTTCTGGAGCACGCGGTCGCATAAGGGGAGCGTTTCGCAGATGGCGCAGGCTGGGAGTTCAATTCTCGTGCGAGACGCACGCGTGATCGCCGACATCGGCCGCTTGCGTTTTTCTCCCCTGACGGTGAAGGGCGGCAGAGGATCCTACCTGATCGAAGAAACCGGCCGTGAAGTGCTCGACCTTTCCGGCTGTGGCGGCGCGGCTATCCTGGGCTATTCGCACCCCACTGTCGCGGAGGCTATCGGCACGGCAGCGAAGAACATGGCCGGAGCGAGCCTGCTTTTGTACCCCAACGAAGCCGCTGTATCGCTTGCGGAAAAAATACTATCGATTGTCCCTGGTTCACCCGATCGGAGGGTCTGGTTCGGTCACTCTGGATCAGACGGTGGCGATTGTGCTCAGCGCGTAATCACCGCGGCGACCAAGCGTCCCAGGGTGATTTCGTTCATCGGCTCATATCACGGCAACCTCACGGGCTCGATGTCAGTCAGCGGTCACACGGCGATGACCCACACCCTTCCGCGAACAGGAACCGTCCTGATCCCCTATCCGGATCCATACCGTCCGGAGTTCTCAGCGGCCGAAGTGCTCAATCTGCTCGAGTACCAGTTCCGGACGACTTGTCCTCCAGAGCAGGTCGCGGCCGTCTTCATTGAGCCACTGCTGTCGGATGGCGGAGTCGTAGTGCCGCCGCCCGGCTTCTTGTCGGCCTTGCAGACGATCTGCAGAAAGCATGGAATTCTTGTCGTAGTTGACGAAGTCAAAGTCGGACTGGGACGAACCGGGCTCATCAACTGCTTCGAACACGAAGGTCTTGAGCCGGACATCGTAATTCTCGGGAAGGGTCTCGGCGGCGGCGTGCCGATGTCCGCTGTTATCGGCCCGAGGCATATCATGGACTATGCGACAGCCTTCGCGATGCAGACAACCGCGGGAAATCCGGTGTGTAGCGCGGCAGCGCTTGCGACGCTTTCCGTGATTTCTGACCTCGGTCTGGACCGGAGGGCCGCCTCCCTTGGCGAGCACTTCTGCCACAGACTGAGAGCACTCGCAGAGAAACACGAAATTATCGGGGACGTAAGAGGTCGCGGCCTGGCGATCGGCGTAGACCTTGTGCGCGACCGACAAACGCGGGAGCCGGTGCCTGTCGCGACCACCGCGAAAATCATCTATCGGGCCTACGAGCTCGGCGCCGCTTTCTACTACGTTGGGCTCCGAGCCAACATCCTCGAATTCATGCCGCCGCTGACAATTCAGCAAGAGGAAATCGAACAGGGCCTGGCCATCATCGGCCAAGCCATCGGCGACGTTGCGTCCGGCAATGTGTCCGACGCGGACGTCGCACCGTACATGATGTGGTGATTTTGAACCCCGCCTCATCATTGTCGACGCGGACCGGAGCCGCGTTTTGGAACCAACTTGAACTCACTGGAGGAAACCAATGCGCGACCCAAAGTATGACATTCTTTTCGAGCCCGTGCAGATTGGTCCGGTAAAGACGAAAAACCGCTTTTACCAAGTGCCGCACTGCAACGGCATGGGGCACGTTCACCCCTCGGCGATGGCGGGAATGCGCGCTGTAAAGGCCGAGGGCGGTTGGGGGGTGGTTTGCACCGAGGAGTGCGAGATCAGCCCACTGAGCGAGTTTTCTCCCTATATCGAAGCTCGTTTGTGGGAGGACCGGGATGTTCCGGCTCTCGCCAGGATGGCGGACGCGGTTCATCAGCACGGCTCCTTGGCCGGCATCGAACTGGCCTTCAACGGCTACTCCGCCCCCAACCGCTACAGCCGCGAAATTCCGTGGGCACCGTCGAATACGCCCGTGCGCTGTTATGATCCGGTCCAAGCGCGCGCGATGACGGCGAGCGACATTCGCGAGCTGCGCAACTTGCACCGCGCGGCCGCGCTGCGAGCTCGCGACGCGGGGTTCGATATTATCTATGTCTACGCGGGCCACGACCTCGGCCTCCCCTTCCACTTCCTTACACCGCACAACAACCGCCGCACCGACGAATATGGCGGCAGCGTCGAGAACCGCGTCAGGCTGCTGCGCGAACTGATCGAAGACACCAAGGAAGCGGTCGGGGACCGCTGTGCAGTCGCCGTCCGCCTGGCAGTTGACGAGCAGAGTGGCCGCGAAGGGCTTGAAAAGAGCGGAGACGGCGCAGCCATCTTCTCGCTCCTGGCGGAGTTGCCCGACCTCTGGGACATCAACGTCGCGGACTGGTCGAATGACAGCATCACGGCGCGATTCTCGAACGAAGGGTTCCAGGAAGAGTTCCTGACAGGGCTGAAGGCGCTCACGAGCAAGCCGATCGTCGGTGTCGGTCGTTTCACGTCGCCCGACACAATGGTCTCGCAAATTCGACGGGGCGTGCTCGATCTCATTGGGGCCGCACGCCCTTCGATCGCAGACCCCTTCCTTCCACGGAAGATCGAGACCGGGCGTGCCGACGAAATCCGTGAGTGCATCGGATGCAATATCTGTGTCACCGGGGATCACACCAGCACGCCCGTGCGGTGCACGCAAAATCCGACCATGGGAGAAGAGTGGCGGCGCGGCTGGCACCCTGAACGCATCCAGCCGAAGCGTTCGGACACCCGCGCGCTCGTGATTGGCTCCGGACCCGCAGGGCTTGAATGCGCCCGCGCACTCGGAACGCGGGGCTACGACGTGGCGCTCGTCGAGGCGACGCGCACTCTCGGCGGTCGTTTGGTTCGGGAGACCCGCCTCCCCGGTCTGGCGAGCTGGGGGCGCGTCATCGATTACCGCGTTGACGCCATCGGTAGGCTCGAGAATGTCGAGATCTACCGTGAAAGCCAGCTGACTGCGGACGACGTGATGGATTTTGGGGCTGAACACGTCTTCGTCGCGACTGGCTCCCGCTGGCGCAATGACGGACTTGGCCGAGAGATCCGCTACCCGCTGGAAGGCCTGGATCAGATAAAGGTCCTGACCCCCGACGACGTTCTGGCGGGAGCGGACCTTCCTGCGAAGGTCGTCCTGTTCGACGACGACCACTACTACATGGGAAGCGCTTTGGCGGAATTACTGCGCATGAAGGGCATTGAGGTGACGTTCGTCACGCCCGCGACGGACGTGTCTGCCTGGACGCACAACACGCTCGAGCAACACCGTATCCAAAAGCGACTGCTCGAGCTTGGCGTGCAGATCATAACCGCACATTCGATCGAGCGGATGGTCAGCGGTGGTGTTTCGTTGAGCTGTATCTATACCGGACGCACGAAAACGATCGAGGGCGAAGCGGTTCTGCTCGTAACGTCCCGCGAACCAGAACAGACACTCTACGACCAACTCCTTTCGAAGGCAGCCGAGAGAGAGGCTGCGGGCATCCGCACGGTCAAACTTATCGGAGACTGCAACGCGCCGGGGACCGTCGCCGCAGCTGTCTACGCCGGGCATCGCGCCGCGCGACTAACCGACGAGTCCGATGACAACGTCTACTTCAAGCGCGAACTGCCTGCGCTTGATGCGGCCTTTGCCTGACACGACAAACAGGATCAACAATATGAAAGCGCTTTTCCTCGGCTACGGTAACATGGGCAAGGCATTAGGAGAGGCTTGGTTGCGGTCCAAACTCGTCGCCAGCGTGACCGCGGTGAACCCGGCCCTTCCTCGTGCCACTCACGCCATTGTGTTTGCAAACATTGCTGACGTCGACACCGGGCCTTTCGACCTGATCGTGCTCGCAGTCAAACCCGCTATGGCGCGTGACGCGATCGCCTCCCTGCCGCTCACCTGGCTGGATGCGGCGACGGTGATCTCCGTCGCCGCCGGCGTTACTTTCGACGCACTTGACGACGGCGGGCGGGGGCAAATCGCCCTCGGTCGTGCGATGCCTAACACACCGGTGACCTCGGGCGTCGGATGTACCGGCCTATTCGCCAACGACTATGTTGGCGCGGCACAACGGGAATTGATCCAGCGGCTTTTCCAAGCAGTTGGCAAAGCCGTGTGGCTTGAAGAGGAAGCGCAGATTGATGTTGTCACCGCTTTAAGTGGCAGCGGCCCAGCCTACTACCATCTGTTCAGCGAGGCCTTGGTCGATGCTGGTGTGGCTTTGGGACTCTCCCCGGAGCTCTCGAAGGAACTGGTCGTCGCAACGGCGTTAGGTGCTGCTGCGCTACAGAACGAACCAGGGGCGAGCCTTTCATCGTTGCGTCATTCCGTGACCTCGCCCAACGGGACTACGGAGGCCGCAATACGCACGTTTGAGGCGGATCACAAACTTCGCTCGCTCGTAGGTGACGCGGCTCAGGCCGCGTGTCGACGCGCCCAAGAGCTTGCTCGGCAGAAGTGATCACAAACGGATTTCGCTTCGCGCGAAACTTAGAGGTACGATTCATGAAAATACTTGTGACGGTGAAGCGGGTCGTTGACTACAACGTCAAGATCCGCGTGAAGGCAGACGGTTCGGGCGTCGAGCTTGGGAACGTGAAGATGTCGATGAACCCCTTCGACGAGATCTCGGTCGAGGAAGCTCTCAGGCTGAAGGAAGCCGGCAAGGCCGATGAGGTCGTCGTCGTTTCCGTCGGTCCGGCCAAGGCCGAAGAGACGCTGCGCACGGCGCTGGCCATGGGTGCCGATCGCGCCATCCTGGTCGAGACCGAAGACCAGGTCGAGCCGCTCACTGTGGCCAAGATCGTCAAGGGTGTTGCCGACGCCGAACAGCCGGAGCTGATCATCGTCGGCAAGCAGGCGATCGATGACGATTCCAACCAGACCGGCCAGATGCTGTCCGCTCTTCTCGGCTGGGCGCAAGGGACCTTTGCCTCCAAGGTCGAGATCGGTGACGGCAAAGCGCCAGAGGGCACTGCAAGGGTGACGCGCGAAGTCGACGGCGGTCTGCAGACCATCGACATCAAGCTGCCGGCGGTCGTTACCACCGACCTGCGGCTCAACGAGCCGCGCTACGCCTCGCTGCCGAACATCATGAAGTCGAAGAAGAAGCCGCTCGACAAGAAGTCGCCGGCCGACTTCGGCGTCGACACGTTGGCCCGCCTCAAGGTGCTGAAGACCGAAGAACCGTCGGACCGCAAGGCCGGCATCCAGATCAAGTCAGTCGCCGAGCTCGTCGAGAAGCTCAAGTCCGAAGCCGGCGTGCTTTAAAGGTTCGAGAAAGGGAGATCTATCCATGGCCATTCTTCTTCTGGCTGACCACGACAACAACCACCTTTCCGACCAGACCGCCAAGACGCTGACGGCCGCCGCTCAGATCGCCAAGGAAAAGGGAAGTGACGTGCACGTCCTGGTCGCCGGGGCCGGCGCCAACGTTGCAGCCGAACAGGCCTCCAAGCTTGCGGGCGTTGCCAAGGTGCTCGTCGCTGACGACGGGTCGCTTGCCAACAATCTTGCAGAACCGCTTGCAGCGCTGATCGTTTCGCTTGCCGGCAACTACGACACCATCGTTGCGGCCGCGACCTCGGTCGGCAAGAACGTCATGCCGCGTGTTGCAGCGCTGCTCGACGTCAGCCAGGTCTCCGAAATCATCGAGGTCGTCGCCGCCGATACATTCAAGCGCCCGATCTATGCCGGCAACGCCGTCCAAACGGTGCAGACGATGGAAGCCAAGCGCGTCATCACCGTGCGCACGACCTCTTTCATTTCCGCCTCCCAAGGCAACTCGGCTGCTGTCGAACAGGTCCCGACAGCAGCCGCTTTTTCTCTATCCACATTCGTCGGCGACTCGCTGTCGTCGACCGACCGTCCGGAGCTGACCTCGGCCAAGGTCATCATCTCCGGTGGCCGTGCGCTCGGCTCATCGGAAAAGTTCCAGGAAGTCATCCTGCCGGTTGCCGACAAGCTCGGGGCTGCCGTTGGCGCAAGCCGTGCTGCCGTCGACGCCGGCTACGCTCCGAACGACTGGCAGGTCGGCCAGACCGGGAAGGTCGTCGCACCCGATCTCTACATCGCCTGCGGCATTTCCGGCGCGATCCAGCACCTCGCCGGCATGAAGGATTCGAAGGTCATCGTCGCAATCAACAAGGACGAAGAGGCGCCGATCTTCCAGGTCGCCGACTACGGCCTGGTTGCCGATCTTTTCGACGCCCTGCCGGAGTTGGACAAGCTGATTTAACAACGAGCTTTCGAGTGACCGTCCCTGCAAGTTCGCCGCTCGGTTAGTGGAGCAGGCGGCAACCACCGCCGCCTGCTCCATCCACTTAATTTGCCACGGAACGTCGTTTCCGGACAGACTGACATAATGAGGCAACGAGGATCGACGGGCACATCGCGCTCACCCATCATCTGTTCAAGATCGCGGTAGCTGATCCCATAGCGGCAACACCACCGCACCGCCCATAAAATCACGTCACCCTGAAAATGGCGCCACTTGAAATCGCTCATCAAAAGTCTCGCTGAAAATTGTCTGCACTCTTTCGGACATCGGCAATTTTTTTGCAACAGAGCCCTTCATGTCGAGCCCCTCGATCTTCCCGTGCCTTTCCGTGGCCCGAGAAAGAATGCATTTACGCGATGTTGCAGGGCACGGAATTTTTCACCGCGCGATTTCAGCATATGCTCCTCAAGCAACGGGATGCCAGTGACATGCACCAGCAGCCAATACATCTGGATCGGAGCAAGCAGAGACAGCCAGCTCCATGACGATGCGGTAATTGCCATCAACGGCCACGCGCACCAGAACAGCCATTCAAAGAAATAGTTTGGATGTCTGGAATAAGCCCAAAGACCGGTTTCTGACTGATAAGGTCGGACGTCTTTCGGTGTATCGTATGGGTGCCTTGTTCTCGCTTCTCTGGTCCATCCCGGCCTGGTGGATGTTCAGCACTGGCGATGCCACACTTATCACTATAGCGCTCGTCGGCGGTTTCACTATTGGGGCACAATCTATGCTGGGTTCTCAATGCGCTCATTTTGCGGAACTGTTTGGCAACCGATACCGTTACTCGGGTGTCGCTTTGTCGCGTGAAATAGGAGCCATGCTTGCCGGGGGACTGGCACCGTTGCTGGGGCTCTGGCTTGTTGGTCTGTCGGGTGGCCAGTATTGGGTAATGGGCGTTTACATGGGTGTACTGTGCTTGCTGACATTGATTGGCACGCAGTTATCGACGGAAACACGGGGACGTGGCCTTACTGCATTGGAAGATGCGATTGGCAAAGGCGCTTCGCTCAATCGCTGATTGAATAAAGAGCGGGTGATCCGCTTTTGTCACCCGTTCCCATTCGCGCCTTCTGATTGCCAGTCAAGAATATTCCGGAGTTGGTTTTGAAAACCTAGGTCGGCAAACGTGAGGCCCGGCGGGGGACGTGCCGGGCCTCGTTTCGGAAAGGCGTTTTGGGGTAATTACCTTTCCGAATTTTCCGCAAAGCTCGAATGGCTGCCTGATTTGGCTCCTACTCAGCCGCGAGCGCTGATGGCGCGGTTGACACGTCTGCTTCTTTCACTGCCCCCTCCGCCGACGGCTGAATTCTGAACCATGCCGCATAAAGGGCTGGAAGGAATAGCAGGATCATAGCGGTCCCGACAGCTGTCCCGCCAATCAGCGTATAGGCCATTGAGCCCCAAAACACTGAATGGGTCAGCGGAATGAAGGCGAGTACGGCTGCTAGCGCCGTCAGGATAACTGGACGCGTACGCTGAACTGTCGCCTCGATGATGGCGTGATAATCATCAAGACCGGCAGACTGGTTTTCCTTTATCTGTTCGGTGAGGATCAGTGTGTTCCGCATCAAAATTCCTGCAAGACCGATCAAACCGAGGATGGCATTAAAACCGAAGGGTTGATTAAAGATCAGCAGAACCGGGACAACGCCTGCAAGCCCTAGCGGCGCGGTCAACATGACCATCGTCATCGTCGACAAGCTCCTGACTTGCAGGATAATGACGATCAGCATTGCTGCAATCATTGCGGGGAAAATCTTTACGAGAGCTACGTTGGCCTTGAGTGACTCCTCAATATTCCCCCCCATTTCAATGCGGTAGCCAACAGGAAGCGACGCTATCAAAGGCTGAAGAGCCGTCATGATCTCTTGAGAAACCTCTGGAGGCTGGGTTGCTTCATCGATATCGGATCGAATGGTCACAACAGACATCCGGTCCCGACGCTTTAAAATCGGTTCCTCCATTCGAATTTCGGTGTGGCCTATCTGATCGAGTGGAATCTGGCGACCATCCCGGCTCATGAGCGAGAAGTCTCCCAATCGGGACGGATCCAGTCTGGTCGACCCAGCGCTTCTGCCCACAACTGGCACATCACGGATGTTTTCGCGAACCTGCGTCACGGGAAGGCCGCTTAGAAGCAACTGCAACTGTTGTGCTGCTTCGACCGGTGACAGGCCGATCAGCTTCAGGCGATCCTGATCCGGTATGAAGCGAACGACCGGCGTGCGGTTACCCCAATCCCGATTGGGCTGACGCACATCTGGCACCGTCTTCATTATGGCAAGCGCCTGTTCCGAGAGCTTGTACAGTTGTGCCGGATCGGGTCCGATGATGCGAAATTCAACCGGAAAGGGTGTATAGGGACCAAAAACAAGCTGCGTTACACGTACGTAAGCTTCCGGCGCAAGACCCTGCGATATAGCTTCGCGAAGTCGGTGTTTGAGTTCCTCGCGTGTTTCTGCGTTCGGCGTCAGAACAACTATTTTTGCAAAAGCCGGATCAGGCAATTCCGGAGCCATGGCGAAGAAGAAACGTGGTGCACCCTGCCCGACATAGCTGGTGACAATCTTTGCTTCCGGTTGCTCCTTCAGCCAATGTTCCAGTTTTTCGACCGTAACCGTCGTTGTCTCGATACTGGTACCTTCAGGCATCCGTATTTCGACCAGAACTTCAGGGCGATCGGACGTGGGAAAGAATTGCTGTTTGACGGCGCCCATACCGACAACCGAGAGCGCCATCAATATACCCACGATCGCGCAGGTCATGTATTTATGACGAACGGCAAACTCGATTGTATGCCGCAGGCGACGGTAGTTTGGCGTATTGTAGATCGCGTGATGTCCGCCTTCCACGGGCTTGATTGCGGGGAGCAGTTTCACACCAAGATATGGCGTGAACACAACTGCGACAAACCACGACACGATCAGAGCGAAGCCCACAATCCAGAATATATTACCGGCATATTCGCCTGCGGTCGAACGCGCAAAACCGACGGGCATAAGGCCAATAATCGTCACGAGTGTGCCAGACAGCATGGGTGCAGCGGTATGGCTCCACGCGTAGGCAGCAGCCTTGATACGATCCATACCTTCTTCCATCTTAACGACCATCACCTCGATCGCGATGATGGCATCGTCGACAAGCAAACCGAGCGCAAGAATGAGCGCACCGAGCGTGATACGGTCAAAAAACCGGCCCGTCTCCAGCATTATGAGGAACACCACGGCCAGCGTCAGCGGAACAGCCAGTGCAACAACAATTCCTACCCGCCAGCCAAGACTGACTAGGCTGACGAAGAGAACCACGCCAAGTGCCATTGCGAATTTGAGCATGAATTCACCGACAGCAGCATCAATATTCACCGCCTGATCGCTTACCTTGTCGAGCGTCATTCCGAGAGGCAGAGACTGCGCAATCGTTGCCGAGCGTTCTTCCAATGCCTTTCCAAGGTCAAGTCCGTTCCATCCCTGTTGCATGACCACACTGAGCATTATTGCGGGTTCGCCCTGATGACGGATCAGATAGGTCGCCGGCTCCTCATAGCCGCGTCTTACTTCTGCAATATCCGACAGCTTTAATGTACGTCCAGCTGAAACAATCGGGGTTTCAGCAACAGACTGGATGCTGTTGTAGGCCCCATCAAATCTTATGAACACCTGAGGCCCGCGTGTATTGATGGAACCAGCCGGCGTGACCGCATTTTGCCGTTGCAAAGCCGTCGCTATATCCTGTGCCGTGATACCAAGTGTGGCCAGCTTCGCGTAAGAAAACTCGACGAATATCTGCTCGGGACGTTCGCCAAGGATATTGATTTTCTTGACACCCGGAACGTGCAGCAGATCCTGGCGAATTGTTTCTGCCTGACGCACGAGGTCGCGCATAGGCATTCCTTTGGCCTTCAGTGCATAAAGGGCGAAACTAACATCAGAATATTCGTCGTTGACGAAGGGGCCAAAGACGCCCGCTGGCAGATTGCGCGCTTCGTCACCGAGTTTCTTGCGGGCCTGATAGAACTCTCCCTCAACTGCATTTGCGGGCGTGTTATCTTTCAACGTGACGGTCAGATATGCGTATCCGGGACGGGTCGTCGTTTCGACCCGATCATACCAGGTCAGTTCCTGTATTCGCTTTTCAAGCGGTTCGGCGACGAGATCCTGCATCTCACGTGAAGTTGCGCCTGGCCACACCGCTGTGACGGTCAAAGTCTTGATCGTAAATGAGGGATCTTCCGCACGGCCGAGGCTCAGAAATGCGTAAACACCTGCAGCCGCCAGCAATATGATGAAGAACAAAGTTACGGCACGTTCACGCACCGCCAATGCAGACAGATTGAAGTTCATTGGTTTGCTACCTTCATCTGTTGCTCGGTTCGAACGGCATCACCTTCCGTGAGGAGATGCGCGCCGAGTGCAACGATCTGCTGTCCGGCTTCGACACCAGAGACGAGAGCATCCTCCTGGCCTATCTCTTCAATTGTCACCGGAACCAGATGGACTGTGGAGGTCGCCGAATTAACGACCCACACGCCAGTTCTGTTTCCATCGTCCAGAACAGCGCTGACGGGAACCGAAATACCGGTAGCCTGACTGCTATCCGAAATCTCGACCGTAACCGTTGACCCAAGAGGCGCAGACGCGGCCGCCCCTTCGAGCACATAGCGCGCTTCATAGGTTCGGGTTTGTGCGTCAGCAGAATCCGATATCTGACGAAGGCGCGCGTTACCGCCACTTTCGCCATTTCCATAGATGTTTGCTCTGGCAACGGATCCGAGCTGGGGCCTCAATGTCTCAGGCAACCAGACGACTGCCTCGCGCGGACCATTGTGAGCAAGTTGAACCACGGTCTGGCCCGCGACGACAACCTGTCCCGGTTCGCCCAGAGTGTTTACGACCGTACCGTCAGCATCTGCAGTCAGGACCGAATAGCTGGCTTCGTTTTCTGCAACGCGGGCTTCTGCCTCTGCGGCCGATAGCTGAGCCGCAGCCGTGTCGAGAGCAGCCTTTGCCTGTTCGTAGCGCTGCGGCGTCGCTGCCAGTCCTTTTCTAACCAGGATCGCATAGCGCAGTTCGTCCGCCTGAGCCTGTACGAGGAGTGCCCGTGCGACATCAACTGCATTTCGCTTCGCAGTCAATGCCAACTGCAAATCTGTCTCATCAATACGCATAAGGGCTTGTCCAGCCTTGACTTGCTGTCCGACGTCCACCAGGCGCTCAACAATTTTCCCCGGCACACGAAACCCGAGATTGCTCTGGATTTTTGCTTCGACCGTACCGGTAAATGAACGTGTCTGGGAGCTGGCTGACTGTGCGGTCACCAGACGCACCAGAGCTGGTGCACTACGTGGATCGGCATCGGTCCGCTCATGGCCGGGTACTTCGAAAAAAATGAACGCAGCGACACCCAATGCAGCAATGCCACTGCCTAATGTCAAAACGTGTTTGCGCTTCATAGCAAGTGGACCTTCTAAACGGACAAATGCGATTGATTTAGATTGCGATTAACATCTAAATTTGTTATAGATGTCAAATGAAATCTAAAGGAGACGGCAAATGAGAGTCAGCCGAGCGCAGGCGGAAGCCAATCGCGAGACAGTGATCGATGTCGCAAGCAGGCTTTTCCGCGAACATGGATTTGATGGCATCGGACTAAAGGACTTGATGAAGGGCGCCGGCCTGACACAGGGGGGCTTTTATAAGCAGTTCGAATCCAAAGATGATCTAGCGGCCAAAGCATCACGCCGCGCGATGGAAGGTGCTACTCGCAGGTGGGCCGACGCTGCTGCGGGCAACGCCGTCCAATTGGAAGCGATTTTGAATCTCTATCTCTCCCTCGACCATCGCGATGAAATTGGTGATGGGTGTCCTCTCGTGGCGCTCGGGGCGGACGTTGCACGCCAAAGCCCGGACGTGAAAGCTCCCTTCGAGGATGGTATCCGCGGCCATCTGGCCGTTCTTGATGAACTCCTCACAAGCACACCGGCCCAAGAAAGAAGCGACAGAGCCATGGCACTGCTTTCCATCATGGTTGGTGCCGTTACGCTTTCTCGCGTTGTGAACGATAAGGACCTATCCAAACGATTTCTCGATGCGGCAGCTGCCGAAGCAAGGCGCATGAGCGGTCTGGCCGGTGCTCCTTCGGAATCAATGGAGTGAAAACGGAGTATTCGTCATGCGTCGTATCGTTGTGACAGGAATGGGAGCAGTCAGTCCCCTTGCAGCCAATGTGCCGGTAACCTGGTCCCGTTTGCTTGCCGGCCGTTCGGGCGTGAAACGACTTTCCGATGACATTGTGGGCGATCTGCCATCGAAAATTGGTGGTGTGGTGCCAACAATATCGGAAGACACTGAGGCGGGCTTTGATGCTGATAGTGTTCTTGCCCCAAAAGATCAGCGCAAGGTAGACCGTTTCATATTATTCGCCCTTGCAGCGGCTGAAGAAGCGCTGAACCAGGCTGGATGGAAACCGGTTTCGGAAACCGAGAAAGAGCGCACTGCTACAATTATAGCATCCGGCATTGGCGGTTTTCCCGCAATTACCGCAGCTGTCAGAACCGTTGACCAAAAAGGTGCCCGTCGTCTTTCACCGTTCACCGTTCCGTCGTTCCTCGTCAATCTGGCGGCAGGACAGGTGTCTATTCGACATGGTTTTAAAGGGCCAATTGGAGCACCGGTAACGGCTTGTGCGGCTGGCGTTCAGGCAATCGGAGACGCCGCACGCCTCATCAGATCCAACGAAGCCGATATCGCGATATGTGGCGGGACCGAAGCCTGCATCAACGAAGTCAGCCTCGCCGGATTTGCTGCCGCAAGATCGCTTTCAACGAGTTTCAATGAAACTCCAGAAAAGGCCTCCCGCCCTTTCGACACCCAACGTGACGGATTTGTTATGGGCGAAGGTGCCGGCGTCCTCGTAATCGAAGCGCTCAGCCATGCATTGGCGCGAGGCGCAACTCCGCTGGCTGAGCTGGTTGGATACGGAACATCTGCTGACGCACATCACATCACCTCAGGGCCCGAAGATGGCAGCGGCGCGCGACGGGCAATCGAGATTGCAATATCTCAAGCGAGCATCCGTCCTGATGATATCGCTCATATTAATGCACACGCAACCTCCACACAGATCGGAGATCTGGGAGAAATAAGGGCAATCAAATCAGTATTCGGCGCCGAGGCCAACGTCGCTGTCAGCGCAACCAAATCGGCGACTGGCCATCTCCTGGGCGCAGCCGGTGGACTGGAAGCGATTTTCACGATCCTTGCTCTGCGTGACCAGATCGCACCACCCACTCTTAATCTGGACGACCCGGATAGTGCCGGTGAAGGTCTCGGGTTCGTGGCGAAAGAAGCCCAGTCGAAAGTCATGGAATATGCACTTTCCAACGGTTTCGGCTTCGGCGGCGTGAATGCCAGCGTACTTTTCCGCCGCTGGAACGACGAGATTTGAAACAGAAACAAAATCCGGACAGACAGGCTTACTACGGTTAGTCGTGAAACACTGAGGACCGCTCCCATGAATCGCTCAAAACCTGATGTCGCTCTTGTCACCGGGGCCTCTTCCGGCATCGGCCTGGCCACGGCAAAAGCATTGCTAAACGCCGGATACCGTGTGTTCGGGACAAGCAGGCGCGCAAATTACGAAAATGCCGACGGCATTACCATGGTGCCTTGCGATGTCACTGATGAGACATCGGTGGGAAAGCTGGTCGAGACTGTCTTGAAGGAAGCTGGCTCGATTGATGTGCTGGTAAACAATGCCGGCATTGGCCTCCTGGCCGGGGCGGAAGAATCCTCAATCGCTCAGGCGCAAGCCTTGTTTGATGTGAATGTTTTCGGTGTCATCCGTGTTACGAACGCAGTTCTACCCGTAATGCGGAAACAGAAGTCAGGCCGCATTATAAATATGAGCTCGGTACTCGGTCTCATCCCGGCGCCTTACAACGCGCTTTATGCCTCAACCAAACATGCAATCGAGGGCTATTCGGAATCTCTCGATCACGAGGTTCGCACGTTCGGAATTCGGGTGGTTCTGATCGAGCCTGCCTATACTCGCTCCGCCTTTGAGGAAAACGTACTGAAGCCCGATCAGCCTATCGGCCTGTATGAGCCGATGCGCTTTACGATGTCGGAGCACTTGCGCGATCAGATCGCTGTCGGAGATACCCCCGAGACGGTAGCGACTACAGTTCTCGCAGCTGCAACTGCGACCTCTCCCAAGCGCCGCTACCCCGCCGGAAAGCTCGCTGGAAAAATACGATTGCTGCGCCGTCTGGTACCTGAAGCGGCATTCGATAAAAGCCTGCGTAAACAATCGGGCCTACCGGTCTAGTTGGATAGTTATCCCTTAACTTAAGGAATCTCTTATGAAAATCGGTGTCATTGGCGCTGGCAATATTGGTGCTACCCTCGCAAGGAAGCTGGCAGCTTCCGGCCATGAAGTTAAAATCGCAAACTCAAAAGGTCCGGAATCTCTTCGCGCTCTGGCGCACGACATCGGGGCGACAACCGTCACGAAGGAGGGGGCGTTAGAAGATGTCGATGTAGTTATCCTGTCCATTCCATTTTCGAGTTATCGTGAGTTAACCTGTCACTTTCTCAAGGTTCCACGGAACACGATAGTCGTTGATACGTCCAACTACTACCCTTTCCGCGACGGCGTGATTTCAGGCATCGATGGTGGCATACCAGAGAGCGTCTGGGTCGAACTGCAACTTGGACTTCCAGTTATCAAGGCCTGGAATGCTGCATTGGCGACCACTCTGGCCGAACGTGGCAGCCCGAAGGGAACAGCGGGCCGCATAGCGATACCTGTGTCCGGTGATGAGCCAGCTTCTAAATCGATCATCATGGGGCTCGTCGAGGAAACTGGTTTTGATGCAGTCGATGCCGGAGTTTTATCGGAATCTTGGCGTCAACAACCCGGAACGCCCGCCTATTGCACGGAGCTGACCAAGGACGAATTGGTTCTGGCACTGGAATCGGCTGACAGGCTTAAAGCACCAGTTAATCGAGATCGCCTGATTGAGAAATTCATGCAGTCTCAAGGCGGCGTTACACATGATGAAATCGTTGAACTAAATAGAATTGAGACTAAGTAACTGAGCCAGTCGTTTCATTCCCAGATTGCCAGTCAAGATTCTTAACAACCCCACCCTTGCCGATACGCATTGATAGGAACCGAACCAAAGTCCACCGTCTCCTATACACTAGGCTGCTGTAACTTTTATGCTCAGCGTGGAGACGTTCGTTCGCGACATACGCGTTCCATCATCGCTTTACGGCAACACATTTCACCTCAGCGAGGAGTCCCTGGTGCGCGAGCTCAGAGACACCTATCCGGGTCCACGCATAGGTTCCCTTCGGAAAGACCTCGTTTTTGACGGTCCGGAACACGTCCATGTGCTTGGACATTTCGACGTGATAGCTTGTCATTTCCACGATGTCATCGAACGTGCAATGAGCGGCTCCGACGACAATCCGTAAATTGTCCCACATAGCTCTGAATTGCTCTGCCGGATCATGAATGATCTTTAGATCCCTTGTCCGGCCGACTTGGCCGACGACGTAAATTGTGTCTCCGACTTTAACTGCGGGAGCATAACCTGCTCGGCTGACAATTTCTCGCATCTCGTCGGGTATGATGATCTCTCGATCCATAGTGGTCCTCGCAAAGGTTACTTATTGCTAGCGGTCCATGCCTCGCGAATTTTCAAGCGCCGCTGGATTAATAGTCAAAACGGCCGGCGATGTCGGGCAGCCTTTCACTTCGCCCGCCGGAGTGAAATCTGTATATTTGCGTTTGTAATCAAAAACGTTCATCAAACGCTCAAAACGGTAAGGAACCTCACGCGGTTTCAGGCCAATTCGGCCGATAACGCTCTTCATCTTTGAGATAGAGATGGATGCGTTTTCAACGGCTCGTTCCCAAACTCAGATACATGTCTCAAAATAGCCGCGTCACGTTCCCAGACGAGACGCGGCTGGCAGTCCATCGACACAAACGACTTTTGCATAATTCATGCCGCCGCTACTTAGCAGCTTTGGCTGCTTCCTCGATAACCTTTGCGACTGCAGTCGCCTGCGAGATGTAGATTGCGTGGCTGCCCTCGACCTCTGTCACCGTTGAACCAGCACGCTTGTACATCCAGCGCTCCAAGTTGGGGTTTATCGTCATGTCGTCCTTCGCGACGATTGCGTAGCTCGGCTTATCGTGCCAGGCGGCAACAGGTACCTGCGTATCGGTGGCGGCAACAGCGACGGGCATCTGAGACCGGGCCATGAACTCGGCTTGAGCCTTGGGCAGATCTGCTCCGAAATCCGCAGCGAACTTTGACGGGTCGATAAGGAGGAACCCATCCTTCGACGGCTTGATATCCTTGGTGGGTGACGGCATAGACTGGAGCAATTGTGTGGTGCTTTCACCCTTTTCAGGCTGTAGCGCTGCGACATAAACAAGTGCCTTGACCTTCGGATCATCGCCTGCCGCCGTGATGATCGTACCCCCGTAGCTGTGACCGACGAGAACAACGTTTCCGTCCTGCTGATCGAGAATGCGTCTGGTAGCTCCGACGTCTTGTTCCAGACTTGTAAGCGGCTGCTGGACAATGCTGACATTGTAGCCGTCGCGGGTCAGGATGTCATAAACGCCGCGCCAACCAGAACCATCGACGAGCGCGCCATGAACGAGCACAATGTTGCGTGCGTCCGCTAAGGCCGGGGCTGTAACAGCAGTAGAGGATAAAAACGAAACTGCGAGACCAGCCGCTGCTTTGCTAATTATGGACATGATAATATTTCCGTTAATTTTGTGTTTCGAATGACAATACTTCGATCATTGAGCCATGGACATGTCTTTCCCTGTCCAAGAAGAGGCGGATGTGATCGTGGGCGGCTCGGCATCTGTTGGCGTCCTGCAGCGGAACAGGGCAAGACTTCGATACGATCCAATAGCTAGCCGGGATCTGACGTGGAGGTGCGACCTTCCTTCGCCGAGTGCGATAGAAAGCTGCGGCGAGGCGATTTGGTTTAAAACTCTCGCTCATTCCTCATCCTGCCACCGGCGCAGATCCGTCTGATCGTGATAACCCATGCGATCAGGCGTGGTGATAAACTCGATCATCGTGCCCCACGGCGTGCGGCAGTAGCAGACCTTGTTCCCTTGGCCTTTCTCGGTCGTATAGGGAATATCGCGGGGCGCGGTTAGGGGCGAGCCTCCTGCCTTTTCAAAGCGTTTGACCGATGCATCGATGTCGTCGGTATAGACGCCGAAGTGGGTAATGCCGAAATCGCTAGGGCGAACAGGCTGGACTTGTTGGGGGCCGTGCATTTCGAAGAGCTCGATATCGGGGCCGGTTCCGATCTTGACCATCGCCTGTGCACGGACAACGGTGCCTGGGAATGCACCAGTGGCCCGTTCGAATTCGGGGCCCTGCCGCGGCGGATCCTGGGGCCCGAAGGATTGATAGATCACCTGGCCACCGAAAGCTTCTACCAGAAATAATTTTGCTGCTTCAATGTCGGGCACCGTGATGCCGATGTGATTTACGCCGCGAATTTGAGGTGCAGTCATGACAATTTTCCTTTCTTGTTAAATCAATCGAGCGCGATCGAGCCCAATTTGCCCGGATCGCAGCGTTCACTTGGCCTTGAGGAAATCGATGAGAGCAGCGGCCACTTCATCCGGGCGCTCGTCCGCCAAATAGTGACTGCAGCGGGCAATCGAGCCGCCCGTTACATCTGTGGCGAACTCCTTGAGCATCGGGACCATATGCGCACCGAAACGATGCTCCCCGCCAAGCCCTAACGCCGGTATCTCCAGCGGGTGCTTTTTATAGTCAAGCGAAGCGGCATGATCTGCGGTCAGGGTGCGATACCATTCCATGCCGCCTCGGGTGCGGCCAGGGAGGGCCATGGCTTTCGCATAGATTTCGATGTCTTCAGGATTAAAGGTGCTGTGGTCGTAAAACCGCTCCGCCATGAAGGCCGAGACATAGTCGTATTCGCGGCCATAGATCAGACGCTCTGGCAGATCCCGGTTAGCATGGAACGCAAAGTGCCAGATCTTTGCCGTCGCCACCTCCCACCGGCTCCAGCCAGGAAGCGGAACATCGAGGACGGCAAGGTGAGTAACCGCATCTCGATAGATAGCGGCCTGCGGAAGCGCCACCATTCCGCCGATGTCATGGCCGCATACGGCGTAGCGTTCATGCCCAAGGGCGATCATGACCTCGTGCGCGTCGCGCGCCATCGTCGCCTTGTCGTAGCCGTCAAGCGGGCAGTCGGAAAAACCCGCACCGCGCAGATCAATGGCGACCACGCTAAAATGTTCGGCCAGCAGCGGCATGACGTGGTGCCATTCCCACCAGGTTTCCGGCCAACCGTGAAGTAGAAGGATCGCCGGGCCTGAGCCCCCCGTGACGGCATTGATCTTGATGCCATTCACAGGCACCAGCTGCTGGGAAAACCCTTCCAATGTCGGGATCATAACTCTTTTCCGTCGATGTTGATGTTAAACTGAGCTCACGACCAGCTCAGGGCTGATCGAAATCGGTGGCGATCGAGATATCGCGCCAAGCGTCGATATCGCTGCGGAACGAAGCAAGCTTTCGCTCAGCGATCGAATGCGCGACGGGCCCAAGCGGCAGATGAAGCGGGGTGTCATCGGCGTCGGCCGCCTGCAGGATTACCGCGACCGCCTTATCAGGGTCTCCCGCCTGATTGCCGTTATTGGTTTCGCGATAATGCCTACGCGAACTCTCAGCGTATTCCGGCATCTCGTTGGCCGCCATCGTGATCGAACGGCCGAGGAAATCGGTGCGAAACGGCCCAGGCTCGACGATCAGCACGCGGATGCCGAACGGCTTCAGCTCACCGGCGAGCGCCTCGGAAACCCCTTCAACCGCAAACTTGGCGGCATTGTAGTATGCTGCGCCGCCGCTCCCCGCGATCCCTGCGCCGGACGATATGTTGACGATCGTTCCGCCAGAACGTCGCAAGGTCGGCAGCGCTGCTCTGGTGGTTTCGATAAGACCGAAAACGTTCACCTCAAACATTGGTCGATATTCTTCGGACGTGCCTTCCTCGAGCGCGCCAAACAGTCCGTAGCCGGCATTGTTCACAAGTACATCAAAGCCACCGAATGTCTCGACCGCCTTTGCGACTGCGGCTTTGGCTGCCGCTACATTCGTCACGTCGAGCGGCAAGGTGATCATACGGCCGTCGAACGGCCGAGCCATGTCTTCGATCGTTTTGACATTGCGGGCAGTCGCGACAACCTGATCGCCGCGCTGTGCTGCAGCGATCGCGAGCCGTTGTCCGAAGCCGCTCGAGCAGCCTGTGATGAACCACGTTTTCATGACGTTTCTCCACTTGTTTTCGAAGTATGACTTGAATCTATATGTTTATATTTGTACTTGAAGTGACAGTTTTGTATTTTCAATGTTCATTTTTGTAAGGGCTCGGCCGTGGAATGGAGTGATGTAAAAATCTTCCTTGCGATTGCACGATCCGGCACACTCGGCGGCGCTGCGCGTGCTCTTCATACAAGCCATCCGACCGTCGGCAGACGGCTGCGTGCCCTTGAGGAGGCGATCGGCCACTCGCTCTTCCAGCGGACCGCGGACGGCCTCGTGCTTACCGAAGAGGGCCATGGGATCATTACTCTGGCAGAGCAGATGGAAGAAGGCGCGCTGGCCATGGAGCGGCGCCTTGCAGGACAGGAGCAAAACCTCAAAGGCAGTCTGCGTATCTCATCAGCAGACTGGTTCGGTGCCTATGTTCTGCCCCCCATCTTGGCAGATTTCTCGAAAGCCTACCCCAATGTAGACGTCGAGATACTGACCGGCACCCGCCTGTTCAACCTCGCCCAAAGGGAGGCCGACGTCGCCTTTCGTATTGTTCCGTTCGACACTGCCGATGTCGTTCAACGGCGGCTGTTCAGGCTCGAATACGGCGTCTACATCGCCGAGGAGTCGCCTGACCCTGAATATGGCGACGGGACTGGTTTCCGGCTGATCACCCACGATACTTCGACCGGGCAGTTCCCCGATATCGCCTGGCTCGCCGAGAGTTTCCCGAACGCGAGACCCGTGCTGCGATCAAACAACCGAAACGTCCAGGGGCGAATGTGCAAACAGGGCGTTGGAATCGCCGTCCTGCCCCGCGTTGTGGGTAATCAGATCCCGGGTCTCCGCAGACTGGAACTCCCCAAACCCCCGCCGGCGCGAGACGTCTGGATGGGATATCACCGGGACCTGCGACGTCTTCAGCGTCTTCGTGCGTTCATTTCGACCGTCTCAGACCACCTCACAAATGCCTCTGCATGGTAACTCGCCCGAAGAAGATCGGTTCACCCTGCGACGTCGTTTAAATCACTGTGGTGGCAGATAGACGAGGCAGACACGTCACTTGCTGGCCGCAATCTCCTTGTGCCGCTCCACCACAGCCCTCACTATCATTCTCATTAGTCCTTCGACAAAGTGCTGACTGAGACCGACATCATTGGCGATGCTCTTCAGTCGATCCATTTGG
This sequence comes from Ochrobactrum soli, assembly GCF_003664555.1. Classification (NCBI taxonomy): domain Bacteria; kingdom Pseudomonadati; phylum Pseudomonadota; class Alphaproteobacteria; order Hyphomicrobiales; family Brucellaceae; genus Ochrobactrum; species Ochrobactrum soli. The sequence goes on along the minus strand of NZ_RCHH01000024.1, from coordinate 5,547 downwards.
CGACGCTCCCGCTCACTATCAATCGCCGGCATCGCCTGTTCGGCTTTCAGGTGGCCGACCTGCTCGGTACAGCGAAAGCGTTCGGCCAAAATATTGAGAAGAGCTGAATCCAGATTGTCGATGCTCTTCCGATAGGAAGCAAATTGCTCTGCCGCATCATGCGTCATGATTTAAATCCTCTCCAGGCAGTTTCAATGGTGCGAAGTGCAGCTCACGAGACGGGATGCGCATTGCGACGTGACAGGGCAATCGTCAACCATATTGCCGAAACCAGAAAGTAGAATGCTCCGACGCCAGCGTAGCCCGCAACCGTGGAGATAGAAGGCTCCTGCGGCATTTGCGCTTGAAAGATGAAGAGCGCCCCGGCCACAGAGGATTGGCCACCGCTCAAAATCATCGCCCACTGACCTCCACTCGTTTTCCAACGCCGCACGGCAGTTCCAAGCTGCAACAGCCCCGAAAAGATCGCCCATAGACCAAAAGCACCGAGAACCCAGTTCATGCTCATTGTTAGCGCCAGGATCACGGCTATCGTCATAAGCGAGCTTGCTGCGACGTTGATCGCCTGGCTTCGGTTGGCGGCAAGACCACCACTCCTTGCAGCATCGAAAACGTTCGCGATTGCATCCCAGGCGGGATAGATGATCAGCAGTGCGGCAGCCACCGCAAAGGAGTGCCGTCCGGCAGTCAATGCAGCCGCGACCCACAGCACTGAGAAGGCCGCTCTGGTAAAGTAGTACTTCTTGAGCCACTGGTCGTTGCCGCGCGGGGCGCGGGAGGTCTGGTTGTTCGACATTGTTTTCTTCCACTTTCTGAACTGGTTGACTAATGGTTCGCACTAGCGTCGTCAGATGAAGCCGATATGCTTGCTAAAGAGGGTTCTCGTTCCATTCAGGACGGCCGATGCGATCTCTTTCGCCGGATAGTTTCCCAGCTGACATTTCGGAACTATCGAGGTCATGCGGGCCGCTGTGAGAGGAACCTCTGCCCCTGCGGCCGTGGATACCCTTGATCCGCATGCTTTTCTCGAAGGTGCCGCCGATCGCCTCCTGCCCGCCCATCGGCCGTCAGGATCGAACTGGTTCGGTTGATTTCAACCTGTCGTGAAGGCGCGATTGCTGATATCGGCATCACTTGTTGGACTTTGCGTCGGCTCATGGATTGTTTTCCTGCGGTTCGCCATTTAATGGCCTTAGATGCCGGCGTACCATTCGTACCCGCGATCTTCCCAATAGCCGCCGTTACCGCCCCACAGGCCGGCGAAGCTGTCGACCAATTCGATGCGCATGATGTACTTTGCCTGTTTGTACCCCAGTTGCCGCTCGACCCTGAGACGCAAGGGCGCCCCGTGGCCAACGCTGAGGTCCTGACCATTCATCTCGTAGGCGAGGATGGTTTGAGGATGAACCGCGTCGATGAGATCGATGCTCTCGTAATAGCGTCCGCTTCCATCGAGCGTCTTTTCGAGCTCGTCCGCACAATGCAACACTACAAAGCGCGCCGTAGGCTCGACCCCGGTCAGGCGCAACAGATGAGCGAGCGGCACGCCCGTCCATTTGCCGATGGCGCTCCAGCCTTCAACGCAGTCATGGCGGGTGATCTGCGTTCGGGAGGGGAGCGTTTTCAAATCGGCGAGCGAAAACTCTCGAGGCCGAGCAACAAGGCCGTCGACCTTCAGTCGCCAGTTTGCAAACTTTCCTTCGAGCAGTTCCGCATATTCGTCGCTGTCAGGAGCACTCGTTCCATTGACGCGGAAGGAGGAAGAGATGTCCTTTTCGTCAAACTCACGCGCCAGCGCATCGCGCCCTTGAAGCAGTCTCTGCGCCTTCATGGTCAGGCTCTCGGCTGAGCGAAGGACATTCGCGATATCAGCGTTCTGGTCTAGCAGGTCACAACCTGACAGGGTCAGAGCACTGGCGCCAAGCGTGCCGCCGATGAGAAAGCGGCGCCGGGTAAAAAGCTTGCTCATGATTGCGGGCCTTTTTCCCGGATCGCATAGCGTCCAGTGATCATTGAGCGGATGTTGTTCCAGCTCCCGGACAGGACCACCATTATCAGGTGCACGATTACGAAGACGACAAGCGCCGACGCTGTGATGAAATGGATCGTGCGCGCGGACTGGCGTCCGCCGAAAATATCGACAAGGGACGGCAGAGCGGCATCGACGCCTGGTGACATGGTAAGGCCTGTCAAAACCATCAGAGGCAGGAGGACGACAATGACCGCCAGATAGGTGAGCTTCTGAAGTGCATTGTAATGCCTAGCCTTCTCCCCTTTGGGAAAGCGGAGACGAGCGTGGTCGAGGATTTCGCGAGCGAGGTGGCGCGGCGAAATCTCATGGAGCTTTGGAGCAAGGTCTTTGCGGAAATGTCCGCTCAGCACGCTGAAGCCGAGATAAATAATGCCGTTGATCACGAACAGCCAGGCGAAGAAGAAATGCCAGCGACGTCCGGCCGCAAGATCCTGGAATGAAGGGATGGTTGCCCAGGAGGGAAAAGCGCGTGAGACTTGTTCGCCGTCAGCCTGAGAAACGCCAAGGACGCCTGTGGTGGGTAGTTCCAGGCCTGCAACGCGAACAAAACCGCGCGGTTCGCCGCCTTTGTCATCGGCGCCAATCGTCACGACGGCAGGATCACCGTCGGCGCCAGAATGTCCCCAGTATAGTTCGGGGTGGGCGTTGAAGATCTGCAGCCCGCTCAAAAGAAGGAAACTCAGGCAAAGCACGTTCAGCCAGTGCGTAAGCCGGGTCACAACGGAGTGGCGGCGGATAAAGATCGTCCGAGGATATTGAACATTGTCATTGGAAGCGTGTGCGCTCATCTCAGCGTCTTTCATCTGTGCATTTAGCGGCTGCAGACCAGGCAGCGTCGATCTCTGGTCGCTGGCCGAAGCAGTAAGGCGCCTGCTCCGGCCAGTAGCGGCGTGGTCTTCACATGGGTGGAACCACGCCATTCTTGCCGACGACCACCTGGTGGGCTATCGGGCCTGTTGCAGCCTTTTCGGCGGTGATGAAGACAACGGCGCCAGGATCGAGATCATCCTTGGTGGCCGCGGCAATGGTCACGACCGGTGTCCCATCCGGAATGGCGATCTTCTTTTCCTTGCCATGATAGGTCACGGTGACAGTCCGGCCATCGACGCCTTTAACGGCATCCGCGACCGTCGCATTGGTCATGCTGCTGTCGGGCTTCAGATCCCAGCCGTAGCTCCCCTCGCCTGTGCCTTTCATTGCCGGCGGGAAAATGAGGACCTCAAGCGCGCCATCGCCGCCGTCGGCCTTTGGCAATGATGCGATACCCACAAAATCGCCCGGCTTGATGTCGGTGATCTTTGCCTTGGCAACGCTGGCGACTTTCCAGTCGCCGGCAAGAGCGACATCGACGGTCTCACCTTCGCGGGTCTTCACTTTGAGCGTTGACCCCTGGTAGTCGACTATGCTGCCGCGGACATGGATCGGCGCGGCTTTCTTATCCCCGGCAGATGCGGGTGTCGAAAGGACAGTTACAGAAAGGATGCAGGTCAGCCCGAGGGCCAAGGCTGGGAAAACATTTCTCATTTTTATCTTCCTACTAGTTGGTAGTGTCGCTGACGCGATTGACCCGGGTAGCCTGGCTACCCGGGATTAGTGAGAGACAGTCGGCGTAAGACGATTGAGGGCAGGTTCGAGTATCATTGAGAACACTTCCGGCTTCCCATAGGCCCTCGCCGAGAGCATTGCCCCGTATACAGTTGCCAGAAATGTTTCGGCTTCAACATCCGGCGCACTGGTGAGAGTGAGGGAACCCTCCCTGGAGCCACGCTCAATGACTGAGGTTAGCCATGAAGAGATGAAGCCAAAGAAGGCCGTAACCTCCTTTGCGACCTCCGGCGGCAGGGACGGCAGCTCACCGGCAAGCAGAGCACACACGCAGTAAGGTCGGCTGGCATCCTCAATGCATCTCGACCAGTGGTTTGCATAAACCTTAAGGATGTCGAGTGCATCCGGAACGTTCTGTTCAAGGACTACCACGCTCGCCTGACCATCTTCGCGATACCGCTTGACCAGCTCACGCACCAGATCGACCTTGCTCGGAAAATGGTGGTGAATGCTGGCCTTTCTGATTCCGACCTCTTCCGAGATGTCAGCATAACTGAATCCATTGTAGCCCCCATTCATGATGAGGGTTCGGGCAGAAGCCAAGATGTCGTCGGAGGTCGTTGAAAGATTACTCATGTGTTTTGTCTACCTTCTAGTAGGCAGAACGTCAAGAACAAAATTCCGCTTTATGTCAGCCGTCGGTGGACAGGGTCAGATCAGTCCACGTTTCGATTTCCTGTTTGTCTGGGACTTTTGCCGCCAACCACGGGCAGCTCTCCAATAGCGCCCAGTCCACTTTCCACCCCTTCGCGGTCGCTAACAGTATGAAAAGCGAAACGACCGCTATCAGTAAACTTTTCGGCACCGCGAACGTCCGAAATGAAGGCGCTAAACAGTCCGACCGCTAGCGACCCAATATCGGTCGCCAGAACCAGAAGAGGGCGGCTCCGAAAACGGCCGTTTCAGCCGTGAATGGTCTCTCCGCGTTCAAGCATACCAACAAAATCCCTGATCTTTCGGGCTCTGGTCTCAGCTTTCTTCACCGCGCCAATCCGATGCAAGATCGCATATCGGTTAGCGCCAGTGAGCGTAGCGAAGAAAGCTGCGGCCTTCGGGTTCGCATCGAGCGCAGTCTGCAAGTCCGTTGGGACCTCAGCTTTGCTAGCTGGTGCATACGCCGCCTCCCATCTGCCATCTGCCATCGCTTTATCAATTTCCAATTGCCCAGACGATTGCATGCGCCCCGCCGAGATCAGTTCCAGCGCGCGTTTCCGATTTTCATCCGACCACTTGCTACGCGGTCGGCGGAGTGTAAAGCGGACTAACCAGCTGTCAGCGTCGTACTTGTCGAGTTGACCGTCGATCCAGCCATAGCAAAGGGCACTGTCGATCGCCTGAGCTTTGGTGACGCTTGCGATGCTCGAACCCTTCTTACGAAATCTAACCCACGCACCCTTGGAATCGCTCGGTTGCTCCGCCAACCAGCTCTCCAGTGCAATTTGATCAGCAAATGAAACTATCGGAAGGCCAGAACGCAATTCAGTCATCCTCCACCTTTAGCGCGGTCCGAGGATTCGATAAATATCCGCTTCCGTTAACCCGGGTCCGATAGCTGTCGATCCGCAAACCAACCCTTCGCAGTCATTATTAGTATGAAAAGCGAAACGACCGCTTTCAGCAAACTTTTCGGCAGCCTAAACGACCGGAATGAACACGCAAAGCGGTCATGTGCGGATCTGATTGCTAGTCAAGAAGCGAACTTTCGTTAGAGCGTAGACCGCTACGCCTTGAAGGGATGTGAATCTGAGGCCCGTTATTTTCATACTCAATGCGCAGAAATTTTAATTTTTTGCAGAGACTTAGCAGTTTCATTCGTTGTAAGCGCTGTTTTCAGGCCACGGCTTTGAGATCGTGCGTTGCGGCATAGGCCCAAGGCAGCAGGTCGTCGATCTGGCTATTTGGATGATTGT
>NZ_RCHH01000023.1:0-54440 GCF_003664555.1 Ochrobactrum soli | reverse complement strand
ACCAGAACTCAAGGACGAAGCAACCTGCCGCTAGCAGCGTCGCCGCCCTCGTTGTGGCGCTATATAGGCCCCGCACTCACAAACTGTCAACACAGCTTTCGATAAAAATGCGATTTTCTTTTCCACAGGGATAAGGAACGAAATTTACTCCTTATTAAGCTGCATGGACACCCGATTCTGTAAAGCGCGGACAGCGTCGTTCATGGTGCCATAGTAAGGAAGAGCGTCTCGAATACGCCAGCGACAGCCCACTTCACCGGGCCAGAGCCAGAACGACGGGATATTTCATCTTGTTTTGTTCAGTGATGGCCGGAACGGTACTCGCGTGTTTCCGTAGCGGGCAATTCATTATACCGTGGTTTGTATCCCGCCGATGCGCTTTCTTCGTGCTCTTTTCCAGGGGATCGAAGACAAGCCCGTAGATGCAGAAAACGCCATGCCCAAAAGCGCCTCTCCGCTCGAATCCTTTCAGTCCCGGACGTTCCGCTCGCTGTGGTCTGCCACGCTGGTATCGAATCTGGGGGGACTTATCGAAGGCGTCGCCGCCGGTTGGTTGATGACCAGTCTGACCACATCTCATGGGATGGTGGCACTGGTCCAGGCATCGATGACGCTGCCGGTGATGATTTTCTCGCTCGCCGCCGGGGCGTTGGCTGACAATTACGACCGCCGACGCATCATGCTTATCGCGCAGATGATGATGCTATGCTTTTCGGCGATGCTGGCGCTACTCTCTTATAGTAATGCACTGACACCATGGCTGTTGCTCAGCCTCACCTTTCTGATCGGATGCGGCGGCGCGCTCTATAATCCTTCCTGGCAAGCTTCGATGGGCGACATTGTTCCCCGTGAACATCTGCCGGGCGCAGTGGCGCTCAACAGCATGAGCTATAATCTCATGCGCAGTATCGGCCCGGCCATTGGCGGCATCATTGTCGCGACGGCGGGTGCGGCCTTTGCCTTTCTCTTTAACGTGTTTTGCTATTTCGCCCTGATCTTCGCGCTTTTCCGCTGGAAGAAAGTGACACCGCGCAACCCGCTGCCGCGCGAATCCTTCGGCAGCGCCATGTCAGCGGGCTTTCGTTATGTGACCATGTCGCCCAATCTTTTGAAGGTCATGGTGCGTTCATTCGCTTTCGGCTTCAGCGCCGTGGTGATTCTGGCGCTCCTGCCACTCGTTGCGCGCGATCAGGTGCAGGGCACCGCCATTACCTATGGCATTATGCTGGGCTTTTTCGGTTTCGGCGCGATCTGCGGCGCGCTACTGATCGGGCGGGTGCGCGATATTCTCAGCAATGAATGGGTGATCCGCGGCGCATTCTTCGCGCTCGCTGTCAGCTGTTTCTTCCTCGCCATGAGCAACCGGGTGTGGTTGAGCTGCCTTCTGTTGATGCCAGCTGGCATGGCTTGGGTGCAGGCTTTCTCACTGTTCAATGTGACTGTGCAGCTTTCGACCCCGCGCTGGGTCGTCGGTCGTGCGTTGTCATTATACCAGACGGCAACCTTCGGCGGCATGGCCTTGGGTAGCTGGGTCTGGGGGCAACTGGCCGACCTGCACAGCGTATCGGGTGCGCTGTTCATCGCGAGCGCCGTGCTGATTGTCGGCGGGCTGCTCGGCTTCATCTTGCGCCAGCCCAATTTCGAATCGCTGAACCTTGATCCGACGAACGCCTTCAGCGAGCCGCAACTGCAGCTCGACCTGCGCGCCCGCAGCGGCCCTATCATGGTGATGGTCGATTATTCCATCGACCAGAAAGACGTGCCGGAATTTCTCGCCACAATGGCGCTGCGGCGGCGCACCAGAATTCGCGACGGAGCTAAGCAATGGGTGTTATTGCGTGATCTCGAAAACCCGAGCGTCTGGACGGAAAGCTATCATGTGCCGACCTGGATCGAATATATCCGCCACAGCCAGCGGCTGACCCATGCCGATGCCGAGATTGCAAAACATCTTGATGAGTTGCATCGTGGCGACAGCCCTCCCCGCATCCATCACATGATCGAACGCCAAACCGTTCCTACCCATGACGATATGCCTTTAAAGCCATATCTGGATGCGACATGAAAAAAGCCGCCCAACTGGGCGACTTTTTTAAGCAGTAGGTGTTGGAAGCGATTATTCGCCCCAAGGGCCGTGGAAATCGCCATCCTTGTCGATGCGCTTGAAGCCATGCGAACCGAAGAAATCGCGCTGGCCCTGAATGAGATTCGCCGTACCAAGCGACTGCGTATAGCTGTCGAAATAGTTGAGCGCTGATGCAAGTGCGGGAACCGGCAAACCAGCAATCGCAGCCTTGGAAACGATGTTCCGCAGGCCCTTCGACGCCTTCTGCATGCGCTCCACGAAAGCCGGAGCCAGCAGAAGGTTGCGGCTTTCATTGCCCTCGAATGCCTGGGCGATATCGTCCAGCAGTTCCGAACGGATGATGCAACCGGCGCGCCAGATACGAGCTGTGGTGGCCAGCGGAATGTTCCAGCCATGCTCCTTCGACGCGGCTTCCATCACGGCAAAGCCCTGTGCATAGGCAGCGATCTTGCCAGCAAGCAATGCCTGCTCCAGATCGGCAAGGAACTTGGTGTGATCCGCGACGTCGAGCGTGCGCGGCGCAGGCTTGTAGATGTTCGCGGCTTCCTCACGCTCGCTTTTCAAAGACGAAAGCGAACGCGCGGCGACCGCAGCTTCAATCGCCGTTGCCGGAACGCCCATCATTTGCGCTTCAATGGCGGCCCAGCGTCCGGTGCCCTTCTGTCCGGCTTCGTCGAGGATCATATCGACCATCGCCTTGCCGCTTTCCGGATCGGTGGTTTTCAAAACCTTGGCGGTGATCTCGATCAGATAGGAATCGAGCGGACCTGAATTCCATTTTTCGAACACATCGCCAATGGCCGGAGCCGAAAGGCGGAGACCGTCGCGCAGGATGCCGTAGATTTCGGCGATCATCTGCATGTCGGCATATTCAATGCCGTTGTGGATCGTCTTGACGAAATGGCCCGCACCGTCAGGACCGACCAGCGCGCAGCATGGTTCGCCCTTATATTTCGCGGCGGCGGCGAGAAGGATCGGCGCGATGCGCTCATAAGCTTCCGGCGTTCCACCCACCATCATCGACGGGCCATGGCGTGCGCCTTCCGCGCCGCCGGAAACGCCCATGCCAACAAAGGTCGGATCATTCGGGCCAAGAGCCTTGAGGCGGCGGACCGTATCGCGATAATCGGAATTGCCCGCATCGATCATGATATCGCCCTTCTCGAGAAGAGCTTTCAGCCGAGTCGTTTCGGCATCGACAGGCGCGCCCGCCTTGATGAGGAAGATGAACGGACGCGGCTTGCGCGTGTTTTCCGCCAATTCTTCGAAAGTGGCGCAGGGGATGATCTTGTCGCGTAGCGGACCGGCTTTATCGAGGAAAGCTTTCAGCACCGGCTCGTCACGATCATAGACAGCCACCGTGTAGCCTTTCTCGGCTATGTTCAGCGCCAGGTTGGAACCCATCACGCCAAGACCGACCATTCCGATATCTGCTTTTTCCATTTTAGGCCCTTCAGAAATGCAACCAGCTGGCCTGTCGCGTGGCATTGGGAGGCATGCACTGCAAACAGGCTGGAACCCGGCATATTTGGTTGTCGCACTATTCCGACGACAACGGCTGATAATCTGTATCGTATTCCTGGATGATCTAGGGCAAATGACACAAAGTTGATAGACCCCGGCATCGGAAAAATCCGCGTGCACTGCCGGTTGCCAACAGCGCCACGCTGCTGCAACAGTGCGTGGAAACGGGAATTGCGGGCAGATTGCCCCGTCGGCTGCTGCGAATGGGCGTGATGAGAATCAAACTGGGTATCGGTTCCAAACTTCTTCTGTCGAGCCTTGTCAGCCTGATCGGCCTGCTGGTCATGGCGGCGGTGACGGTGCATGCGCTGCGCGAACAGATGATCGATGACCGTGTCACCATGGTTCGCAACCTGACCGAAATCGGCCGCAAGATCATTCAGGAAGAATATGATCGTTTCCAAAGCGGCGAGATCAGCGAAGCTGCCGCCAAGGAAAATGCCGTCGAAACGCTGCGCAAGCTGCGTTATGCCAATGACGAATATTTCTTCATCGACGATTTCGACGGCAATTCCGTGCTTTTGCCGATCCGGCCCGATCTTGAAGGCACCGACGCTTCCGCCTTGGTCGATTCCGAAGGCCGCCATTACGTGCAGATGCAGATCGACACCGCCAAGTCCGGCGGCGGCGTGGTGCGTTATGAATTCACCAAGCCCAACACGAATGTGAGCGGCGAGAAAATGGCCTATGTCATGCCGTTCGAGCCGTGGCGGTGGTTTATCGCGACGGGCATTTATCTGGAAGATGTGGACAGTGAAACCAAGGCCGTGCTGCTGCGCGCAGGCGGGATTCTCGCCACCATCGCCGTTGTCACCACGGCGCTTCTGATTCTCCTGTCGCGCAGCATCACGCGACCGCTCGGGCGACTGACAGCGGTAATCGGGCAACTGACCCGCCGCAAATACGATCTGACCGTCAAGGATCAGGATCGCCGCGACGAGATTGGCGATATTGCGCGCGCCGTGGAGATTTTCAAGAAAACCGGCCAGGAATTCGAGGTTTTGCAGGCGAAGATGCGCGAGCAGGAAGCGAAAGCGCAGGCCGAACGCGAAGCGGCCCTTGCCTTCGAGCGCGACAGCGCCCTGCGGCTCGAACAGACGGCGAGGCTGATTTCGATGGGCGAAATGGCTGTCAGCCTTGCCCATGAGCTGAACCAGCCGCTGGCTGCGGTCAGCAATTATTGCATGGGATCGGTGCGGCGGCTGGAAGCAGGCACCGACGACCGCGCAGCGTTGCTCGACGCCATGAAGAAAGCGTCACGGCAGGCAAGCCGCGCATCTGGCATCGTGTCGCGCATCCGCGATTTTCTGCGCCGCAGCGAGCCGACCCCGCAGCCGCAAATATTGCGGGAGATTGTCGAGGAGACCGCATCCATCGCCGAGATTGAATCGCGCAGGCGCGGTTTCAAGATCAAGGTCGATATAGCGAAAGACCTGCCGACCGTACTGGCCGACCGCGTTATGATCGAACAGGTTGTGTTCAATCTGTTGCGAAACGCCACCGAGGCCACGTCAGCCGTGCCAGCGCCACGGCGCGATATCGTCGTTTCGGCCAGAATCAGTCCTGACGGGCAGGAGGTGGAAACAGCTGTGCTGGATTTCGGAGGAGGCATTGCTGAAGACGAGATGGCCAAGATATTCGACCCGTTCTACACGACCAAGGCCGAAGGCATGGGCGTGGGGCTCAATATCTGTCGCTCGATCATGGAGTTCCACCGGGGCAGGCTTTGGGCGGAGCCAAATCCGGACGGCGGGACAGCTTTTCATTTCACGCTGCCTGTCAGCGGCACGCTTGGGGAAAAAGCCGTATGAGCGAAGCGGTCTATGTCATCGATGACGACGAGGCTTTTCGGGATTCGCTCGTCTGGCTGCTGGAATCGAGCCAGTACACCGTCCGCGCTTTCGATTCGGCGGAAGCTTTTCTGGATGCCGCATCCCCGGACATGTCCGGCTGTGTGATAGCCGATGTGCGCATGTCGGGCATAACCGGTCTTGAACTGCACCGGCGCCTGCGAACGCTTGGCGTCGATCTGCCGACAATCATCGTCACCGGTCATGGTGACGTGCCGATGGCCGTCACGGCCTTCCGCGACGGTGTGGTGGATTTCATCGAAAAGCCTCTCGACGACAAGTATGTACTGGAGCGGATCGAATTCTGTCTCGCCAAGGCGCGGGAGAACGCAAGGTTGCGCCAGCAGGCGGATGATTTTGCCCGCCGCTATGAAAGCCTGACGCAACGCGAAAAAGAAGTGCTGGAATATATCGTGGCGGGAAAGCTCAACAAGCAGATCGCCGATCTGATGGATATCAGCATCAAGACGGTTGAAGTGCATCGCAGCCGCGTGATGGAAAAGATGCAGGTGACGAATGTGGCGGAGCTGGTGCGCCAGAAACTGTCCTTCAGCGAAGGCGCAAAAAAGAAGCCGGCATAAGCCGGCTCCCTTTGTTTTGCAGAACAGGATCAGTCGTCGAGCTGCTGGCCACTTCTGTCGGTCGTGCAGGCGACCGCGACCAGCGAAATAACGCCGCAAGCCGCGATGAACACAGCAATCGGCAGATAGCTGCCATTATATTTGGCAAGCAGAGCCGTTGCGATCAGCGGCAGCGGACCACCGACAATAGCTGCACCCACCTGATAGCCGAGCGACACGCCGGTATAGCGGACATCTGCCGGGAAGCTTTCGGCGAAGAACGTGCCGAGAACCGAACCATAGGTCGACCAGATGATGGCAAAACCGATCACGACGGCAAGCGTCGCCACGACCCACGAACCCTGATTGAGCAGCCAGAAATAAGGCACCGTATAGATGACCATGGCGACAGTGCCGAGCAGGAAGACCTTCTTGCGACCGATGCGGTCGGACAGGCTGCCAAAGTAGAGCATGACCGGAACAGCGATCAATGCGGCGATCAGCACCGAGTTGAGAGCATGGACGCGCTCGAAACCCAGTCCCACGAGATAGGACACGGTGAAGGTTGCGAACAGGAAGAAGGTCGAGGTTTCGATGAACTTCGCGCCGATGACGATCAGAACCGCGCGCCAATGCTTGGTCAGTGTTTCGACCAACGGCACTTTCTTGGCGGTGTTGGCCGCAGCCACGCGCTTGAAGGACGGGGTTTCATCAACCGTGTTGCGGATCCACATACCGATGGCGACCAGCACGATGGACAGCACGAACGGAATGCGCCAGCCATAGGACAGGAACGCTTCTTCCGAAAAGCCGAGCGCAAGGCCGGACGTCACCAGATTGCCGAGCGCCAGACCGAACAATGCGCCCGTCTGCGGCACAGCGCCATAGAAGCCGCGCCTGTTACGCGGGGAATATTCCACCGCCAGAAGCACGCCGCCGCCCCATTCGCCGCCGAGCGCGAGTCCCTGCAACAGACGCAGCAGCGTCAGGATGATCGGTGCCCAGACGCCGATGGTGGCATAGGTCGGCATCAGGCCGATCAACACCGTTGAAATGCCCATGATGGACAGAGTGATGACGAGCGTTTTCTTGCGTCCGATACGATCGCCGATATGGCTGAACACGATGCCGCCGATGGGGCGGATTAGGAAAGCCAGCGCGAAAGAGGCAAGCGCCAGAAGCTGGCTGGTCACCGGATCATCGGACGGAAAGAACAGCTTTCCGAACACGATGGCCGACATGGTGCCATAAAGGAAGTAATCATACCATTCGATGGTGCTGCCTACCGCGCTGCCAATCAGCGCGCGACGGCGATCGCCATCGGTAATCAAAGTGTCTTTTTCTACGCGTGCAGAAGCCGCGCCCTCCAAGACGGTCATAGCATTTCCTCCTGAGTGGGCCGCTTATGCGGCCTTGTTTTTGAGAATGTCGAGCGCGACATCGATGATCATGTCTTCCTGGCCGCCGACCATGCGGCGCTTGCCAAGTTCGATGAGGATTTCGCGCGTATCGACGCCATAGAGTTTCGAGGCGTTTTCCGCATGACGCAGGAAGCTCGAATAGACGCCCGCATAGCCAAGCGAGAGGCTTTCACGATCCACCCGCACCGGACGGTCCTGCAACGGACGCACCAGATCGTCGGCGGCATCCATCAGGCCATAGAGGTCACAGCCCGTATCGATGCCCTTGCGGTTGAGAACCGCTATCAGACCTTCAAGCGGCGCATTACCGGCCCCTGCCCCCATGCCTGCGAGCGACGCATCGACGCGAACAGCGCCTGCTTCGATACCGGCAACGGCATTGGCAACGCCAAGCGTCAGATTGTGGTGGGTGTGAACGCCGATTTCGGTTTCAGGTTGCAGCGCATCACGCAGCGCCTTGACGCGAAGCGTATATTGCTCAGGCAATAGCGCGCCTGCCGAATCGGTAACATAGACGCATTCCGCGCCATAGCTTTCCATCAGCTTCGCCTGTTCGACCAGCTTTTCCGGTTCGGCCATATGCGACATCATCAGAAAGCCGATCGTGTCCATGCCCAGTTCACGCGCAGCCTCGATATGCTGGCGTGATACATCGGCCTCGGTGCAATGGGTCGCAACGCGAACCGAACGCGCGCCGGCGTTATACGCTTCCTTCAGGTCATGCACCGTGCCGATGCCCGGAATGAGCAGCACGGTGACACGGGCATGATCGCAGGCCTCGGCAACCGCGCCGATCCATTCGACATCGTCATGCAGGCCAAAGCCGTAATTGAAGGTCGAACCGGCAAGGCCGTCGCCATGGGTGATTTCAATCGCGTCCACCTTGGCGGCATCCAGCGCCTTCGCAATCGCGACGACATCCTTCAGCGTGTATTGATGGCGGATCGAATGCATGCCGTCGCGCAGCGTGACATCCTGAACATAGAGCTTATCGGGATTGGAGCGGGCCATTATGCAGCCTCCTTGGCAAGCGCTTTTGCTGCCCAATGATCAGCGGTGACCAATGCAGCGGATGTCATGATGTCGAGATTGCCGGCATAGGCGGGCAGATAATGCGCAGCGCCTTCGACCTCGAGCAGGATGGTCGTCTTGAGACCCGATACGAGCCCGATGCCCGGTACGCGAACCGGCGCATTGTCGCCGATCACTTCGAACTGAACCTTCTGCTTGAGGCGATAGCCCGGCACATAGGCTTGTACCGTCTTGACCATTTCGGCAATCGAAGCCTCGATGGCTTCGCGGCTGCCACCCTGCGACAGAACAAACACCGTATCGCGCATGATGAGCGGCGGTTCTGCCGGGTTGAGAATGATCAGCGCCTTGCCGCGTTCAGCGCCGCCCAGTTCACGGATTGCCTTCGACGTGGTTTCGGTGAACTCATCGATATTCGCGCGGGTGCCGGGACCAGCCGAACGCGACGAGATCGAAGCGACGATTTCGCCATAGACCACGCGGTCGGTGGCGCGCTTGACGGCATAGACCATCGGGATCGTCGCCTGACCGCCGCATGTGACCATGTTGACGTTCGGCTCGTCGATATTGGCGTCGCCATTGATGGCGGGAATGGTGAAGGGGCCGATGGCGGCAGGCGTCAGGTCGATGACCTTCTTGCCGTCCTTCTGCAAGAGCGCGTCATTATGGAGATGCGCCTTGGCCGAAGTTGCATCGAACACGATATCGATATCGCGATATTCGGGCATACGCATCAGGCCGTCGATGCCGTCATGGGTCACCGGCACGCCGAGCCGTGCGGCGCGTGCCAGACCATCCGAATTCGGATCGATGCCGACCATTGCGCCCATCTCGATATTCTTCGATGTGCGCATCACCTTGATCATCAAATCCGTGCCAATATTGCCGGAACCGATGATCGCGCATTTCTTCTTGGACATAGTGGGTCCTTTCTGATCTTCCTCAGGTCGCCGCACCAGACGCCAAATGGGGAGGCTTGACCGGCGCGGATACGCGCACTGCACGCCTTGAAGCGGTGGTGTGGTGAGTCAGCTTGAAAGGACGCTGGATGGGTGGGTCGTGGCAGAACGGGTGCCAGAACCTGGCCCATCAGTTCGCACGTATCGCTCCTCCGGCAAATCCTCCCCATTTGCTTGACAGGGGGATAATAGGACGGAGGATGCGGTCTAGATATTGGGGTTAACCCCTACCGATTTTCGACTTGTGTATTAGCCGAATGACGGTTGCGCCACATGGCTGCGGCTTTCTGGTGGAACGCATCATAGCTGTTATTATCAGCGGCGGATACCGTCATCATGGCCATGGCTGCCGTTGCGATGACTATGCTTTCGGCGCGCTCGTCGGTGGCGGTGCCACTCCAAACACCGTGCCAATATTCAAAAGAGCTGAGGCTGGAATGCTTGTCGCTGCTGGCTTTCGAAAGCGTCGGCAGCTGCAAGGCGCTGGAATGCCCCTGCACGTGGCGATATATGGTGTGTTTGCGGTGCGGGACCAGTTCCGCCACATCGCGGCTGGTCGAGACGACCGAAACCGACTGCATGTCGAGCAGCACGGCAGCATCGCGATGCAACTCGCGATAAGCGGGTTGCGACACGCCGAGAAATGACGATTTCAGCCCCAACGGGTTCAGGAGGTGGACAAGACTGTTCACCGGCGAACGGGACTCGAATAGCGGATAAAGCGCCAGCAGCGCCTGCACCTGCGGCGCAAAACCCGCCATCGGCATGAAGCATATGCCATGCGCTCTGAGCGCACTTTCCGCCAGTTCATGCGATGTGGCAATCGGCATGTTGATCGCTTCCGCCGCAATCTCCAGTTTGCCGGACAGTTCGCCGACACCGCAACTGCCATGCATCAGCACCGGGTAACCGGCGCGCGCGACGAGCAGTGCAGACAGCATGAACCATGGCGACTGCGAAGAATTGGGAGACAGGTAGGCGGGCCAATCCAGCGCAGGCGTGTTGATACTCGTTCCCGCCGCATAAAACCGCGCGGATGCGCACGCCATGCCTGCAAGCTCCGGCGCGGTCAGCCCGCGATAATGGATCAGGCGCAACAGCGCGCTGATCTGCATCGGGTCCGCTTCGCCCGCGAAAATGGTCGTGAAGGCATCTTCCGCCTCATGCAGTTCCAGCGGACGGGTGTGCCCCACCTTGCGGCCAACGACGGCAATATATTTGGCCAGCCGCCGCGTCGGGTCGTTCTCGCTCTGGATATCGGCGAACTGCGCGGCGGTATATTCCGCCGACGGGTGGTTCTCCAGATCCGTCACCTTGCGGATGGTCAGTGGCGGCGGCGTAACGATAGCGCTGCGGTTCCATCCATGATGTCCGGTGCAGGCTGACACATGCGCGTTTTCTGCATCGGGCTTCATCAAGGCATCGGCTTCATTCGCCAAACGCCGCAAGCGACCGCGCAATGCTTCCGCCTTTGGCGTCGCGATCATGGCGCGACCGGAGCGGACAAAGATTGGATCGTCAAAATGGTCGCGGATCTGCCCCAGCAGACGGCTCATCGCCGGAATGCTCAAGCCCATCTGCTTGGCCGCGCCACCGACACTGCCTTCCACAAGAAGTGCATCAAGCGCAATCAGCAGCCGCAACTGCCCCAGACGAGGATTGGCGCCATCGCTTTCGGCCTTTTCCGCCGGTTTTGCGCTCTTCGCCCGCTTATCCGCCATTTCCGATGCCTGCCTCGTCAGTTGCGTTTTTTGAAACTTGGAAAGTTTCTAAAACATGATGATTGACGTCATCTTATAGCCATACATAAGGAGAGTAGAAAACTCAACTTTAGACGGTGGTGAAAATGACCAGCTTGTTTTGGGGCTTGTGTGCCAGTGGCGCGCAAGGCAGGCAGATTACCAGAGGAAAGCTTGCTTCCAGAGCGATCCTTGCAGGGACGTGTCTTTCAACCGCCCTTTTGTTAAGCGAAACGGGCGCCTTCGCGCAAGCAGCAAATAGTGCGACCAGCGCCACCGCTGAAGAAACCGAAGCCCAGAAGAAAAAGGCTGCGGAAGGCGAACAGGCTGCTGACACTGCATCCGATGGCACGGTCAAGCTGAACCAGATCGTGGTGACGGCGACGGGCTTTGAGCAGAACATCACCGATGCGCCTGCCAGCATCACCGTCGTGCCGGGCGAAGAGCTTGAAAAAGGCGCTTATCGCGACCTGACCGACGCCTTGAAAGACGTGCAGGGTGTGGCCGTGACCGGCCCTGCCGCCGAACGCGATATTTTTATTCGCGGCCTCCCCGGCTCCTATACGCTGCTGCTCGTGGACGGCAAGCGCCAGAGCACCCGCGATGCCCGCACCAACGGCAATTCCGGTTTCGAACAGAGCTTCCTTCCGCCTGCTAACGCCATTGAGCGTATCGAAGTCATTCGCGGTCCAATGTCTTCGCTCTATGGCTCGGATGCGATGGGCGGTGTCATCAACGTCATCACCAAGAAAGTGTCGGACAAGTGGAGCGGCTCGTTCACGGTGGACGGCGTTGCTCAGCAGCATTCCAAATACGGCAATTCCCTTCAGGGTTCCTATTATATCACGGGACCGCTGGTGCCGGACCTTATCGGCGTGCAGCTTTGGGGACGCGGCCTGAAGCGTCAGGAAGACAAGATCGTCAGCGGCTCGCCCGAGCAGCAGGATGTCGACATCACGGGTCGCATCACCTGGACCCCGAACAAAGACCACGATATCCAGCTTGAACTGGGCAAGACGCGCCTGCGCCGCGACAGCACCGTTGGCAACACGACGGAAAAAACCGCGTCGGCTGTCGATTCCTACAATTACAACGACCGCGACCATTGGTCGATCAGCCATACCGGCCGCTGGGGCCCGACCACGTCGGAATTCTCCTTCATGCAGGAATGGTCCGAGCGGACCAACTTCAACTGGAACAACGCATCGAAGAGCTATGTCGAGAACCTTCGCTCTCCGCATGTGAAGAACTCGGTGCTCGACGGCAAATTCACCACGCCGTTCGAACTGTACGGCAATCACACGCTCGTCACCGGCGGCCAGTTCATGGACACGGTTCTCACCGACCAGAATCCGGGACGCCGCACCGGACTGGACGAAGAATTCAGCGTACGCCAATGGGCGCTGTTCGCCGAAGACGAATGGTGGCTGACGCCCGACTTCTCGCTGACCGGCGGTCTGCGCATGGACGATCACGAGGTCTATGGTTCGCATTTGAGTCCCCGCGGCTATGCGGTATGGCACGCGACCGATCAGATCACCTTCAAGGGCGGTATTTCGACCGGCTTCAAGGCCCCCGATATCCGCACCATCGCACCGGGTTATGCTTATACGACGGGCGGCGGCGGCTGCTCCTACGGCCCGACCGGCACCTGCGGCGTCATCATCGGCGACCCAAATCTGGAACCGGAAAAGAGCACCAGCTACGAAGCCAGCGTGTTGTGGGACAACCAGACCGGCCTTCGTCTGGGCGCCACCTACTTCTACACGGACTTCAAGGACAAGATTTCCAACGCGCTTGTCACCGACAGCAACGGCGATCCCGTCCGCTGGAGCGAAGATCCGAACTACCGTCTCTGGTATGCCTTCAATATCGATGAAGCTGTCATGCAGGGCGTGGAGCTGACCTTCAACTGGGAAGCAACCGACACGATCACCCTTCGCGGCAACTACACCTATACGGATTCCGAACAAAAGACCGGCACCTATGCGGGCCTTCCGCTGGCCCGCACGCCGAAGCATATGGCGAGCCTGCGCGGCGACTGGATCACCCCCGTCGAGGGGCTGAAGGCATGGGCCGCCGCCAATTATCATGGCGAGGAAACCAATGCCGGCGCGCGTATCGGAACAGCAGGTACGCCGGTCTATGCAGCGGACGGAAAGACCGTTCTGGCGCGCAAGTACAAGCCCTACGCGACGGTCGATCTCGGCGGTTCCTATGACTTCAGCGAGAACGTGACGTTCAACGCAGCCATCTACAACATCTTCGACAAGCAAATCGATGTCGATGAGTTCAACACGGTTGTCGATGGTCGTCGCCTTTGGGTCAGCATGACGTCGCGCTTCTGATCTGACGCAGTGTGACGCCAGCCAAACGAAAGGCTGGCGTCATTTTTTCGATTGAATGGATGCTCAATGAGCGCTCTGAAGAACATAAAGAAGACCTTGTGGCTAATGGTCGGCAGCATGATTTTTGCCTCCACGGTTCAGGCAGCAGAACAGGTGCGCGCTTCCTTCGACATGGAAGCCAACGGCATTTCCTATCGCATTTTCACCGCAGCGCCCGCTGAAGCCGCTCCCGAAGGCGGCTATCCCGTCATTTATATGGTCGACGGCAATCGCATGCTGCCGCTTGCCGCTGCTGAAATGGCGAAGAACGATGACCTCAAGGCCGTTCTGGTGGGTATTGGTTATCCGACCGACGATGCTGATGAAATCGTGCGGCTGCGCTATTTCGATCTGACGTCGGCGACCAGTGAACAGTTGACGCCCGATCCGGCCAACCAGCCAAAGACCGGCGGTCGCGATGCGTTCTTTGCTTTCATCGAAGTACGGGTGAAGCCCGAAATCGAAAAGCGGTTCTCCATCGACAAAAGCAGGCAGGCGCTGTTCGGCCATTCCCTGGGCGGGCTTTTCACGCTCTATGCGCTGTTCAATCACACGAATTCCTTCCAGACCTACAGCGCTGCCGACCCTTCGATCTGGTGGGATAATCATTCGATCCTGTCGGACAAGGATCGTTTCATCGCCTCGTTCAAATCGGCTCCCCACCCTTTGCGTCTGCTGATGGAAACCTCCGGCAAGCGCGGTTCCCGCCCCGGTCAATCGCCTGCGGATATCCAGCGCATGCGCAAGCTGCGCGGCGGGCCATCGGGCACGGATGTGTACAAGGAACTGGAACCGCTGCCGCAGCTGGAAACGGCTTTTCACCGTTTCGCCAACGAGGGGCATGGTTCGATGATCCCGCTGACAGTGGCGGACAGCCTGAACTTCATTCTGCTCGGCAGGAAGCCCGAACACACAGACAATTGAGCGTTTTTTGTCCGTCGGGCTTTGACCTGCGGAAAACTGGACTATAAAGCACAGGATTGACGAAAGGATTGTGCACCATGCTGAATTTCGGCCAACATGTCGCCCGCCTCTGTGGCGCAGCCGTCGTGGCGCTTTCTCTGGCCTCCGCCGCCAGCGCCGCAGACATCACCATCAAGCATGCGCAGGGTGAAACGGCAGTGCCTGCTTCGCCAGCCAAGGTAATCGTGCTCGATCTGGCGACGCTCGACAATCTCGACCGCCTCGGCGTCAAGGTTTCCGGCGTGCCAACGCTGGTCACTGCCCCGGACTTCCTCAAGAAGTACCAGTCCGACGATTATCCGAAAGTCGGCACGCTGTTCGAGCCGGATTATGAAGCCATCAATGCCGCCGAGCCGGATCTCATCATTGTTGGCGGTCGTTCGGCAGCCAAATATCCGGAACTTGCAAAGATCGCGCCCACCATTGATCTGACGGTCTCCTCGAAGGACCTCATCGGCGGCACAGAAGCCAATGTTGAAAAGCTTGGCCAGATTTTTGGCAAGCAAGCGGAAGCCAAGGCAGAAATCGAAAAGCTCAACGCCGATGTTGCCACGCTGAAGCAGAAAGCCGCAGACAAGGGCACGGGTCTTCTGATCCTCACCACCGGCGGCAAGATGAGCGCCTATGGCCCGGGTTCGCGCTTTGGCATGCTGCATGACGCCTATGGCGTGACGCCTGCCGCCAAAGACCTGACCACCAAGGGCAATCACGGCCAACCGATCAGCCAGGAATTCATTCTGAAGACCAATCCTGACTGGCTGTTCGTGATCGACCGCGACGCCGCCATCGGTCGCGAGGGCAATTCCGCCAAGCAGATTCTCGACAATGATCTCGTTCGCCAGACCACGGCGGCGAAGAAAGACCAGATCGTCTATCTGAAGTCGCAGAACTGGTATCTCGTCGGTGGCGGTCTCAATGGCCTGCACGGCACTATCGATCAATTGTTGGAAGTCTTCGACAAGGCAAAGTAAAAGTCAGGCACTTTCTGACCCAGTCACCCGGGCTGTCCGCCATGCCGGACAGCCCGATGCATGACAAGGCAAGAGAACAGGATAAAGCGTGAAGGGATTAGCTGCAGCTATAGTTGTTGTCGCCGTGCTGGCTGTCATCAGCCTGTTTATCGGGGTCGGCGACGTCTCACTGCATGCGCTTTTCTATTCCCGTGAAAGCGTGGATGGCAGCCCCGGCAGCGCGCTTGAACTGCTGCTTGTCAGCCGCATTCCGCGCACCATCGCCATTGTGCTGGCGGGCATGTCGATGGCCGTTGCCGGCATGATCATGCAGATGCTGACCCGCAACCGTTTCGTCGAGCCTTCGACGGCGGGAACGGTCGAATCCGCCAGTCTCGGCATTCTTCTGGTTATTCTCTTTGCGCCGGAAGCGCCCGTCTTCGTCAAGATGCTGGTTGCCTCCGTCACCGCAGTGGCGGGAACGGCGCTGTTTCTGCGTATCCTGCGCAGCATCCCGCTTCGCTCCGTGCTGGTTGTTCCTCTGGTCGGCATCATGCTCGGTGGCGTTGTCAGCGCCATCACGACTTTCATCGCCTACCGCTTCGATCTGTTGCAATCGCTGAATTCGTGGACGACCGGCGACTTTTCCGGCGTGCTGCGCGGACGCTACGAATTGCTGTGGATCGCCTTCGCGCTCACCGTCGTCGCCTATATCGCCGCCGACTGGTTTACCGTCGCAGGGCTGGGCGAGGATTTCACCACCAATCTCGGTCTCAATTATCGCCGTGTGGTGACACTCGGCCTCATCATCGTTTCGATGGTCAGCGCGTCGGTCGTCGTCACCGTCGGCATGATCCCGTTTCTCGGCCTGATCGTGCCCAATGTCGTCAGCATGTTCGTCGGCGACAATATGCGCCGCGCCTTGCCATGGATCGCCGTTCTCGGCGCGGGTTTGGTGCTCGCCTGCGATATTGCCGGGCGTCTGATCCGCTTTCCCTATGAAATCCCCATCGGCACGATGATGGGCGTCGTGGGCAGCGTCATCTTCCTTTACCTCCTGTTGCGGCGGGGTTCACGCCTTGCTTAAACGCCCCGCTACCCTCATTCCGCTTCTCGGCGCGATCGCGCTACTCGCCGCCATTGCCTTCATGACAATCGGTGCGAAGGGCAGCTGGTCGTTCATCCTGTCCTTCCGCGGCACCAAACTCGCCGCCATGGTGCTGGTGGCCTATTCAATCGCGGTATCGACCGTGCTGTTTCAAACCGTCACCAATAATCGCATCCTCACGCCCTCCATCATGGGCTTCGATGCGCTCTATATTCTGATCCAGACCGTTGTGGTGTTCTTCTTCGGCGCGGTGCAGGTCGACTGGATTGGACCGAACATGCGCTTTGTCACCGAAACGCTGGTGATGGTGCTGTTTGCAGGTTCACTCTATTACTGGCTGTTTTCGGGCGCGGCGCGCAGCCTGCATCTGGTGATGCTGGTCGGCATTATTTGCGGCGTGTTCTTCCGCAGCCTGTCCAATCTCATGCAGCGTATGCTCGATCCCGATCTCTTCGCGGTGTTGCAGGACCGGTTTTTTGCCAGCTTCAACACGATCAACGCCGATATTCTGACGCTCTCGGCGATCATCGTCGCCGCCGTATCGCTTTATGGCTGGCGGCTGATGCATGTCTTTGACGTACTGGCGCTTGGACGCGAGCCTGCCATCAATCTCGGTGTCGATCACCGCCGCGTGGTGCGGCTCATCCTGCTGATGGTAACGGTGCTTGTCGCGGTTTCGACCGCGCTTGTCGGACCGATCACCTTCTTCGGCCTTTTGGTCGCCAATCTCGCCTACATGCTGGCAGGCTCGGGGAAACATCGCGTCGTCCTGCCGATTGCCGTCCTGCTGGCCATCATCTGCATTGTCGGTGGCCAGACCATTCTCGAACGGGCCTTTGCCTTCAATACCGCGCTCAGCGTCATCATCGAATTCCTGGGCGGTCTCGTCTTCATTATCCTTCTTGTCAGGGGAAATGCACGTTGATCGAAATAAGCCAAGTCAGCAAATCCTATGGCGGCGCTCTTGTCGTCGATGACGTGTCCCTGCACCTGCCCGCGGGCGGCGTAACATCGATCATCGGCCCCAATGGCGCGGGCAAATCAACGCTGCTTTCCATGGTCAGCCGCCTTTTGCCGATGGACAAAGGCCGCGTGACCGTGGACGGTCTGGATGTCACCACCACCTCGGGCGATGTGCTGGCAAAGCGCCTCTCCATACTGAGGCAGGAAAACGCCATCAATTCACGACTGACCGTGCGGGATCTGGTGGCATTCGGGCGCTATCCCTATTCCAAGGGGCGACCTAACAGCGAAGACCGCAAGCATATCGAACAGGCGATCCAGTATCTTGGCCTTGAATGCTTGAGCGATCGCTTTCTCGATGAATTGTCCGGCGGACAGCGCCAGCGCGCCTTCGTGGCCATGGTGCTTTGTCAGGATACGGACTATGTGCTTCTTGATGAGCCATTGAACAATCTGGATATGAAGCATGCGGCATCGATGATGAAGTTGTTGCGCCGCGCTGCCGATGAGCTCGGCAAGACGGTCGTGCTGGTGTTGCACGACATCAACTTCGCCTCCTGCTATTCCGACCACATCGTCGCCATGCGCAACGGCAAGGTCGCGCATCAGGGCACGCCGGACGCGCTGGTCCATCCGGAAATCCTGAGCGCCATTTACGATATAGATATCTCGGTTGAAATTATCGGCGGGAAGCGGATCGGGGTCTACTACCTGTAAATAGACTATCTATTCGCTCGATTTCATGCAAAAGCATGCGCACCAACCATTGGCGATTATCGGTGGAGTGTCCATGCTGACGAAGAAGGGCAAATATGGTTTGAAAGCACTGGCGCATCTTGCCTTGCTTGAACCCGGCGAAAGCGCGTTCGTCGCCGAGATTGCTTCCAAGAACAATATCTCCAAGAAATTTCTCGACGCCATTCTTCTGGAACTGCGCAACGACGGCATATTGCGTTCCAAGAAGGGCCCCGGCGGCGGCTACAGCCTTTCCAAACCAGCAACCGAGGTTACGATTGGTCAGGTTGTCCGCGTTCTCGATGGCCCGCTCGCGCCGATCCGCTGCGCAAGCCGCATGGCCTATCAGCCATGCGAAGATTGCGAAGATCACCGCGCCTGTCAGGTGCGCCGTTCGATGCTGCTCGTGCGCGAAGCCATTGCTGGCGTTCTCGACACGATGACGCTGGAACAATTCGCGCGTAACGGTGGCCTCGAAGATGACAGCACCGCACCAGAATGGGCCAGGTTAAGCGCCTGACAACAGATCCAGCAGCCGGTAGCCGCCATTGTGATAGACAAGCGGCTCGCCGCCGCCCGCTACGATTTTCAAAACACGACCGATAATGATGGCATGGGTGTGCCGCTCGATGACGTCTTCCACGGCACAATCGACTGCGGCCAGTGCGCCCGTCAGCGCCAGCGCGCCGCTTTCCAGCGTGTACCATTCGGCGCCGGCATAGCGCGCAACACCCTTGATACCGTCCTTACCGGCAAACCGATCCGCAACCGTTTGTTGGGCCGCCGACAGCACATTGACGCAGAAATGATTGTGGCGGCTGATGGCGGGCCAGACCGACGAACCCCGATTGATGTTGACGATGATCGTTGGCGGATCGACCGAAAGCGCGGTCGCCGAGGTGACAGTCGCGCCAGTGCGCCCGTCGCCGAAGCCTGCGGTGACAACGCTGACGCCGCCAGCGAGCTGCCGCATTGCAGCCTTAAGCTCATCGGGTGAAACAGCGATATCCGCCGTATCTTCCACCAATCTCAACGCTTTATCGCCCATGCTTGTCACCATCGTTTATTGCCGTCATCGCCTCTCCGGTCGACCGGATCAAACGTAACGGAATGGTGTCACGCTACGCACTGGCGTTCAAAGGTGCTGACTGCCTTCTCATCGCAAATAGAGAAAGCATTTTCTATTTTCTATAAAACGAATGGAATTAATCCGCTCGCAGCGCCGTCAGCGCTGCGTTCTTTTTATGTGATGTTCGGCCAGATAGACGCGGTCGTCCTGCGTTGAAAACAACACGGAAAAGACAATGCCGATAGCAGCCCCGAGCAATGTGTCGAGAACCCGTTCCGACACCATATCGGCCCCATTCAGACCCGGCGCAGCGATATAGGTCATCAGCAGCGCCATCGGCGTCACGAGGATTTGCCCCAGCGCATAATTGGAACCGATAATCACTTCGGTTGCAAATTGCAGGAGCCCCAGTATCGCGATCAGCGTCCAAATGGACGGTGCTTGCGTCAGGATCATCCACGCGACGACCGCACCCAAAAGGGTGCCCACCATGCGCTGCAAGGCACGGTTCATATTGATATGCAGATGCGCGCCCTGCATTACGGCAACAGCGCCCATTGCCGCCCAGGCAGGGTGCGCGACGTCCATCGCATAGGCGGCAAACGCCGCTACACCCGCGCCAAAAGCGACGCGCACCGCAGCGATCAGCCGGTGACGAATTGGTCGCAACGCTTCCGAAGGGAAAGGCTTTTCTGGGCTTGCCTGATGGCGGAAATACTCCGTCAGCACACAGACCAGAAAGGCCAGTATCGCGACCAGCGCAGTGGCGGCGGTGCGTTCCGCCGTCTGATGTACCGTAACCGACTGGCTCATCGACGCCCCGGCGGCAAAAATGAAGATCAACGCTCCGGGAGGGCCGAATTTTCCGGTGGTGGTCACAAAACAGAACACGCCACACAGAACGGCGAGAAGCATAAGCTGTACAGCCAGCGGCGCACCCGCTGCGGCGACAAGCGACATGCTGAGCACGGCCAGCGTCTGGCAGATGGCGCACAGAAGCACAACGCGGTTGCGGCGTGCCTGTGGTGCGAAGCGCCCAAACAGGGCGACCAGAGCGCCAAGCGAAGCAAAGCCGATCAGATGCGACCAGGGCGAAAGATAGACCAGCGGCAAAGCGATGACCGCCGTGGCCGCTGACTGAAGGCCAGCGAGCGACGAATTGCGAATGGAAGGCTGCCGCGAAAGCGCGACGCTTTCCCGAAACTGTTGCGGCTTCAAAAGCTGGCGCGCGGCATCCAGCCTGCGGGCCGATGTCATCGTAGACGTTTCGGTACTCATTCTCCGGTTTCCTGTGAGCGTCTCAGCGGCTTGGCCGCGAGGCGCTGCTCGATAGAGTCAAAATGGTCAAGCATGGTGGCCAGATCCGCATCGGAAATGTCCGCCAGCATATCTTCCTCGCCTTTGGCCAGTTCGCGCCGGATTTCGGCCACGCGCTGCTCACCTTTGGGCGTAAGGAAGATCAACCGCGCGCGGTTGTCGTTTTCATCGACCCGGCGCTCGACCAGTTCCTGACGGGACAGAATATCCAGAAGCCGCACAAGGCTTGATCCGTCGATCCCGACCAGAGCGGCGAGTTCCTTCTGCGTCACGCCGCCGCCGGTGGTCTGAAGATGGATCAACGGAACCCAGGTGGCATCGGAAAGCCCCGCTTCAGCAAGGCGCGTATCAAGCGCGCGCCGCCAGCGTCGGGCAAGCAACGAGAAGCGAATCCCGAATTGGGACCGAGGAGAAGACGAACTGGATTGCATAGGGACAATAAAGCACGAATTAATTTGCTTTGCAATTCAAATTAATTCAGGTGAAACGAATTTCACTCCGGCAGGGTGCCCATAGCAAACAGATTTCCCGGATCGAAATTTCCGGATAGCGCTTTCAAAACGAGCTGCTTATCATCAAGCAATACTTCATCCGAAGGCGCGAAAAATCTGACCGACTGATTGCAATCCCAAAACATCCCCGCACGAAGGAAACAAAGACAGCAACCATGGCAGCGCTTGTGTCGTCGGAAAATGGAATGGGGCAGAAGGCGGCGCGCTTTCTTGGCCTGATACTGGTCGCCGTCCTCGGCTATAGTTTCTGGCTCAACGAAAGCTGGCTGACGCTCTGCGCCGGACTTGCAATCTTCCTGTTCGGGATGCAGTGCCTTGAAGACGGCTTGCGCAATCTGGCAGGCAGCGCACTGGAGCGCATGCTGGCGCGCGGCACCTCGACCTCGTGGAAAAGTCTGCTGGTCGGGCTGGTCGGCGCGACGGTGATGCAATCGAGCACGCTCGTTTCGCTGATGACCATCGCCTTCATCACCACCGGCCTGATTTCACTGGCCGCGGGCATATCCATCATCTTCGGCGCAAATCTTGGTTCCGCAACCGGCATATGGTTGCTGTCGCTGGCCGGGCAGAATTTCAGCCTGTCGTCGCTGGCGCTGCCGCTGATGGTGTTCGGCGTGTTGGCGAGTTTCTTCGGACCGAAGATCAAGGCTATCGGGCGCATTCTGCTCGGCATCGCCTTCATCTTTCTTGGCATTGACGGCATCAAGCAGGGCTTTTCCGTTGTCACCGAGAATTTCGATCTCGCGCAATACAGGATCGATGGCTGGCTTGGTCAGGTCATTTTCGCTGGCATCGGCCTTGTGTTGACCCTGCTGCTGCAATCAACCCATGCGACCCTGATGCTGACGCTGACAGCACTTGGTCTCGGGCAGGTCGATCTCTGGCAATCGGCGGCGATTGCCATCGGGGCCAATGTCGGCAGCAGTGTCACCACCGGCATTGCCGGTGCGCTCGGTGGCAACCGCAGCGGCCAAAGGCTGGCGCTGGCGCATGTGATTTTCAATGTCGTCACCGCGTGCATTTCACTTGTCCTGATGTGGGTGCTTGTTCGCCTTGCCGTGTGGCTGTCGGAGGCAATGGGCGTCGGCGACAACCAGCTCATCCAGCTTGCGATCTTCAACAGCGAATTCAACATTCTAGGCGTGTTGATCTTCTGGCCCGCACTGGTTCCCTTCACGCGGTTTCTCGAACGTATGCTGCCCGACAGGCCGGAACCGCGCGTTCTCATCCCGGCGGGCACACCGGACCTGCCGGACAATGCGCTGCGCGCCCGTTATCTCGACAAGACGGCGCTCAGCTCGCCGGAAACGGCGGCTCTGGCGCTGGTGCATGAATTGCAGCATCTCGGGCGCTTGAGCGTGGAGGTGATCTGCCACGCGCTTTATCTGCCGATCAGCGAGATCAACCGTGCCAAGCATGACGACGCCGTTATGCGCGCCGCGCCCGATGCCGATTATGTGGATGCCGACCTGCTCTACCGGCTCTACATCAAAGGCGTCTATGGTGACATATTGAGTTTCATCGGCAAGGTCGATCCGGGGAACGACAAGGACCAGCAGAATTTCTGGATGACCGCCCAGATCATCGCGCTGCAAATGGCGGAAATCGTCAAGGATGCCAAGCATCTCCAGAAGAATCTCGGCTTCTATCTCCGGCAGACCAATTCACCCGTGCGCGACGCCTATGTCGAGCTGCGCGAACATCTGGTCAATGTGCTGCATGAAGTGCGCGTTTTGAGCCGCGCCGACGCAGCAAGCGACAATTGGGATATCCACCAGCAGACTTTTACCGAGAAGGTCAAAGACTTCGAGCGGGATTTCGGCGCGAAGCTTTTCGAAGCGAACAGGCAGGAAAAAGTCAGCGGCTTGCAGCTGAGCTCGCTTCTCAACGATCTCGGCTATGCAAGGCGCATTGCAAACGGGCTGAATACGTTGCTGACCATCCGCAAGCGGTCGCTCAACGACCCGCTGCACAACCTCTCCGACCTGTTCGATGAGGATACGCCGCTGGTTCGGATATAGAGCATTTCCAGCAAAAGTGCGTAGCGGTTTTGCGTAGGATAATGCGTAAAAACAAATAGATAGAGCGGTTCCCCGATTCCATTTTAACCGGAACCGCTCTAACGAAACGCCGTTTATCAGGCGGCGCGAATATCCAGCCCGCCATTTTCGACGATGAAATCGATCACCGCCTGCACACCCTCGCCGCGATGCAGATCGGTAAAGCCGAACGGACGCTTGCCGCGCATGCGTGCCGCGTCACCTTCCATCACCTCCAGATCGACGCGGACATAGGGTGCAAGGTCGCTCTTGTTGATGACCAGAAAATCTGAACGCGTGATGCCCGGCCCACCCTTGCGCGGAATTTCCTCACCCTGACAGACGGAAATGACATAAAGCGTCAGATCGGCCAGATCGGGAGAGAAGGTCGCCGCCAGATTATCGCCGCCGGATTCGATGAACACGATATCCAGATCAGGGAAGCGCCGGTTCATTTCGGCGATAGCCTGCAGGTTGATCGACGCATCCTCACGAATTGCCGTATGAGGACAACCGCCGGTTTCCACGCCCATGATACGGTCCTCGGACAGCGCCTGGTGGCGCGCCAGAATATAGGCATCTTCCTGCGTGTAGATATCGTTGGTGATGACGGCGACCGAATATGTGTCGCGCAGCGCCTTGCAGAGCTTTTCGGTCAGCGTCGTCTTGCCGGAGCCAACCGGCCCACCGATACCAATTCTGAGCGGTCCGTTTTTCTGTGTCATGAGCGAAAAAGCCTCGAATGCTGTGTTTCGTGTTTCATGGCCATAATGTCGGCGATAAATGTCGCCGAGCCAAGGCCGTCCAGACCAGACTGTCCTGCGCGCATGGCGGTTTCCGCCAGCGTGGTTTCCAGCGCCGCCATGGTAGTGGTCACGCCGCTTTGTCCTGTTACCGACAGGCGGATAGATGCCTGCAACAGATTGATGCAGAAGGCTTGCAAGAAGGCTGCCAGCGTCGAGCCGAGCGGAACACCATGCGCGGCGGCCACGGCCCCGACGGCCACCGGATAGGCGCAATCGACCGGCAGTTGATCGAAGACTGGAGACGGCCAGCTGCGCGCCGCCGACAGGAAGGCACCGCCTTGCAGCGTGGTTTCCATATGCCGTTCCCGCGAACCGGCCAGCGCCTCCGCCAGATCGGCCACTTCCCGCAAATCCTCACCCGCCATCGCTCGCCGCCAGCTTTCAGCGCATAAGACCGCATCATTCCAGCCGGAACCGCGTGTGACGAGCCAGCGCAGCCAGTCCTTCAATGCGTCCGCATCGGTGACGAAGCCATCATGCACCGCCTGCTCCAGCCCGTGGCTATAGCTGAACGAGCCAACCGGAAACACCGGCGACAGCCACGCCATCAGCCGCAGGAGGGCGGTGTTGGGGTCAGTCGTGATGGTGGTGGTGATGGTCATGCTCGTGGCCGTGATCGTGACCATGTGCGTGGTCATGTCCGTGACTATGCCCGCCGTGGTCATGATGCGAATGGCCACCTGAATAAGCGCCGCGCAACGGGCTGAAAATCGCCACCACATCGGTCACGGTTGCGCCCAGACCTTCCAGCATCGCCTTGATCACATGGTCACGCAGAATGAAGATGCGGTCCGCCTCAATCTGCGCCGCCAGATGCCGGTTGCCGATATGCCATGCAAGCTCAGCGATATGCAACTGGTCGCGACCGTGGATTTCGTAAAGCTCTTCGCTGGCGGCGCGGATCTCGATCTCCCGCCCGTCGTCGAGAACAATCCGGTCGCCATGTTCCAGCACCACCGGCTCCGGAAAATCGGCAAGCACCTTCTCGCCGCTATCGAGCGTGATAGCCTTGCGGCGCAGATGGCGTTCGTCACGCTCCAGCACGGCATGCGCCGCCGGAACAGCGTCGATCACTTCATGCGCGCGGATGATGTTTGTTGCTCGAAACATGTTCCACCTCAAATCTCAGAACAGGAAATAACGCTGCGCCATCGGCACCACGTCAACCGGTTCGCATGTCAGAAGCTCGCCATCGGCGCGCACTTCATAGGTTTCCGGGTCGACTTCCATTTGCGGCATCGCATTGTTGAGGATCATCGACTGCTTGCCAATGCCGCCACGCGTATTGATGACCGCAGCCATCTGCTTGTCCACTCCAATTTTCTCACGCAGCCCACCGTCGATTGCCGCCTGCGAAACAAAAGTGATTGAGGTATTGGTGCGCGCCTTGCCAAAAGAACCGAACATCGGGCGATAATGCATCGGCTGCGGCGTGGGGATAGACCCATTGGGATCGCCCATCGGAGCCGTTGCGATCCAGCCGCCCAGCAGCACCATATCCGGCTTGACGCCGAAGAAAGCCGGGTTCCACAACACCAGATCGGCGCGCTTTCCAACTTCAATCGAGCCGATCTCATGCGACATGCCATGGGCGATGGCCGGATTGATGGTATACTTCGCCACATAGCGTCGGGCGCGGTAATTGTCATTGCCCGGTCTGTCATCGGGCAGACTGCCGCGCTGGCGCTTCATCTTGTCCGCCGTCTGCCAACAGCGGATGATCATTTCGCCGACGCGGCCCATGGCCTGACTGTCGGACGAGATAATCGAAAACGCGCCCATGTCGTGCAGAATATCTTCAGCCGCGATGGTCTCCTTGCGGATGCGGCTTTCGGCAAAGGCGATATCTTCGGGAATGGCGGGGGAGAGGTGATGACAGACCATCAGCATGTCGAGATGCTCGGCCACCGTATTGATCGTATAAGGCCGCGTCGGGTTGGTCGATGCGGGCAGAACATTGGGATATTGGCAGACGCGGATAATATCCGGCGCGTGGCCGCCGCCCGCACCTTCGGTGTGGAAGGAGTGGATGGTGCGTCCCTTGAAAGCATTCAGCGTGTCTTCCACAAAACCGCTTTCATTGAGCGTATCGGTGTGGATCGCCACCTGCACGTCGAAATGGTCGGCCACGGAAAGGCAATTGTCGATAGCCGCAGGCGTCGTGCCCCAATCTTCATGCAGCTTGAGGCCGCAAGCCCCTGCCAGCACCATTTCCTCCAGCGCGCCCGGCAATGAGGCATTGCCTTTGCCGAAGACGCCGAAATTCATCGCCATGCCGTCGAAGGACTCGATCAGCCGCGCAATGTGCCACGGTCCGGGCGTGCAGGTTGTCGCCAGCGTGCCGTGCGCGGGGCCGGTGCCGCCGCCCACCATACAGGTGATGCCGGCATTCAGCGCCTCATCCACCTGTTGCGGCGAGATGAAGTGAATATGCGAATCGATGCCGCCCGCCGTGACGATCTTGCCCTCGCCCGCAATGATTTCGGTGCCCGGGCCGATAATGATCGTGACACCCGGCTGCGTATCAGGATTGCCTGCCTTGCCAATGCCTGCAATGCGCCCGTCGCGCAACCCGATATCTGCCTTGTAGATGCCGGTGTGATCCAGAATGAGCGCATTGGTGATGACCGTGTCGACCGCCCCTTGCGCCCGCGGGAGCTGGCTCTGGCCCATCCCGTCACGGATAACCTTGCCGCCGCCGAACTTGACCTCCTCGCCATAGGTGGTGAGATCGTGTTCGACCTCGATGATAAGTTCCGTATCGGCAAGGCGAAGCTTGTCGCCAGTGGTGGGGCCAAACATCTGCGCATAGGTGGCGCGACTGATTTTAGCTGGCATGAAATTCTCCGTCGGCGCTCTTTGTTTTGACGCACATCTCGTCCGAAAACCGTTTCACACTTTTCGGGATGTGCTCTGGCTCTGAATTAAAGCTTACCCATGATTTTCTGGCGGAACCCATAGACCTCACGCTTGCCGCCAAGCGGAACCAGCGTCACGTCGCGTTCCTGTCCCGGCTCGAAACGCACGGCGGTTCCCGCCGCTATATCGAGCCTGCAACCGCGTGCCTTCTCGCGGTCGAATGCAAGTGCCGCATTCGCCTCGTAGAAATGATAATGGCTGCCAACCTGGATCGGTCGGTCGCCGGTATTGGCAACCTTGATCGTGATCGTGGGCTGCCCCGCATTGAGCTCAATTTCGCCATCAACTGTGAAGATTTCGCCGGGTATCATGGCGCACCTCAACCAGCGATCAGCATCAGTCCGCCAAGCGCGGTCGCGCCACCGGCAACCCGCAGGGCGAGGCGTCCGCTCGGGCCCGACACCAGACGCCCGATGCCAAGACCAAACGCTATACCCGCTGCGTGGAGCAGGGCCGTCGCCAGTGCAAAGCCTGCCGCATAACTGAAGAAGGTCGCAGCGCCGATTTCACCGCCATGCGCATGACCATGAAAGAAAGCGAAGAAACCGGCAATCACCGCGCCGACAAGCGGCGAGACCGGCAGCGCCAGTGCAACGAGAAAACCAAGCACGACCACCGAGGCCAGAATGACCGGCTCGACGAATGGCAGCGGCATACCGAGAAGCGCCGCCATGAAGCCCAGAAGCATGACGCCGACAAAAGCCGCAGGCACGATGAAAAGCGCGCGCCCGCCCAGCATCGCCGCCCAGAGACCGATGGCGACCATCGCCAGAATATGATCCGCACCGAAAAACGGATGCGAGAAACCGGCGGCAAACGAGCCGTGTTCGGCGGGATTGAGGTGGGCAAAGGCAGGGTTTGCAATGAGCGCAAACGCTGCTGCCGTCAGGACCGTCATCTTCTTCATCGTGCACCTTTTCAAAAATTAGATTTCAAAATCAGCGGATCGGCTCATGTACCGTGACAAGCTTGGTGCCATCGGGAAATGTCGCTTCGACCTGAATGTCGTGGATCATCTCGGCAACGCCCGCCATCACCTGTTCGCGGCTGATGACATGCGCGCCTGCTTCCATCAGATCGGCGACGGTGCGTCCGTCACGCGCGCCTTCAACAACAAAATCGCTGATCAAGGCGATGGCTTCCGGATGATTGAGCTTCACACCGCGTTCCAGACGGCGGCGGGCAACCATCGCCGCCATGGCAATCAACAGCTTGTCTTTTTCTCTGGGCGTCAAATTCATGACTTGTTTCGACCCTTCTCACCAAAAGCGACACGATGGCCGCGAATTCAAATTGACCAAACTTTGGGCAGCCCTGCCTTTCCATTAAGCAGCGCCAGCAAAGGAACAAGGCGCTTGCGCAAGGCATAACTGTCCGGCGCATAAAGCCGCGCCATGAGCTTCGAGGCGCCGCCGACCTGCCAGATGCTGGCGCCGCCCTCTTCGCCGATGATCGCGCGTGCGGCCCCCAGTTGCCGTTCGGCCTGATCCGAAACCAGCAACACCGTGGCAACGGCAAGCCCGCCATCGGCGACCGCTCTCGCCCGCAATTCAGCGGCAACATCAGGCCCAAGGCGGAACTCTTCCGCATGAACCAGACGCCCGCCAAGCCGCACCCGCCAGCGATCACTGAACGATGCCTGTTCGACCGCCTCACCCATGGCGAGTCGCCCAAAAACAGTCGCCTCCACCAGCAGCACGTCCGCGCCTTCCTCCATCTCCACATCCAGCCCCCGCGACAGCGCGGAACGGTTGAACAAGATGGTTTCCTGCGGGAGCCATGCAAGACGCGTGCCTTTTGCAGCCTTGATGCGTGTAGCGATGCGCGCATCGCCACCGCCGGAGCGATAAATTCGCTCGCAGGCCTGCGTTGTGATGACGGCGGAAGCACCTTCCTGCAATTCCACATCCCAGCGCAGCCGGTCGCCGCCGGTCAGTCCGCCGGAGGTGTTGATCAGGATCGCTTCCAGCGGATCACGCGCCACTTGCGGCATGCGGATTTTGGCCGCGCCTTCCTGATAAAGCCTGGAAATGCGGGTCCGCCCATCTTTGAAATGGACGGTCAGCCCGCCAACGCCATTGACGCGCTGCGAGGCGAGTTTTTCCAGATTGCCGGTATCGATGGACGTCAACACTGCTTGCACACCCCGCGGATCAAATCAGATTGCAGGCGAAAGGTACGGCAGGTCATGATCGGCGGAAAGCGGGGATGAAAAAAAATTAGCATGGCCATGTGCGGCCCGATAAATCGCTATCCTGCAACAAAAGATTTCACACGTATAAATAAGCAATAAATTCGATATACAACTAGATATATATGCTTTTGTATTGACATACACACAACAGCGTCAAGAAAGCTTCAATAAACTGAGAAAAGCCTGTTACATTTGAGGCCTATTCCCCGCCCTCAGTTTTAGTCTGGCCAGCGGATTTCCGTGGCCGCTACGGAACGGGGAAAACATGCTTATCAACCGTCGTCACGCTTTGGGTCTCATGGGCGCTGCCGCTGGCACGTTCATCATGCCGGGGATCGTCCGCGCCAATCAGCGCCGCTCGGTCACCGTCGCGGTTCAGAAGATCACCAACAACAACACGCTCGATATCTGGAACGAACAGTCGAATGTCGGCGAGCGCGTGTTCTTCCCGAACCTGTGGGAAGGCCTGATCCTGCGCGACTGGATGGGCAATCAAGGTCCGGTTCCGGGCCTTGCCACGGAATGGAAGCGTCTGGACGACAAGACCATCGAACTGAAGCTGCGTCAGGGCGTGAAATTTCACAATGGCGATGAGCTGACCGCCGAAGACGTGGTCTTCTCCTTCTCCGACGAGCGCCTTTTTGCAGGCACCGAGCCTGCTGGCGGCAAGACGCTTTACGAAGCCAATTTCAAACCGCAGACGGCCAAGGAATTGCCCGCCGCCATTCCGGGCATTTCGCGCCGTCTCTGGCCTGCGCTGCGCGGTGTCGAAGCTGTCGACAAATATACCGTCCGTTTCCACAATGCGACGCCGGATGTGACGCTGGAAGGCCGTCTCTATGCCTTCGGCTCGCAGATCGCGAACAAGCGCGCCTGGGATGAATCCAAGTCTTATGCCGAATGGGCACGCAAGCCGGTCACGACCGGACCTTACAAGGTTGCCGATTATAAGCCGGATGTGGAACTCGTTCTTGAAGCCCATGACGAATATTGGGGCGGACAGCCGCCGCTGCAGCAGATCCGCTTTGTCGAAGTGCCGGAAGTTGCAAGCCGCGTGAACGGCCTTATCTCCGGCCAGTATGATTTTGCCTGCGACCTGCCGCCAGACCAGATCAGCACTGTTACTGCCAATCCGGGCCTCGAAATCCAGAGCTCGACCATCTGGAACCACCGCATCACGGTTTTCAACACGCAGAACGAAATCCTGCGCAATCCGCTCGTGCGCCGCGCCATGACCCATTCGATCGATCGTCAGGCGATTGTGGATGCGCTGTGGGCCGGACAGACGGTCGTACCGGCTGGCATGCAGTTTGAGAGCTTCCGCACCTCCGATATGTTCATCGACGACTGGCAGCCGCCGAAATTCGACCCGGAACTGGCACGCGATCTGCTCAAGCAGGCCAATTACAAGGGCGACCCCATCCCCTACCGTCTGCTGAACAACTACTACACCAACCAGACGCCAACGGCGCAAGTTCTGGTGGAAATGTGGAAGCAGGTGGGCCTCAATGTCGAAATCGAGATGAAGGAAAACTGGGCGCAGGTTCACGACCCGGAAGGCGTCAAGGGCGTCCGCGACTGGTCGGCATCCAACAACATCAACGATCCGATCACCCCGTTGGTGGTCCAGTTCGGCCCGAATGGCGAAGCGCAGCAGAAGAAGGACTGGTCGAACGACGAGGTCAACAAGCTGTCGGTCATCATGGAAACATCCACCGACCGCGACCAGCGCAAGAAGGCCATCAAGCGCATGCTGGAAATCTGCGAGCGGGAAGACCCGGCCTACAATGTTCTGCATCAGAATGCCGTCTTCACCGGCATGAAGAAGGAACTGAACTGGAAAGCCGCACCGGCATTCGCGATGGATTTCCGTTCCACCAACTGGAACGTTTGATCCACTGACCAAGGCTGGCATTTCACTATGCCAGCCTTCTTACTCTCAATGAAAAGGTGCCGCCCGTGGCGTTCGTCTCCATCCGGGACTTGAAGGTCTCTTTCAGCGGCGTGCAGGTTCTGCACGGGATCGATCTCGATGTAGACCGTGGCGAGACGCTCGGCCTCGTCGGAGAATCCGGCTGCGGAAAATCCGTAACCTGGCTTGCCGCGCTTGGGCTTCTCCCCGGCAAGGCTTCTGTGTCAGGTTCGGTTAACGTCGACGGTCAGGAACTGGTCGGCTCCGCCCGCTCCGTCAAGGAAAGCGTTCGCGGCGGGCGCATCGCCATGATCTTTCAGGACCCGAGTTCGTCGCTCAATCCCGTCAAGAAAGTCGGCCATCAGATCATTGAATCGCTGGCGCTGCATCGCGGACTGAAAGACACGGCAGCGCGCAGCGAAGCCATCCAGCTGATGGAACGCGTCGGCATTCCCGATGCGGCGCGTCGTTTCAATCTCTATCCACACGAGTTTTCCGGCGGGCAGTGCCAGCGGCTGATGATAGCCATCGCGCTGGCCGGTCAGCCCGATGTGCTGATAGCCGATGAACCGACCACCGCGCTCGATGTGACCATCCAGGCGCAGATCCTTGATCTTCTGGATCAGATTCGCCGCGAAACCGGCATGGCGGTGGTTTTCATCAGCCATGATCTCGGCGCGGTCAGCCAGATTTGCGAACGCCTCTGCGTCATGTATGCCGGGCGCATCGTTGAAAGCGGCCCGACCGTCGACTTGTTCGACAGGCCGCAGCATCCCTATACGCGCGGCTTGTTCGAAGCCATCCCGCGCCTCGACGGCGGACGTGAGCGCCTGCGCGCCATTCCCGGCACTGTACCCGACCCGCGCAATCTGCCGATAGGCTGCGCCTTCGCGCCCCGCTGTTCGCAAACCAGCGAAGCATGCACGAGCGCAATTCCCGATTTGCAGATGCGCAACGGCCAGAAGGTGGCCTGTTTCCACCCCCATAGCGAAAGCGCGGCATCGCATCTCTATCACAGCCGTACTATCCCGACAGAAGGCGCTCTGGCATGAGTTTCCTGCTCGAAGCAAACAATCTGGTTCGGGTTTACCGAAGCGACGGCCTCTTCAAGAAGGCCGATCCGGTCAAGGCGGTGGATGGTGTCAGCCTGCGTGTCCGGCCCGGAGAGACCCTTGGCATTGTCGGTGAATCCGGCTGCGGCAAGTCCACGCTTGGACGCATGCTGCTCGGCATAGACGACGCCACCGAAGGTCAGGTTCTGTTCGACAGCAAGCCATTGCCACGCCGCCACACAGCCGACTGGCGCAAACTGCGGGCACAAATGCAGCTTGTTTTTCAGGACCCGCTGGCGGCACTAGATCGCCGCCTGCCGATCGCGACACAGATCGGCGAACCGCTGCAAATTCACGGGATCGCCTCCGGCGCGGAACTCAAAGAACGTGTCGGCGAGCTGATGCAATCCGTTGGACTGCGCCGCGATCAGGGTGAACGCTATCCGCACGAACTGTCTGGCGGCCAGCGCCAGCGCGTCATCATCGCCCGCGCCCTTGCGACCAGCCCAAGGCTGCTTGTCTGCGACGAGCCGGTTTCCGCGCTTGATGTTTCTATTCAGGCGCAGGTGGTCAATCTCCTGCGCGACCTGCAGGAAAAACACGGCATCGCCATGGTGTTCATCAGCCACGACCTGAAAGTCGTGCGCAACATCTGCGACCGCGTCGCCGTCATGTATCTCGGCAAGATCGTTGAAGAGGCCAGCTCCGGCGTGATTTTCGAAACACCCCAGCACCCCTATACCAAGGCGCTGGTGTCTTCGGTTCCCATTCCGGGCAAGAAATTCAACCAGCGCATGATCCTCAAAGGTGAACCGCCAAACCCCGCAAACCGCCCGAGCGGCTGCGTGTTTCATCCCCGGTGTCCGGTGGCGGGCTTTCAATGCCCGACAACGATGCCCGATCTGGAATCGACCGGCTTTGACCGGCGCACGGCTTGTCACTTCGTTGAGCCGGCAAAAAGTGCTGCGTGAGGCACCCATGCTTACTTTCATCGCCTCCCGCCTCATCCGTGCGCTGATCACCGTCTTTCTGGTGATGACCTTTGCCTTCGTGGTGCTGCGCCTGTCTGGCGATCCGGCGCAGATCATGCTTGGTCCCGATGCGCCGCAGGAATCCATCGATGCCTTCCGCAAGGCCTGGGGTCTCGATGATCCCATCTGGCTGCAATATCTGTCCTATCTCAAAGGCATATTGAGCTTCGATTTCGGCATCTCGATGCGCGACAAGGCGCCGGCTATCGATCTGGTGCTGCAACGTGTGCCTGCCACGCTCCAGATCACCATTCCGGCGCTGATCATCAAGCTTTGCCTAGGCATTCCGGCAGGTGTCTATGCCGCGCTGCACCGTCAGGGCATCGCTGACCGTGGCGTCATCACCCTTTCGATCCTCGGCTTCACCGTGCCATCTTTCGTGCTTGGCCTCGTGCTGGTGCTGATCTTCTCGGTACAGCTCGGCGTATTGCCGTCCGGCGGCAGCGATACGTGGGTCCACGGTATTCTGCCAACCCTCACCATCGCAATTGGTGGCACGGCCATTCTGGCGCGCTTCTCACGCTCGGCCATGATCGAAGTGCTGGGACAGCCTTATATCCGCACGGCATCGGCCAAAGGCATCAGCTGGAGCGATGTGGTGTGGAAACACGCTTTGCCCAATGCGTCCGTGCCGATTGTCACCATCGTGGGCTTCATGGTGGGCGCGCTCATCGCCGGGGCGGTGGTGGTCGAAACAATCTTCTCATGGCCCGGCATTGGTCGCCTTCTGGTGGTCTCAGTCGCCAATCGCGACCTCGCCGTGGTGCAATGCCTGCTGCTGATTATCGCGAGCTGCATGGTGATCTCCAATCTTGTTGTCGATGTGCTCTATGGCGTTCTCGACCCGCGCCTGCGCACCAAAGCCGCGCATTGAGGAAGGCCATGACCGATACCGCCCTTATCCCTGCCCCCGCCGTCAAGGCGCCCGCGCTCATCACTCGCCTACGCACCTCCATGCCGATGAGCGTCGCCTTTGCCTGTTTCTGGCTCGCGCTGATGCTGTTCGTCGTGATCTTCGCGGATTATCTGCGGCCCTATTCCATCACCAAGATGGACCTGATGGCGCGGCTTGTTCCGGTGGGATCACCGGGACACTGGCTCGGCACCGACGAGTTGGGCCGCGATGTCTATTCGCGGCTGATACAGTCGATCCGCGTGTCGCTGGTCATCGCCTTTGGCGCGACGATCCTTTCTGCCGTCTTCGGCACCTTACTGGGTTTTCTTGCCGCCCGCTTTCGCGGCTGGGTCGAACATATCGTGTTGATGCTGGCCGATTTTCAGGCCGCCCTGCCCTTTATGGTTCTGGCGCTTGCAGTGCTCGCCTTCTTCGGCAATTCCATGCCGCTGCTGATCGGCCTGATGGGTTTCTACGGCTGGGAGCGTTATGCCCGCATCGCGCGCGGCCTTGCCATTTCCGCCGGAGCGCAGGGCTATGCCAGCGCCGTGGTGCAGCTTGGCGCAACACCGTTCCGCGTTTATTTCCGCCACATCCTGCCCAATGTCGCCTCGACGCTGATCGTCTCGATGACGCTGACATTCCCGGAAATCATCCTGATGGAATCCGGCCTTTCCTTCCTTGGTCTCGGCGTTCAGCCGCCGGAATCATCGCTCGGCAACATGGTTGGGTTCGCGCGCGAATATCTGACACGCGCGCCATGGATAATGCTGGCTCCGGCGCTGGTGATCGTTCTCACCACACTTTCGATTTCTCTTCTCGGGGACTGGCTTCGCGACAAGCTCGACCCAACCGTTCAATAGGACATACAGACATGAAAAAGATCATGGCCCATCGCGGCGCGCGCAATCTGTGGGCGGAAAACTCGCTCACCGGCTTTCGCAACGTTCTGGCTCTCGAAATCGACAGCGTCGAGTTCGATCTTCACCTGAGCGATGCGGGGCAGATACTCGTCATTCATGACGCATCGCTCGACCGCACCACCACCGGTTCCGGCAATGTGCGCGCGCTCGACGATGCCGGTCGCCGTGCTGTCCGACTGAAAAACGAACAGGGCACCGTCACAAGCGATCACATCCCGACCTTTGAGGAAGTGCTGGACGTTCTCGCAACGCGCCCGGACGTGCATCTCTATATCGAGCTAAAATCCGATGCCGACGGTAAGCCCTATGAAGGCCTCGTGGAAAAGGCCGTCGAAATCATCCGCGCCCGCAATATTGGCGACCATGTGGTGCTGCACTCCTTCGACCGCAGTGTCGTCGAACGCTGTGCGGAAGTTGCGCCAGAAATCGACCGGCTGATTTCGCTCAACGCGCAATGGGTGGAACGCAATGGCGGGCTGGAAAATTTCTTCCGCAGCGTGGAACCTCTGGTCCGTTATGTTGGCGTGCATCACGAATTGTTCGAAGCCGAATTTGACCGCATCACGTCGCTGTTTCTCGATGACCGCCTTGGCGTCTGGACGCTCAACGACCGCGCGCTGATCGACCGCTGGATGGAGCGCGATGTTGCCTACATCACCTCCGACAGCCCCGATCTGGTGATCGCGTCGCGTCTGGCGCTGGCTGAAGCAGCAGCCTGAAAGGCGATACAAGTACGGTTCTGCCTGCACTTTAGTCCGGAGGCGAGGCAGGACCGCTTTCATCCCATGCCATCCGGTCAATCCAGGAAATTGATTATGTCCGACCTGCCGCTTCTCGGCGCAGCCGTGCCGCTGTCCTATCTCGAAGAAAATCTCGATTTCATCCTGTCGGAAAACCGCGATCTGGAGATCCAGGATTTTGTCCATGTCGCTCTCCTGAAGGCCGACTGGAAGACGCCTGCAAGCCGCATCAAGACTCTGCTCAACGGTTATAAGGGCCGCCTCGGCATTCATGGTCCATTCTGGGGTCTCAACTTCTCCAATCAGGACGAAGACATTCGCAAGATCGTCACCCAGCGCTATCTTCAGGGACTGGAGGTTTGCGAATTCATCGGCGCCACGCAGATGGTGATCCACAGCCCTTATAATTTCTGGACCTATAACAATCTCGACAATTTTGTCGAAAGCGGCCAGCAGATCATCGACTACGCCCATGAAACGCTGGCGCCGGTCGTCAACCGCGCCGAAGAAATCGGCTGCACGCTGGTGATCGAAAATATCGAGGATATCGATACCGATGCCCGCTGCCTGCTCGCCGACAGCTTCCAGTCGTCATCGGTCGCCGTTTCGGTCGATACCGGCCATGCCCATTTCACCTATGGTTCGCTGGGCGCGCATCCGGTCGATTACTTCATCCGTCGTGCGGGCAACCGCCTGCAGCATGTTCATTTGCAGGACGCGGACGGCCATGCGGATCGTCATTGGGGCATCGGCGAAGGCACCATCCGCTGGCATGGCGTTTTCGCGGCTCTGGCTGAACTCGAAAGCAATCCGCGCCTGATCCTCGAACTGCGCGACAAGAACAAGATCATGCCATCGGTCAAGTTCCTGAAGGAT
The DNA here is from genome assembly GCF_003664555.1 of Ochrobactrum soli. NCBI lineage: Bacteria > Pseudomonadati > Pseudomonadota > Alphaproteobacteria > Hyphomicrobiales > Brucellaceae > Ochrobactrum > Ochrobactrum soli. Next base: position 17,878 of record NZ_RCHH01000023.1, on the reverse strand, counting down.
GCAGGTCTGGCGCGATAAGCGTCCCACTCATGCTTTGAGGGCTCAACCTGCCCTCGAAGCGCTTGCTGTTCCGGGGCAGTCAGCTTCATCAGCATCTCTACCAGTGCCGAAAAGCGCCCGCCGCAATTTCGCAATCGCTGACGCCAAAGGGCACGCCGCAGCGCCCATCTGTTGCAGAAAAATCGCAAGCCGCAGCGCAATATCATTGAGAGCTAATTTAATGAACTGCTTATAGTTGACTTTTAGAGTCAATTTTATAGTGGAGTCTCATACTCAAATTTGCATCGCCGGATCGGGGGAGCCGAGCGACGCAAGATCGTTGTTCGAGGGACATCCATGCCGACTCCTGCTCTCCGCCTCCCGCTACGCTTTGCACTCGCCAGTTCCACCCTTCTCGCCTCCACTGCCATCGTTTTTGCGCAGGACGCCTCGCAGCCTCTGGTGCTCAACACCGTGACCATCGAGTCGCAGAGCAACGATACGCTGGTGCAGGATGGCTATGTCGCCAAGAAGGATCGCGACGGCACCAAGATCGACACGGAAATCGCCCGGATTCCGCAGTCGATTTCCGTCGTCACGCAGCGCCAGATGGAAGACCAGAAGCCGAACACGCTCAACGATGCGCTGAGCTATACGGCAAGCGCCAATCCCAACAATTACGGTTTCGATACGCGCTATGACGCGTTCTACCTGCGCGGTTTTCCCGCTTATTACAACGGCATGTTCCGCGACGGCCTCCGCGTCATGAACGGCCCTTCCGCATGGCTGAAGGCGGAACCTTACGGCATTGAAGGTATCACGGTGCTGAAAGGCCCGGCCTCGTCGCTCTATGGCGTCAGCGGCCCCGGCGGCATCGTCAATGTCGTCACAAAGCGCCCGAAGGACGAAGATTTCCGCGAAGTGGAACTGCTGTTCGGCAACCATAATCGGTATCAGGCTGCCTTCGACGTATCCGGCCCCGCCAATGACGAGAAGACCTTCCTCTATCGCATCACCGGCCTTGGCCGCATAAGCGATACCGAACTGCCCGGCTATCCCGACGACAAATATTACATCGCGCCAGCCTTCACGCTGAAGCCGGACGAAGACACGAAATTCACGGTTCTAAGCGAGTTTTCCCGCTCCAAGACCGGTGGAACGGCGGCCTTCTACAATCCGTCCTATGGCGAGGTTTCGGATATTTATGAGGGCGACCCTGCCTATAACGACTTCGTTCAGAACCAGGGCCGCATCGGCTATGAGTTCGAACATCGCTTCAACGACCTGCTGACCATCCACCAGAACCTGCGTTACAGCGATGTCGATGCCGATCTCGAATATAGCGGCCATTACACGACAGCAGGCAGCACAGACCTGTCACGCTACTGGGGCCATTACACCGAGCGGATGAAGAATTTTGTCGTCGATACGATGGCGCAGTTCGATTTCGACACCGGCCCGATGACCCATAAGGCCATCGCTGGCATCGATTATGGCTGGTCGGATTATAACGCCTATAGCGGCCTGTCCTATGTGTCCGTCGAGGACATGCGGGCCCAGGACGTGCCCTATTATGGCGGGCAGAAGATGAATCAGGTCGGCATTTATGCCCATGACCAGATCGAATGGGATAATTTCACCCTGTTCGGCAGCGGCCGTTATGACTGGGTGAAAACCAACACCACCGATGTGGATTATTCGGAAAGCGAACAGAAGGACAGCGCCTTCTCCGGTCGCGTCGGCGCAGCCTACAAGACGGAATGGGGCTTCATCCCCTATGTGAACTATTCCACCTCGTTCTCGCCCAATATCGGCTTCGTCTATGACGATATCGCCAGCGACGACAAACATGTCGCCAAGCCGACCATCGCCACGCAAAAGGAAATCGGCGTCAAATACGAAATCCCCGGCTATAATGCCGTAGTGAGTGCCGCTTTCTTCGATATCGATCAGGAAGACGGTGTCGTCCTCGTCGCCTCGGCGGATCGCAACAAGCAGCGCCAGCTCGATCTCAACTCGCGTGGCTTCGAACTGGAAGCCAATGCCACGCTCGATAACGGTCTCGGCATCATCGCGTCCTACACCCATCTGCGCGTGAAGACCGAAGGCGGCACCGAAGGTACGGAAGGCAACGAGCTTTCCGGCACGCCCAATGACGTGCTGTCGCTGTGGGGCAATTACAAGATCGAGAACGGCGTGCTGGCTGGCCTCGGTTTTGGCTCCGGTGTGCGCTATGTCAGCTCCAGCTATGGCGATGACGAAAACACCTTCAAGAACGACTCGCGTGTCATGGTGGATGCGGCGCTGTCCTATGACTTCAGCTATCGCAATCCGAAGCTCGACGGCATGCAGCTGCAAGTGAATGCGAAGAACATCTTCGACAATCGCGATCCGGTCTGCACCGCTGGCTATTGCTACCAGCAGGAAGGCCGCCAGATATTCGGCAGCCTACGCTATCGCTTCTGATGACGTCGATGCAGAAACAGGCCGACCAGCCGTCACCGACCGTCGCGCCAGCCCGCGTGTTCCTGACGATCAGCGGGCTCTATGTGGCGCAAAGCGTCATTGGCGGTATCACTTGGTCAGGCTTGCCTGCCATCATGCGCGACAGCGGCGTGCCGCTCGACCGCATCGGCCTCGTTTCGCTGATCATACTGCCATGGGCGCTCAAATTTCTCTGGGCGCCCGCAGTGGAACGTTTCCGGCTGCCGCATAGCGGTGCCGCCCGAACGGCAACCATCATTCTGGGCGGCGGCGCTGTCTCGGTCATCGGCCTTCTGATTATCGGGCTTATCGACCCATCACAGGTCTATCCGCTTCTCGGCATATTGATGCTGATCGCCTTTGCAACGGCCACCGTCGATATCGCCTGCGACGGTTATGCCGTGCAAAGCCTGTCGGAAGACAATTACGGTTGGGGCAATGCCGCACAGGTTGGCGGCGCCTATCTCGGTTCGGCGATCGGCGCGGGATTGTTTCTCGTTCTCGTCGGCGCATTCGACTGGCATATCGCCATCTGGACAATGGCGGTTATTCTGGTGCTCCTCGGCCTGCCCTTCGCGCTTTTCGCCCGCAAAGGTTCCGTCGCGGAAACGCGCCCGCATGTGCCATCGCTTGCGGCAGCACTGCGGCGGCGTGATATCCGGCGCGGACTGGCGGCGGCAGCGGTCTATGTCATCGCACAGAAGGCGGGGCTCGCAATGCTTGGACCCTTCCTGATCGATACCGGTCTCGACCTCACCACCGTCGGATTGCTGAACGGTGCCGGAAGCATGTTTGTCGGCCTTGCCGCAGCGCTTGCCGGTGGCGGTCTGGTGCGCGCCTTCGGCATGCGCAAGATACTGGCTGCAGCGCTCTTGCTTCAGGCGCTGTGCTTCCTGTTTTTCGCCATACATGCCGGCGACAAGACCGCCAGCGTGCAATTGATAGCGGTTGCGATTATCAGCTCATCCGGCGTTGTGGCGCTGGGTTTCGTCGCGCTTTATGCGCAATTTATGCTGTGGTCTGACCCGCGCCAGGCAGGGGTGGATTTCACGCTGTTTCAATGCATGGATGCGCTGATCAGCATGGCGGGCGGTGTGGCGGCGGGTTATGTGGCCCAATATTTCGGCTATGGCGTCTTCTTTTCCATCGTCGGCGCCCTTGCGCTGGCGGCCATCCCCGCAATGTGGGCGCTCTGCGCAACCCATTTGCGCGACCGGCCTTGAAACGCGGCACCACCCGAATTTTTTAAAGAAAACCATATTGATAAAATCCAGCTCTGCCATAGCTTTCCGTTAGCTTGGTCTGATTTATTGTTTGCTTAATAGCCAGCTTTGGATCTGGTCGCGGTGTAGATCAAACGCGTATCGCGGGGATCGCATGAAAAACAAACCTTATTGAAGAATGAGCCGGGACCGCTTCGCGGCTCATCGGCTCTTAAAAAAAAATGATATCGGTCCACCACAACCGGCGCATGGCTTGACTGCCATTGACGCCCGAGTATTTTCGTATCAATTAAATATATCTCAAGCAGACTGCGCGATTCGAGAAATATTATTTAACGTGTTTAGCTGATTAACAGTCAAATTTCATAGTTTATCCAAATATGAAATATCTAAAATCATTTTAAGTTGACAAAATTTCTTGACTTTATTTAATTTGCGCTAATATCAGTTGCGAACTCTGCATTTATGCAGTTGATAAATAATAATTATACCATTGATCTTGATCAATGACGTGAGATTAGCGATCACATCATTGTCTGTGAAATTTCGTTTCATGCTCATAATCGCGCACGATTGGAGAATTGCATGGCCGATACGCAGAGTGGGCAAGTCACGGCAGAAAAAGAGCCGCACAAACTGACATTGTTTCCTTTGATTGCGCTTGTGTTGGGATCGATGATCGGCGGCGGCGTCTTCAATCTGCCATCGGATATGTCTCGCGCGGCATCGCCGGGCGCAATCATTATCGGCTGGATCATCACCGGCATCGGCATGTTGATGCTGGCGCGCGTCTATCAGTCGCTCGCCAATCGTCGTCCCGATCTCGATGCCGGACCTTACGCCTATGCTAAGGCCGGTTTCGGATCGTTTATCGGCTTCAACAGCGCCTGGGGATACTGGCTCAGCGCCTTTCTCGGCAATGTTGCCTATGCGGTGGCGATCTTCTCGGCCTTGTCGTTCTTTTTCCCAGTTTTCGGCGACGGTTCCAACCTGCCATCAATCATCGGCGCATCAATCTGCCTTTGGCTGATCCATACGCTTGTCCTCTACGGCATCAAGCAGGCGTCATTCGTCAATATCGTCACGACGATAGCCAAACTTGTGCCGCTGATGCTGTTCATCCTGATCGCCATCGTTGCTTTCCATTGGGACAAGTTCACCTTCAATTTCTGGGGCCGTGGTGAGGAAGCCACACTTGGCAGCATTACGCACCAGATCAAAAGCACGATGCTGGTGACGCTGTGGGTGTTCATCGGCATTGAAGGCGCCAGCGTCTATTCGGCCCGCGCCGCCAACCGCAAGGATGTGGGCCGCGCGACCGTGATCGGCTTTCTCGGCGCACTCGGCATCTATGTGCTGGTATCGCTGCTCTCGACCGGGCTGATGAGCCAGCCGGAACTCGCCGGGTTGAAAGTGCCCTCCATGGCAGGCGTCTTCGAGCCGCTTGTCGGTCATTGGGGCGCGCTGCTCATCAATATCGGCCTTCTGATTTCAGTGGGTGGGGCTTTCCTGTCCTGGACCCTGCTCTGCGCGGAAATCCCATTTTCCTGCGGTCGCGACGGCACATTTCCAAAGTGGTTTGCGGTCGAGAACAAGAACGGGTCGCCAGCCAATGCGCTCTGGGCAACGAACCTCGCGATTCAGTTCTTCCTGCTGCTGACCTATTTTTCCGAAAGCGCCTACCAGTTCTTCTACTTCATCGCATCGGTCGCCATTCTGCCGCCTTATGTGTTTTCCGGCGCTTTTGCACTGAAACTCGCGCTCAGCGGCGAGACATATGGCGCCAACAGCAAGTCGCGACGGCGAGACCTGTGGGTGAGCCTGATAGCGACGCTCTACGGCGTCTGGCTCGTCTACGCGGCGGGACTAAGCTTTCTACTGATGTGCACGGTGCTCTTCGCACCCGGCATTCTGGTTTACGCGAAAGCCCGCAAGGAACATGGAGAACCGATCTTTGAGGGACATGAAGTTTGGATCGCGGCAGGCATAACCCTGCTCGCCCTCGTCGCCATCTATCTGATGTGGACGGGAGTTATCACCCCTTTCTGACGCATTCATCCACGGGAACGATCTTTTGCCGGCTACCGGAAAATCTTCCCGCCCAGATCACCCTTTCAAACAGGAGCATCGAGATGAGACAATTTGGAGTGCATTCGGAAGTCGGCAAGCTACGCACAGTGATGGTTTGCAGCCCATCGCTCGCCCATCAACGACTGACGCCAGCCAATTGCCATGACCTTCTGTTCGATGATGTGATCTGGGTGCACGAGGCCCAGAAGGACCATTTCGACTTCGTTCTCAAAATGCGGGAGCGCGGCGTGGAGGTTCTGGAAATGCAGGACCTGCTCGCCAAAACGCTGGACGACAAGGAAGCACGCCAATTCGTTCTCGACCGGCGTATTCTGCCTAATCAGATCGGGCGCAATGTCGCCAATTCCATGCGCCCCTGGCTGGATGAACTGCCATCAAAAAACCTGGCCCAATTTCTCATCGGCGGCGTGGCCGTTTCCGACCTGCCGGACATATGGGGCAAGGAACTGATGCTGGACGTGCTGGGCGGTACGGAATTCATTATTCCGCCGATCCCCAACACGTTGTTCCAGCGCGACTCATCCTGCTGGATTTACGGCGGCGTGACCGTGAACCCGATGTTCTGGCCAGCCCGTCAGCCGGAAACGCTGATCCAGCGCGCCATCTACAAATATCATCCGGAATTCAAGGACGGCGATTTCAAAATCTGGTGGGGCGATTTCGACACCGACCACGGCAACGCCACGATGGAAGGCGGCGATGTCATGCCCATCGGCAATGGCGTTGTGCTGATCGGCATGGGCGAACGCACAACTTATCAGGCTGTCGGTCAGGTGGCGGAAGCGCTGTTTGCCGCCAATGCCGCCACCCGCGTCATCGCCTGTGTGATGCCGAAAAGCCGTGCGGCCATGCATCTCGATACGGTGTTCAGCTTCTGCGACCGCGACCTCGTGACCATTTTTGGCGAAGTCGTGGACCAAATTCGCTGCTTCAGCATTTATCCGGGCGACGACGGAAAAATCGCCGTTCGTCCCGAAACAAAGCACCTGCTGGAAGTGACGGCGGAAGCGCTGGGACTGAAGAAACTCCGCTCGGTGGCAACTGGCGGCAACGCCTACGAAGCCGAGCGCGAACAGTGGGACGACGGCAACAATGTCGTCGCGCTGGAGCCCGGCGTGGTGGTTTCCTACGACCGCAACACTTACACAAACACGCTGTTGCGCAAGGCGGGCGTTGAAGTCATCACCATTCGCGGTTCAGAGCTGGGCCGTGGTCGGGGCGGCGGGCATTGCATGACTTGCCCCATATGGCGCGATCCAGTCTGAGGACCGGACTTCCATCGCAACGTTATATAGTTTTGGAGACGTATCATGAGCTTTAATCTGCGCAATCGTTCCCTCCTCACGGTGCAGGATTACACGCCACGCGAATTCCGCTTCCTGCTCGATCTGGCGCGCGATCTGAAGCGCGCCAAATATGCCCGCACCGAACAAAAGCACCTGTCAGGCAAGGAAATCTGCCTCATCTTTGAAAAGACCTCCACACGCACCCGCTGTGCCTTCGAGGTCGCCTGTTCGGATCAGGGCGCCAATGTCACCTATCTCGATCCTGCCGGATCCCAGATCGGCCACAAGGAATCCTTCAAGGACACGGCGCGTGTGTTGGGGCGTATGTATGACGCTATCGAATATCGCGGCTCATCGCAGAGCGGTGTTGAAACGCTGGCCAAATATGCCGGAGTACCGGTCTATAACGGCCTGACCGATGAATATCATCCAACACAGATGCTGGCCGACGTGCTGACCATGTGGGAACACAGCGACAAGCCGATCCCCCAGATCAAATATGCCTATGTCGGCGACACGCGGTCCAATATGGGTCATTCGCTTCTGATCGTCGGCAGCCTGATGGGCATGGATGTCCGCATCTGCGGACCGAAAGAACTGTGGCCCGCTGACGAATATCGCAAGATTGCAGAAGACCTCGCCGCTGCATCGGGCGCAAAGGTCACCATCACCGATGACGTCAAGGCGGCGGTCAAGGACGTGGACTTCATCCACACCGATGTCTGGGTGTCGATGGGCGAAGCGAAGGAAGTCTGGGCCGAACGCATCAAGCTGCTGAAGCCCTATCAGGTCAATGCTGCGCTGATGAAAGCCGCAGGCAATCCGCAGGTGAAGTTCATGCATTGCCTGCCAGCCTTCCACGATACCGAAACCGTCGTGGGCAAGCAGATTGCCGATCAGTTCGGCATCTCGGACGGTCTTGAAGTGACCGACGAAGTTTTCGAATCCCACGCCAATATCGCATTCGAACAGGCGGAGAACCGTCTGCACACCATCAAGGCCCTGCTTGTGGCAACGATTGGAGATTGAGAATGCGCATCGTCATCGCATTGGGCGGCAACGCCCTTTTACGGCGCGGCGAGCCGATGACAGCCGAGGTGCAACGCAGGAATATCCGCACCGCTGTCGAAGCCATCGCGCCGGTCACCAAGGACCATCAGGTCATCATCACCCATGGCAATGGTCCGCAGGTGGGGTTGCTTGCCTTGCAGGGCGCTGCCTACAAGCCTGACGAGGCCTATCCGCTGGACGTGCTTGGCGCCCAGACGGAAGGTATGATCGGCTATATGCTGGAACAGGAACTTGGCAATGTTCTGCCATTCGACATTCCCATCGCAACCGTCCTTACCATGGTTGAGGTGGATGGCGATGATCCCGGCTTCCAAAACCCGACCAAGTTCGTCGGCCCGGTCTATTCCAAAGACGATGCCGACCGCATCCGTGGCGAAAAAGGCTGGACCTTCAAGCAGGACGGCGACAAGTGGCGACGGGTTGTGCCCTCGCCGCTTCCGAAGCGGATTTTCGAAATTCGCCCGTTGAAATGGCTGCTTGAAAAGAACACCATTCTCATCTGCGCGGGCGGCGGCGGCATTCCCACCATGTATGAGAAAGGCAAGGAACGCTCGCTTGGCGGCGTGGAGGCCGTCATCGACAAGGATCTGGCGAGCGAGCTTCTCGCACGTGAACTTGGCGCCGACCTCTTCATCATGGCGACCGACGCCGAAGCGGTCTTTACCGACTGGGGTAAGCCGACGCAAAAGGGCATCCACGAAGCGACCCCGGAATCCCTTTCGCACTATCAGTTTCCGGCAGGTTCGATGGGACCGAAGGTGGATGCCGCCTGCAATTTTGCCAAGGCGACCGGAAAATCCGCCGCCATCGGCGCGCTGGCCGACATTCCCGGCATTGTCGATGGCAAAAAAGGAACCATTGTCAGTACAGGCTTTTCAAAACTGACCTGGCATTGAATGAAATATTGGAAGCTCCGGTCTTTGAGGGAAGACCGGAGTTTTCAGCGTTTAATCTACTAAAGTCGCTATCAGGGGAGACCACAAGGTGAGCGAAAACGAACCGGCGCCGACCACTGGCGGTCATATTCCATCCATGCTGGATGCACTTGTTCCATGTATTGCGCTTATCGTTTTCCTCGCCCTTTCCTATTATCTGTTTGGTGATGCGGCCTCGTCCGGCCCCAACCAGATCGCCCTTGCGGTCTGCGGGCTGATCGCCGCCGGTGTTGCCTATAAGAACGGATCGAGCTGGGCCGCGGTCCGCGCCGCCGTTGTTGACGGGATCGCGACCGGCTTGCCCGCCATTCTCATCCTGATGGCGGTTGGCGCGTTGATTGGCACATGGGCGCTCAGCGGCACGATCATGTCCATGGTCTATTACGGGCTGAAGCTTCTCAACCCCGATTATTTCTACGCGACGACCACCATTGTCTGCGCGGTGGTGGCCTTCAGCATCGGCAGTTCATGGACCGTCGCAGGCACTATCGGCATCGGGCTTATGGGTGTCGCGGCTCATATGGACCTTTCCCCCGCAATCACAGCGGGCGCCGTCATTTCCGGCGCTTATTTTGGCGACAAGGCATCGCCGCTTTCCGACACGGTCAATCTGGCGGCCGCCTCCGCCGGTTCGGAAATATTCGACCACATCCGGGAATCCCTCTGGACCTCGATCCCCGCTTTGCTTTTGTCCATTGTGCTGTTCGGCTTTCTTGGTGAGCAAAACGATTTTGACGCAAGCTCGCTTCTCACAAAGATCGACAGCCAGATTCAGGTTTCGCTCTGGGCTTTCCTGCCCCTGCTGCTGGTCTTCGTGCTGTCGGTAGCGCGGGTATCTCCGGTCGTGGCGATATTCAGCGGCGCTTTGGCAGGCGCTATCCAGGGCGTCATCATGGACCCACAACGGGTGATCGCATTTGCCAATGATGCAGCACTTCCCAGTGCGCTCGCCCTATTGAAAGGCGCATGGCTGGCGCTTGCCACCGGCTATACGAGCTCCGTCGGCGATCCCGATATCGACATGATTCTCAGCCGGGGTGGCATGGCGAGCATGATGACGACCATCTGGCTCATCATCACGGCGCTCGCCTTTGGCGCGGTAATCGAACATGCAGGCATTCTCAATCGCCTGATCGACCCGTTGATCCATCGCGCGAAATCCGATGCCAGTCTGATCTCGACCGTCGCAGGAACCGCTGTCCTGTCGAATGTCGTCACGTCCGATCAGTATATTTCCATTGCCCTGCCGGGGCGCATGTTCAAGCAGGCTTTTGCCAATCGCGGACTGGCACCGGCACTTCTTTCCCGCGTGATTGGCGACAGCGCAACCGTGACGTCTCCGCTGATCCCATGGAACAGTTGCGGCGCCTATATGGCTGCGGCGCTGGGGGTCAGCACCACCGCCTATCTCGGCTTTTGCTTTTTCAACATTCTCAATCCGCTGATGACCATCGGCTTCAGTCTTCTCGGCTGGCGCGTGCTTAGAACCGCCCCGGCGAAGGCCACGTCATAAAGGCTACCCGCGCCGCGATAGCAGCGCGATGAAGCAGGCCCCACCCAGAAGCGAGGCGAACAGGCCAAGCGGCAGATTGTAGGGAAAGGCCACCATCCGCGCGAGCCAATCGGCGCTTACCATCATCAGCGCGCCGATCAGCATGGATGCCGTCAGGAAGCGCTTCGGCGTATGCAGGCCGAAATTGCGCGCCAGATGCGGAGCGATCAGCCCGACAAACGAGAGCGGCCCCACCATCATCGATGCAATCGCTGTCAGAAGCGCTGCAATCAGCACGATCACAAGACGCGGCAGGACGAGCGAAAGACCGAGGGTGCGCATCGTCACCGAACCAAGCGGCAGAATGTCGAGCCAGCGCGACAAAGCAAGCAGGATCGTGAAACTGGCAGCCAGCGCAAGAGCGGCCAGCCAAAGCTGCATAGGCGTCGCCTGCGTGCCGGTACCGCTCAACCAGCCGAGCAGGACAAAGGCTTGTGGAGAGCCGGTTGCAATGATGGCTGTCAGAATGGAGCTGACCATAGCGCCAAGGCCGACACCGGCCAGAAGCAGCTTTTCCGCACCAAAACCGCTGCGCGCGGCAATCGCCAGAATGAAGATCAGCGCCAGCACCGAGCCGATGGAAGCGCCCAGCCATTGCAGGGAAAGGCTTGCGACGGGAAGCAGGAGAACCACCGCCAAACCCGCACCAGCACCAAGGCCGACGCCCATAATTTCGGGGCTGGCGAGCGTGTTACCCGTCATGCGCTGGAGAATGGCTCCGGCCAATGCCAGCATGCCGCCCGATAGGCCCGCAAGAGCAAGTCTTTGCACGCGCCAGTCGAAAAGCGCATCGAACACTTCACCACGGGCAAGGACAAAACCGTCCTGCCCCCGGCCGAGACCCAGCGTGATGGCGGCCACAAGCAGGACAAGCAGCAGCAAAATGGCGAAGAACAAGCCGGTACGCTTGAGGCGAACAGCGCTGGCCTCGCTCTGGCCCGATGGCCATTCAAACATGCGCAGACGCGGCAGCATCCAGAGCAGCAGCGGACCGCCGAGCAATGCAGTCGCAGCGCCCACCGGCAGGCGGTCGCCGGTGACGGCCTGCAACAGGCTGACGCAGCCATCGGTCAACCAGAGCAGAATTGCCCCAATGGCGGGCGCGGCGATCAGCTTTGTCTTGAGACGGCGCGCGCCGGAAAGCTGCGCCAGCGTCGGAGCGACCAGACCGACAAAGCCCAATATGCCGACTTCTGCCGTGATACTTGCCGCCAGCCAGACGGCAATGGCAATCACCAGAAGGCGGCTTGCCGCCAGCGACAGGCCGAGGCTGCGCGCATTGGCATTGTCGAGCGCCAGCAATGTCAACGGGCGCAGCAGGAAGAAGGCAATCCCGCCGCCGATCAGAACCCGCAGGGAGAGCGCAATGCCCGGCCCCCAGCTTTGTTGTTCCAGCGAACCGCCGCCCCAGACGAACAGCGAGAACACATATTCGCCATTGGCGAGGATGAGCGCCGTGCTTGCCGCCGTTGCGGTCAGCGACACGATCATTCCGCAGAGAATGACAGAAGCGGGTTCCAGCGAGCGTTTCCAGTTGAGCGCCAGCACCAGACTGACCGCCGCCAGACCGCCCGCCAAAGCCAGCCATTCTCGAAAGATGAAGGCTGCGGGCAGATAAAGTATACCCGCCGTCATGGCGAGCTGCGCTCCGGCAGCAATGCCGAGCGTCGAGGGTTCGGCGAGCGGATTGCGTAAAACCTGCTGCAACAGCAGGCCGGAAAGCCCAAGGCCTGCGCCACAGATCAGGGCCATAGCATTGCGCGGTAAGACGGTGTCAAACGCGATGACCCGGTGCAGCGCCAGCAGTTCCGGTGAACCGGCAGGGGCATTCAGCGCCCGCGTGAATTCGAAAGCGGCCATCAGTGCCGCGACAAGCGCGAGCAGCGCCCAGAACAGCAGCGGCCTTATGCCTGCAACACTCTTCTCCGTCATGGGCTGCTCTTCCAGTTTTCACGAAGAAGCTGGGCAAAGCGGCGCGCGGCAGGCAATCCGCCGAAATGATCGAGCGGCGGCAGAAACAGAACCCGCTTTTCACGGATAGCGGGCAGCGCGTTCCACAAGGCATTTTGCGGCAGACGATAAAGCGTTTCAGGATCGGTCGGGCCGACGATCACGATGGATGCGTCCGGCGTTTCGGCCAATTGCTCCAGCCCCACCGGCGCCGCGGCTGAATAGCTTGTATCGCGCGTCCACGCATTCTCAAAACCGAGCCGAACCAGCACATCGCCAAACAGGCTGTCGCGCCCGAAAGCGCGAAAATGCCGGGCATCGCCCAGACTGATGACGAAGACCTTCCGTCCCGGTATCGCAGCGAAGCGCTGCCGCGCCTCCGCAATCTCGCGTGCAACAGTCGCGACGTAAGCGCGCGCTTCCGCAGCCAGACCGAGCTTTTCCCCAAGACTTAACGTCGCCTCTTCCAGCATCGCATAGGGCGGCTGACCGGCGCTATAGACAGTCGGCGCGAAGACCGGCGCGATGCGCTCGAAGGCTGCACGCTGATATTCGTAAAAATTGGACGCGACGATCAGATCCGGTTCCATCATGCGCAGAAGCTCAAGATTGGGCGCTCCGCGCAGACCAAGATCAGCGACATTTTCCGGCACCGCCGGCTCAAGCTGCATTTGCCTGTATTGGCGCAGTTCTGCCGCTGCCACCGGCACAGCGCCGATCGCCAGAGCGGTCTCAAGCATGGCCCAGTCGATCACCGCAAAACGCATCGTCGCGGCATGGGCCGAACGCAGTGCAGGCGCCGCAAAAAGGGCGCCTGCGAATCCGAGAACCGCGCGACGGGTGACTGTCATGACGGAACGCGCGGCGAAAACCGTCGCATCACCACTTGGTGTGCACCTTGAGCAAAGCCTTCCTGCCCTCGCCATAACCGCAGACATAGACGCCCTGACATCCAGCAACATAATCCTTGTCGAAAAGATTGGTCACGTTGAGATCGATGCCCCAATTATCCTTTTCATAGCCGAGTTTCAAATCGGCGAGTGCCACAGCGGGCACTTTCAGCGTGTTCTGCTCGTCGGCATAGGACGAGCCGATATAACGGACGCCGCCGCCCAGCGTCACGCCTTTCAGCGCGCCTTCGGGCACCTTATACTCGACGAAGACCGAAGCCTGTTGCTCCGGCAGGAGATAAGGACGCTTGCCGACCAGCGTTGGGTCCGAGGCGTTTTCCTTGACCTTCAGGTCATAGGCGGTCACGCTTGCCGTCACCTTCCAGTCCTCGGCAATATTGGCCTGCATTTCGAGTTCGAAGCCGCGCGAATTGACCTTGCCGAGCTGTTCACGGGCAAAGCTGGAGCCGGTCAGCGAATTTTCCTTGGTCAGATCGAAGAAGGACGCGGTGATCAGGCCATCGAAGAATGCCGGGCGATATTTGACACCGGCTTCATACTGAACGCCGGTTTCCGGCTTGGCATAGCTGCCGTCATACAGGGTCTCGATAATCGGATTGAAGAAGGTCGCAGCACTCACATAAGGCGTGATGCCGTTCTCGAACTCATAGCCGAGACCTGCACGACCGGAGAAGCGGCCCGTATCATATTCGAAGCTCGGCAGACCTGAGGCTTCAGTCCAGACATGATCGTAACGACCATTCAGCGTCAGTATCCAGCCATCGCCGAATTCCATGCGATCCTGCGCATAGACACCCACCTGATTGCGGCGCAGATCCTGATCAATATAGGGGTCCCACATAGGCCCCTGCGGCTCGCCATAAACCGGGTTATAGGCGTCGATGATCGTTGCGCCGCCGGTCTGCTGCATCTGGTCGATGCGGAAATAGCGGTACTCCGCGCCGAACAGCAGATTGTGGTCGATGGCCCCGGTCGTCACCTTGCCTTCAAGCTGGTTATCAGCCTGAAAGGTGTTGACCGTGGTATCGTGCTTGAAATTGATGCGGGCGAGGTAGGGATTGCCAGCAGCTGGCTGCGCCAGAAATCCGTCATAGCCGTAAGGGTAGAGGCTATGCTCCTTCACATTGGCAAAGCCGTAACGCACATTCTGACGGACGGTCCAGTCACTGTCGAATGTGTGTTCGAATTCATAGCCGATCGATAGCTGTTCGCGATTATAGGAATCGACATCCGGCTCGGTAAAATTCGCCTTGCGCGAAATCTTGCCGAACTCGGTCGGCACCACGGTACCATAGTAAGGCAGAAAGCCGCCATCATGCGTCAGGTCCAGATGGGTATAGTTGGCCAGAATGGTCAGGCTGGTCGATTCATCCGGCTTGTATTCGATGCTTGGCGAGATGACGCCACGAAATTCCTTGGAAAAATCCGTATAGTTGTCGCCACCCTGGATCTTGCCGTTGACGCGGTAATTAACCGTCTCCGTCGCCTTGTCACCAATGTCGAAGCCGAGATAGCCATTGCCATAGCTGTTGATGCCCGCCTCAAGATAGCGCAGGCGTTCGCCGGTCGGGCGCTTGCTGATGTAATTCACGATACCGCCGGGATTGGCACCGCCATAAAGAGCCGATGCCGGACCACGCAGCACGTCGATGCGCTCGATACCGAAACTGTCGATTAAAAAGCCGCCAAAGCCGTAGCTGAAATTCTGCAACCCATCGAGATAGGTGCCATTGGCCGTCGCGTCGAAACCGCGAATATAGAGCCAGTTCGTGTCATTATCGACGCCGAAAGGCTGCGCCAGCACGCCGGGCGTATAGCGCAAGGCTTCGTCGATCTTCTGCGCGCCGAGCGCATCCATCTGATCGCGCCCGACGACCGATACGGATTGCGGGATCTTGTCGATTGCAACGCTGTCCTTCGAGCCGGTGGTGGTCGCCTGAGGCACAAAGCCCCGGACCGGCGCAACACCGTCGGCCCGCGTGGTGCCGCCATTTCCATCAGACTGAATGACAACCGTGTTTAGCTGAAGGGGTTTGCTGTCTTCCTGCGCCAAGGCAGGAATGGCGGCAAGCGCAGTACCGCTTGCCAGCAGGACGAGAAGATTGTGCTTCATCGACGGCATATGATGTGACCCCTAAGACGGATAAAAACGCGAACCTTCACAGGCTCCCGCGACCCCGCAGACGGGCGCGTTAATATGAGTGCTTATATCAAGAATATTCGGCAGGATTGTTCGTTTTTATGGCAAATTGAACGATCTTCAGTTCATCTCAGCGTGCAGTAAAAAAGCAATCCTTTCTGTGGCTCTGCTACACCTGTTGTCTCAGCCATGCCGCCGGCGTTGTGCCGGTTTGCTTCTTGAAAACACGCGTGAAATGGGCCTGATCGGAAAACCCGACCAGCGCCGCAATATGCGGCAGCGGCGTGTGCGCCTGAAGCAGCAGCGCCTGCGCACGCGCGATGCGTCGCTCCATCTGCCAGCTATGGGGCGACACCCCCGTCGATGCCTTGAAGGCGCTGCAGAAATATGTTTCCGACAGACCAGCCAGATCGGCCAGTTCCTGCAAGCGGATGATGCGCGCGTAATTGTCCTCGATGAAATCTGTCACGCGCCGGAGCCGCCATGGTGACAGCCTGCTCGCGCCTGCACGCGGCTGCGCTTCCGCCCCGAACAGTTCCGCGACAAGCGCGTTGATCAGGCCTTCACCATAGAGATCGTGCAACGGCGCATTGGACAGGCACTCTTCCGCCAGAAGCCCGCCGATCTGCTCAATCCTGGCATTGGAAAACAAAAGGCGTGGACGCTCGACCGCAGCCCTGTCGAGCGCGCCACCAAAGCGCTGCTGCAGCGTGTTGATGTCGAGATGCAGATCAAGATGCTTGAGCTTACCCGGTCTCGCACTCTCGCTCCAGATCGTCATGCCCGCCGGAATATAGCAAAGACGCGAAGGGTTCGCGCCTTGCGCAACGGCACGCCCCTTGCTGCCGGGACGGATATCGAGCGCGCCCTGGCTTTCGCAGACGAGAAACAGGCGTGGCGCTTGCGAGACATATTCACCGCGCGCGCCGGGACCACATTCGACAGACCACACGTCGGCAATCGCGCCATTCCAGACGCGATAGTGAAGGTCGTCCAGCAAGGTGACGTCTTCGATCCGGCTTTTCATATGCGGATGGAAACCCAAATCTGCTTTCCTGAAATCTTAATCTAAAAGAGGTATAACTTACTCATGTTTTTGTGGCAACTTTCGAAAAGCTGCGTTATTGCAGGGAAAGCACTGCGCCAGAGGACGACGATTGATGACCAACTTGTTCGAACTTGAGAATGTCAGCTTTTCGGTTGCCGGGCGCACGCTGTTGCAGCCTTTGACCATGTCGATACCGGCAGGAAGTGTGACAGCCTTGATCGGACATAACGGTTCAGGCAAGTCGACACTGCTTAAAATACTTGCCCGCCAGCAGCCAGCGTCGGGAGGCACAATCCATTTTGCAGGCAAGCGCCTCGACCAATGGGGCGACCGCGAATTTGCACGCAAGCTTGCCTATCTGCCGCAGCAGACGGCATCCGCATCGGGCATGCTGGTCAAGGAACTGGTCGCGCTTGGCCGTTATCCGTGGCACGGCGCTCTGGGCCGCTTTGGTGATACCGACCGGGCGAAGGTGGAAGAGGCCATCGAACTGACCGGCATAGCACCTTTTGCGGACCGGCTTGTCGATACGCTTTCCGGCGGCGAACGCCAGCGCGTCTGGCTGGCCATGCTGGTGGCGCAGGATGCGCAATGCCTGCTTCTCGATGAGCCCACATCGGCGCTCGATATTGCCCATCAGCTGGAAGTTCTGTCGCTGGTACGCAAGCTGTCGCAGGAGAAGGAACTGAGCGTTTTCATCGTCCTACACGATGTGAACATGGCCGCCCGCTTCTGCGATTCCATCTTCGCGCTGCACAGTGGCCGCCTGATCGCCCAATCAACACCCGCCGGTGTGATGGAGCCCAATCAGCTTCGGGAGATTTACGGCGTGCCGATGGAAGTCATGCGCCACGCCGCGACCGGGCATCTGATTGCAGCTCCTTTGTAATTAAAACTGCTGACCTGCAAGATAGCGTTCCAATGTCTTGACCGTGCCATCCCGCCAGATTGCTTTCAGTGCAGAGCTGAACGCGGTGACATAGGCGGGATTGGCGGCAAGCGCTCCGAAAATATCATCCATGGAAAGCCACGCAGCCGGGTCGGCCTTGGCGCGCGCTGCCTGCTTGGTCAGGCGATCCCATGACGGATCATTCGGCTCGATAACAGCGCCGCTATCTGTGGTGCCATAGCAATAGCGGCACCAGAAAGCGGAAACGAGCGCAAGCCCGGTCACCGAATGGCCCTTCGCCACGCGGTCAGCAGCGGTG
>NZ_RCHH01000022.1:0-54517 GCF_003664555.1 Ochrobactrum soli | reverse complement strand
AAAAGCACTTGGCGATATCATCAGTCTCTTCTCCATCAATGAATGCCAGAACTTCTTTAAGGCTGCTGGGTATGAGGCCGAATAAATGCGACACGCTTTAGGCAGCTCATTCCGGTTAAAGTGTTACGGCGCTTTTCTGAATTTGCATTGGTTAAGTCGGATTAACAGAAGGTTGTTTTGCTTCGAAGAAACGTTTGAAACCCAAAAACGGCTTTCCATCAGATGCCACGACAACAAGGCCGGAACGACCGATAGCGCGATTCCTACAACGATAAAGGCAGTCGCGGAGATTGTTTCCAGTTCAGCCGGCACAGGCTGGCGCTCGATTTGCCTTACATGATCAGTTTTAGCGGTCCTCAAACGCGTGTATGGCAACCGTTATATCGGCACTAAGCAGATATCAATTCTAACTGAAAGCCGGTTTTCACGCACGTTGTCACCCTGGCTCGGATCCGCACACTGTTTCAACCTCTTTTCCAACGGTTTTGGCTTCGTTTTTTCTCAGTGCAGCGAAGATAGTGAAGATCGTACATGAGATTGCCGCAACTCCGGGAAGACCGTGCGGAGAAAACTCCATAGCTAAACCGCCAATCAAGGGACCTACAAGAGCGCCGAGACCCCAAGCTATAGACAACAAAGCGTAAACACTGACCAGCTCTCCGCCTCTAAAGCGATCTCCGAGGATCGCAATCATTGTCGTATAAATCCCAACGAATGCGCCACCCCAGGCAAATAGCAGCGGATAAGCGAGCCAGTCATGAGAAAGCGCAAACGGCCAGACAAGCGCCCCTACCGCCGACATTGCACCGAGAACGACAATAAGGAGTTGGCGTTTAACCCTGTCGCCGATCCAGCCAATGGGGAGCTGTAGCGTAATTGAACCCAGGAGCAGGATCGTGAGTAATAGTGTCGCCGATTGCTCTGGCCATCCTAACTGAATTGCATAGAGAGGGAGCAAGGTCAAACCTGCGGCTTCAAGAGCCGCGTTCAGAGCGGCAGCGGCGATTGCCAATGGAACAACTTTCAGAAAGGCAAATAGACTCGTTTTATTTTCCTCCGCCGACTGTACTTCTGCTGGCCGGCCGCTCTGCAGAACGAGAAAGCCAAAGAATGCAAGTGCGGCCCCAATGACGAACGCAAGCGATTGCTCACGCCCCACAAGCGTCAGGATAGCAGGCCCCAATGCTGTGCCGGCCGACAGGGCAGTAACGTAGATAGCTATCGTTTTACCACGATTTGCCTCAGCGGTGATCTGGTTCAACCACGCTTCAGAGACCACGAACATGGTTTCTGAAGCTGCACCCAGCGCAGCACGCAGTGGAAACCAGATCCAAAAGAATGGTGATGCGGGAAAAAGTGCAAACAATCCGCCAGCAGCCAGAAGCGCTCCTTTGGCAAGCCTACCAAAACCAAATCGCTTCAAAAGGGCGGGAAGAAAAGGGGCGATCATAAGAACGCCGACCGCATACATCGCACCATTTACGCCGATCCACGCCTCGGAATACCCCGCATCAGACAACTCAAGTGCTATCAGTGGCGCGCTGAGTCCATATGTCAGGCCAAACATGGCTGCCGTGAGGATCACAACAGCCATTGTTCTCAATGAACCTGTCATGGAGCAACCCTTTCACTCTCGGAACGTTCTTCCTTGCTGACCAGTTCTCTTTTTGATTGAAACGCCTGACGCATGCGCTTTCTCCAGCGTCTCTCGCTATTCTCGACGACCTCATTGAGAAGCCGGCTATAGTCAAGCACGAGACCCGGGGTCCAGGTCATCGCTTCAGCTCTGCCTCGGACAATGCGCATGAACCAAAAATGTGGATCGCTGATAATACGAAATACGTCGCGCCAGGGTCTTCCCGTATCACCGGCGCCTTCTATTGCCGCGTCAAGCGCTTGGATGACAGTCGTTGAGCAATTACGTGCGGTCAGATTGTAGGTTTTATCGCTGGCATAAGCCTCCCAAAATGTTCGCAACGACTGCGGGTTAAACCGGCTAAAACTGATCTTCTGATCCGGCATACACCAAGCAGCAGCTTCCTCTTTTAAAGATGCATTGAAACGGCCAGGCACATCGTTTTCCGGCCTCGCTGAAAGAAGCGCACGGAAATCGTCGGGATTATGATCGATATCATCCGCCGGATAATGGCTCACATAAAGATCAGGCGGCATTTCAAGCGCTGCATGTCCCGTAGAGATAACACCTTTCTTGTCGACAGCCGCGACATATCGGTCGATAAGGAGCCTACGTTCTGGATCTGAGATCGAACCCACTGCAGTCCAAACATAGACGTTGAGGATCATGTCCTTTTCGACAATGAGCCCCTCCCCGACAATGGGATGGAGTTTACCACCCTGCCAATTCCGCGCCGCATAGAGAGGAAGCGACGTTATTGAGGCGCCATCGGGTAGACGTCGCAAGGGGAGCGCCATACGCACGAGTGCGTAGCCTGACGTTATTAGTAACAATGCAAAACAAAACGGAACCGTTAGCAAGTGCGGAACCGGCCATGCAAAAAGGATCATAAGCGCCAAGCCAAATTCAACCAGTCCCGCCACTATTCCAAAGCGCCAGCGCGGGCTACGTAAAACATAAGCCGATCCAATCCGGAACAGTCCATCGGCAAGAAACGCGGTTCCAAAAACGATCGCGGCACCAATATTGTTGTCCCATGGCACATTGAAAACGAGAAAAGCGGCAAATAGAAACGCCACGCCCCGCAATGCATCGATCCAGTGACGGCGCAAACCGAGCGCAGCTGCGGCTATGATTTCTACAAATCCTTCGACTATGAGGAAAATAGCCAGCGTGTCCAGAAAGACGGAGAGCTTTCCATCGCTAAGATCGAACAGGATCAGGATGCCCAGGAGCATCCATAACATCCCGGCGGCCATGAGAAGTCGCCACATGGGTTTTAAGGCGCGCGCACCAAGAAGGAGAAAAAGGAGTCTGACCATTATTTAGGAGCACTTGTACGAGATTAATCTATCGACTGCTTGGTTTTATTTTATTGCTGTCTAAGTATGTCGAATAAGTAAAGCATTAAAAACTAATTATAGTAGCTAATCACGTTTTCCACACCAATAAGGTCCGGCTTTCTGCCTTGCGACTGATTACCATGCAACATTTTCACAATTGAAATTCACGTGGTACCCACACTGAAGAGCATCGATTCCGGTAGATGTCCAAACTGCCGACCCTGCTATCGTGATGCACTGATTGCCAGTCAAGAATCGTCATCACCGCTTTGTTCCCGCGATTGGTCACGATGAAACATCCCCATCGCCTGGATAACTCAGGCATAGGGATGTTTTCTAAGTGTATCAGATAGCTTTCTGCAACTCCGGCAGCACGGTGAAGAGATCACCGACGAGGCCGTAATCGGCAACCTGGAAGATCGGCGCTTCTTCATCCTTGTTGATGGCGACGATGACGCGGCTGTCCTTCATGCCAGCCAGATGCTGGATCGCGCCGGAAATACCGACAGCGATGTAAAGCTCCGGTGCAACCACCTTGCCGGTCTGGCCGACCTGCCAGTCGTTCGGCGCATAGCCCGCATCGACTGCCGCGCGGCTGGCGCCAACGGCAGCACCGAGCTTGTCGGCAACCGGAAGGATCACTTCCTGGAACTTTTCAGCCGAACCAAGTGCACGACCGCCTGAGATGATGATCTTGGCCGAGGTCAGTTCCGGACGATCCGAAGCCGACAGCGCATTGCCAACAAAGCTCGACAGCGCCGGATCGGCAGGCACGGTTGCGTTCTCGACGGCAGCCGAACCACCCTCGCCCGTTGCGGAGAAGGAGGCCGTACGCACTGTGATCACCTTCTTGGCGTCGGTGGACTGCACTGTCTGGATCGCATTGCCCGCATAGATCGGACGCTTGAACGTATCCGCTGACACCACTTCCATGATTTCGGACAACTGCATCACATCGAGAAGTGCTGCAACGCGCGGCAGGATGTTCTTGGCCGAGGTCGTCGCCGGTGCGATGACCGTGTCGTAATTGGCGGCGAGTTCCACGATGAGTGCTGCCGTTGGCTCGGCCAGACGGTTTTCCAGCGCATCGCTTTCAGCCAGCAGAACCTTGCGCACGCCTTTGAGCTTGGCGGCTGCATCGGCGGCAGGTTGCGCACCCTTGCCTGCAACCAGAATATCGACATCGCCGCCGATCTGGGTTGCTGCCGTCAGCGCCTTTGCCGTCTGGTCCGAAAGGGTTGCATTGTCGTGTTCGGCGATAAGAAGAATAGCCATTTATCTCGTCCCTTCCGATTTATTACAGCACGCCATCGGCTTTGAGTTTTTCAACCAGTTCAGAGACCGAACCGACCTTGACGCCAGCCTTGCGACCGCCCGGTTCTTCGGTCTTCAGCACCTTGAGGCGCGGCGCAATATCGGCGCCGAAATCGGCAGGCGACTTCTCGTCCAGCGGCTTCTTCTTCGCCTTCATGATATTGGGCAGCGATGCATAACGCGGCTGGTTCAAACGAAGATCGACCGTGACAATCGCCGGAAGCTTCACATCGATGGTCTGCAGACCGCCATCGACTTCGCGCGTGACCTTGGCCGAACCGTCAGCCAGTTCCACCTTGGAGGCAAAGGTTGCCTGGCTCCAGTTGAGGAGCGCCGAGAGCATCTGACCGGTCTGGTTGGCATCGTCGTCGATCGCCTGCTTGCCGAGGAAGACGAGATCCGGCTGTTCAGCCTCGACCACGCCCTTCAACACCTTGGCAACGCCGAGTGGCTCGACCGTCTCGTCGGTCTTGACCAGAATGGCGCGGTCCGCACCCATGGCAAGTGCGGTACGCAGCGTTTCCTGTGCCTGTGACGGGCCAACCGAAACAGCCACGATCTCCGTTACCTTGCCAGCTTCCTTCAGACGGATCGCCTCTTCAACCGCAATCTCGTCAAAAGGGTTCATCGACATCTTGACGTTGGCAAGCTCAACGCCCGAGCCGTCTCCCTTCACACGGATCTTTACGTTGTAATCGACAACCCGTTTTACTGCGACAACTGCCTTCATGGTACTAACCTTTCCTTGAGGCGAACCGGATCGTCGTAACGATATATCGGAGCCGGTTCGCACTAACTATTGGACGGACGATCAAAGGCGCGCGCGTTTGGCTTCCGAATCGTATGGCGATTCCTCGATCACACGGGCCTTGCGCATCTCACCCAGAACCGGGATTTCCAGTTCCGTGCCCGGCACGCCAAGCTCGACCGGCAGCAGCGCCAGCGCGATATCGTGCCCGAACGTGTAGGAATAGCTGCCCGAGGTGACGCGCCCCACCAGCTTGCCATCATGGTAGACACCCTCGCAGGTCAGCGTGCTGGCGCCATCGGTTTCAACCGCAAGCGTGACCGAACGGCGCTTGATGCCGCGTTCCTTTTCCTCAACCAGCGCCTGCCTGCCGATGAAATCGCCCTTGTCGAGACGGATGAACCGTTCGAGGCCGCTTTCCCAGGCGCTCAGCTCGGTGTTCATGTCGCGGTACATGGCGCGATAGGACTTGTCGAGCCGTAGCGATTCCAGCGCATGCAGGCCGATAAGGCGCAGGCAGTGCTCCTTGCCGGATGCGAGCAAGGCTTCCAGCAGATGCCGCTGATAGGCCAGCGGATGATAAAGCTCCCAGCCCAGTTCGCCTTCATAATTGACGCGCAGCAAGCGCACATCGCTGGCAAGGCCGACCGTTCCAGACTTGATGCCGAACCACGGAAACGCCTCGTTCGACAGATCGATTTCGGTAAGCGACTGCAACACGTCACGCGCCTTCGGCCCGACGACGGTGAAGCAACCCCGATCATTGGTCACATTGCGCAGGGTAACGCTACCGTCCTTCGGCCGCAGCTTCGACAGGTCGTCAAAGTTCCAGCGTTCGGCGCGCGGGGTGGAAATCATATAGAAAGTACCGTCATCGAGACGCGATACCACATATTCAGCCTGCACGCCGCCCTTCTTGGTCAGATGATGCGCGAGGTTGACGCGGCCAATTTTCGGCAGGCGGTTGGCGAGAATGCCGTCGAGCCAGGCTTCCGCGCCGGGACCGCTGACCTCGAATTTGGTCATCGGCGTCATTTCGACGAGGCCGACCGCATTGCGGACCGCTTCAACTTCCTCGCCGACATATTTGCCCTTTTCCGTCCAGCGCCAGCTGTACTGATCCTTGGCCTCGACGCCCTTAGGTGCGAACCAGTTCGGCATTTCCCAACCGTTAAGGCAGCCCCAGACAGCGCCCAGTTCCGTCAGGCGGTCATAGGACGGCGCGGTTTTCTGCGGGCGAGCGGCGGGCATGTCCTGCCCCGGATAATGCTGCTCGGCATGGGTGCCCCAGGATTCGCGCACCTTCTCGCGGGTCCAGTTCTTGTTGGCGTAATCGCCAAAACGACGCGGATCGAGTTCGGACGTATCGATGCTGTTGCCGCCCTCCACGATACGCTCCGAAAGATAATAGCCGATTGCACCGCCCCACAGGATGCCGCCCGGAACGCCTTCGGCCAGCCAGACATTGTCCAGCCCCCAGGCCGGACCGACCAGCGGCAATTCATCCGCCGTCATCTGGAACGGCCCGCGCACATTGGCCTTGATGCCGACGCGACCGAGTGCGGGAACCATCTCGATGGCCTGCTCCCAGTTCCACGAAACAGAATCGAAATCCTCTTCCAGAAGATCGGCGCCGAACCATTCCGGCACGCCGTTTTCAGCAAAGAGCTTCAGATGTTCCGTCTTCTCATAAGGGCCGAACATCAGCCCGTCGCCTTCCTCGCGCAGATAGCCCTCAAAGCCCTCGTCGCGCAGGATTGGCATTTCCGGCAGGCCCTGACGCTTGCGCTCGATCACTTCCGGCACCGCATCGGTGATCCAATATTGATGGACGATCGGGATCGCCGGAATGTCGAGACCGAGCATGGCCCCGGTCTGGCGGGCGTAGTTGCCAGTCGCCGAGATGATATGCTCGCAGATGATGTCGCCCTGATTGGACTTCACCTTCCACTCGCCGCTTGGCAGGCGCTCGAAACCGTTGACCTGCGTGTTGAGATGAACCTTCGCGCCTCTGTCGCGCGCGCCCTTGGCAAGCGCCATGGTGACATCGGCAGGCGCGATATGACCGTCATCCGGGTGATAGAGCGCGCCCAGCATGTCATGATTGTTTTCAAGCAGCGGCCACAATTCACGGGCGCGTGCCGGAGAAACCAGCTCGGCGCGCAGGCCCTGCACTTCGGCAACGCTCATATAGCTCTTATATTCGTCCAGCCGGTCGCGCGTGTTGGCAATGCGCAACTGGCCGCATTTGTGCCAGCCGACATGCTGGCCGGTCTCGGCTTCCAGACCTTCATAAATCTCGATGGATTTATTGATCATGCGGCCGATATTGATGCTGCGCGCATAGGACGGGATCAGGCCTGCCGCGTGCCATGTGGAACCGGCGGTGAGCTGCGTGCGTTCCAGAAGAACGACATCCGACCAGCCCCGCTTGGCCAGACCGTAAAGAATGGAGGCACCGACGCAACCTCCCCCGATGACAACCGCGCGCGCATGAGTCTGCATTCCAAGTTCCCTTCCAATATATGATTTGGAGATTGCCGAAGCGTCGCTCCCGGCGACAATACGGACTCCTTTGTGCGTTACATTACAGAGGGTTCTGCCCCCTGTGAGCTTGATAAAAAATCCGCGAAGATATAACTTCAGATTATGCATAGACTCCGCTCGCTCATCCCTTCGGCCAATTACCTCTTCGTGTTTGAGGCGGCGGCTCGACGGCTGAGCTTTACGGCGGCAGCGGAAGAGCTGAATGTCAGCCAGCCAGCGGTGAGTAAGACGATCAAGCTTCTGGAAGAAGCCGCCGGATTGAAGCTTTTCCGGCGCGAGCGCAGCCGTCTGGAACTGACGGCGGAAGGCCAGCGGCTTTATCGCGAAACGCAGGAAGCATTCGACCATCTGCACATGGTCATCTCGTCCATGCGCAAGAAACACTCGCGCGATATCATCCGCGTGTCGTTCTCGGCATCCTTCGTGCAGCTATGGCTTTTGCCACGCCTGAAAGGGTTCAAGGAAAAGCATCCGGATGTGGCGCTGCGCATCGAAGAAAGCAGTCGCGACGATCAGGATTTGCTTGAAGAAGATATCGACGTTTCAGCGCGTCTGGGGAGAGGCAAATGGCCGGGCATCCTCGCCTGGCCCTTCGTGACGGAGGAAGTCTGGCCGGTTTGCAGCCCCGCTTATCTGAAGGAGCGCGGACAGATCGAGGAAGCGAGCGATCTTCTGAACCACACGCTGCTGCATTTCGAGGAGCGCCACCGCTCGCGGCTTGGCTGGCGCGAATGGTTGGAACGCTCCGGCGTACCAAACCCGCGCATTGAACAGGATTTCGTCTTTACCGACGCGCTCAGCTCCATTGAGGCTGCGGTGCAGGGGCAAGGCGTGGCGCTTGGCTGGAAACACCTCGTCCATGATCATATCGTGGCCGGACGCCTTGTGCCCGCCACGCATATTTTTCATCGGTCCGGCGATACAATTCATCTCGTCATGCCCGCTCAACGCCCGCCAAAGCGGGGGGCTGAACTGTTCCGCGACTGGCTTCTCGAACGGGGCGCAGACGCGGAACTGGATATATAGGCCCTCGGCCTATTGCGCGAAAACCACCGTCTTGTGCCCATTGAGCATAACGCGGTTTTCCAGATGCATCTTCACCGCCCGCGCAAGAACCCGGCTTTCGATATCGCGCCCGGTGGCGACGAAATCTTCCGCGCTCATGGAATGCGTGACCCGCTCGGTTTCCTGCTCAATGATCGGGCCTTCGTCGAGATCCGGCGTCACATAATGCGCCGTTGCACCGATCAGCTTCACGCCGCGCTCGAAAGCCTGATGATAGGGCTTTGCACCCTTGAAGGATGGCAGGAACGAATGGTGGATGTTGATGATCTTGCCGAACAGGCGGTTGGACAGATTATCCGATAGCACCTGCATATAGCGTGCGAGGACCACCAGATCGGCCTGCGTCTCGCGTACCAGATTGATCAGGCGGGCTTCCTGCTCGGCCTTGTTGTCCTTGTTCACGCCCCATGAATGATAGGGAATGCCCGCACTTTCCGCCGTTTCGCGGCTATCTTCATGATTGGAGACGATGGCAACAACCTCGGCATTCAGCCAGCCGACGCGGATCTGATAGAGAAGATGCAGCATGGCGTGATCGAATTTGGACACCATGAGAACGATCTTCGGCTTGCGGCTGGCATCGGCCACCGCGAATTTCATGCCGAACCGCTCGCCTGCCGGTTTCAGTGCATGCTCGATCGCCTCACGCGACATGCCAAGCGGCGCGCTGAAAGCAATGCGCATGAAAAAGCGGTTGGTCAGCCTGTCGCGAAACTGATTGCTTTCCACGATATTGCCACCGATGGCCGCCAGTTCCGTGGTGATGGCCGCCACGATGCCGGGCTTGTCATCGCAATCGAGCGTGAGGACAAAAAGGGCTGGTCCGACGGCGGCGACAGAGCGCACCTTCACGGGCATGTCGTTCATGGTGGTTCCTTAAGACTGATCAGTCGTTCTTGGGAGGCTTTCCGAAAGCGTATTCACCGACCTTCGGCACGAAATGCGGGTGTTGATAACCGGCAGGCTTGTCACCGACCGAAACGCCGGAGTTGAGAATGCCCGCCTGATAATCCGACGCGAAAAGCGAATAGGGATAAGTGGGTTGAAGGGCGCTTGCACCCTCCAGTCTAGCGCGCAACTCATCCGGAATTGTAAATGCGAGCGCGTCCAGATTGTCGTCGAGTTGGGCAAGCTTGCTTGCGCCGATAATGGCTGCTCCGATGCCCGGCTGCGTCACCACCCAATTGAGCGCGACCTGTGCCATCGGCTTCTTCATGGCATCGGCCACCTCCGCCAGCGCCGCAACGATACGCATGTTGCGCTCCGTGAACAGGCCCAGCCCTTCGGCATTGTCGCGGTTCAGGCGACCCTCGCCACCCGCGCGATATTTGCCCGACAGAAGCCCCATGGCCAGCGGGCTCCATGCGGTGATCCCGAGACCAAGATTTTGTCCGAGCGGCACAAATTCCTGCTCTATGCTGCGTTCGACCAGTGAATAGGGCAATTGCAGGCTGATTGGTTGCGACAATGCATGCGCTTCCGCCCAGGTTTGTGCGCGTGTTGCATACCAGGCAGGCACATCCGAAAGGCCGCAATAGCGGATTTTGCCGGCTCGGATCAGATCGTCGAAAGCGCGCATCACCTCTTCCACCGGCGTTATTCCATCCCAAGTATGCACCATATAGAGATCGATATAATCGGTCTTCAGTCGCTTCAGCGACTGGTCAACCGCTCGCATCATGTTCTTGCGGCCATTGCCACCGGCATTGGGATTGCCCGGCTGCAGATTGTTCGAATATTTGGTCGCAATGACCACGCGATCCCGTGCGCCAGCTTCCTCGACGAACTTGCCAACCAGTGTTTCGCTGAGACCCGCGCCATAGGAATCCGCCGTGTCGATGAAATTACCGCCCGCTTCCAGATAGCGGTCGAAAATGGCCCGCGCATTGCCCTCATCGGTGCCCCACGACCCGCCGATCCCCCTGATCCCGGCATTGCCGAATGTCATCGTGCCAAGCGCGAGACGGCTGACACGAAGACCTGATCGGCCAAGGAGAAAATAGTGGTCTAGAGGCATCGGAGAACTCCGGTTACATGAAGCCGTGATAGGGGCGGCACGCAACAGTCTGCTGGACATAGTTAATCATCGTGATGAAATCGAACACAGGCCGCCCAGTCACTTTCTGCACCGCATGAGCATAGGGTGGGAGATCGCTGCATTCGAGTAGAATGGATCGAACATCGGGATTGTCACTCATCAGCTTTTTGGCAACGTTACAAACCTCGCGCTCGATGGCGGCGGAATCGAGCGTTCCCTTCTCTTCGAGGATCGCTTCACGGAATTCCTCCTGATCTTCCATTCCAGCCAGTACAATCGGGATTGTGCTGGAGATTCCGCTTGCCGCGAAATGGCGCGGTGTCAGACGCTCTGCATTGGCGGTGATCACGCCCACAGTGCCACGCGCTACAGCGTGCATGAAAGGTATCTGCATCAGGCTCGACAAGAAGACCGGAATATCGACTGCTTCGGCAACCTCTTCCTGGAAATATGCCATGAACCCGCAGGCGCCGGTAATTGCTTTCACACCACGCCTCTGCAACTCAAGCGCCGCCTCCACGAAAGCCTCACGCAAGTGCGGGTCTCGCCGGTTCAACAGCCGATCAATGGAAGCACCACACACCTCCTGATAACGAACGGGATAATTATAGGTCGTCGCATTGCCGACATTGCCGGGCACACAGGGATAGGCCGCATCAAGAATGAGAATGCCGACCTGTTCTCCATACCATGACTGGCTATTCCGGCTGACCGCGTAAACAGTCATCGTTCAGTCTCCGATAAAATGTATGGTTGAGACAGGTGCAGCAGTAAACCGCTGCACCATATCATTGTGTTATCGACTACTCGATGAGCTTTGGCGCACCGGTGTCGCCAGCGCTTTCATCGAGACCGTAGGACTTCAGGATTTTGGCAATCGTGCCGTCCTTGTGCATTTCCTCGATATTGGCGTCGAGTGCCGCACCGAAATCCGTCGCGCTCTTGGCATAAGGCAGGCTGGCCTGCGCCGCTTCCTTGGTGGCGCGGATGCGCGGATCAGGCTGCGCAACCTCGACCTTGATATCCTTGAGCGTGCCATTCTTGGCCGCATAAGCGCCGGTCGAATAGCCATCGATACCGATGTCGATGCGCCCCGATGCGAGATCCTGATGCATGTTCACGGAGTTCGGATAAAGGCGCAGTTTCGCACCCAGAAGTTTCTTGGCATCGGTGACCCAGAGATAGCCCTGAACGGTGCCGACATTCTTGCCGACCAGTTCCTCGACAGTCTTGGCGCCATCCTTGGAATAAAGACCCATCTGGTCCTTATAAAGCGGATAGGAAAGGTTCATGACCTTGGCGCGTTCGGCGGTGCGATACCAATCGCCGGTGGTAATATCGGCCTGACCCGACAGCACATACTGGATGGCCGCAGCCGGATCGACGGCGACCGGCTTGACGGTCAAGCATTCACGCTTGGCGAATTCGGTTGCGATATCGCCATCGAGACCCTTCAGCTTGCCGCTCTCATCCATGAAAGAATGCGGTGCATAGGTGGTGACGGCAATCGTCAGCGTGCCCGGCGTGATGGTCTTGAACTCATGCTTCGGCTTGCAATCCTCTGCGAACGCTGCCGAAGACAGGCCCATAAGCAATGCGGCGCCGAGAACACCTTTACGTATCATCCCATTTTTCATCTGCTACTCCCCTTTATTTTTGTGGGCATTTATTGTTGCGTTGGGTTTTATCGGGTGGCGTAAGCGGATGAGCGCTTCTCCACATAGGAAACGATCCATGCTGCCGGAATACAGATCGTGGCATAGAGCAAGCCGGCCAGCAGCAAGGCAGGCATATAGCGGAACGTATTGGACCCGATTTCGTAGGCGTTGCTGACGAGTTCCGGCAGGGCGATCGTGAAGCAGAGCGACGTGCCCTGAAAAATCAGGATCGCGAAGCCCAGCAGCGCGGGAAGCGCCACGCGCAGAGCCTGCGGCAGCAGGACAAAGCGCAGTTCGTCAAGCGCATTGAAGCCCATCGCCTCTGCCGCCTCGCGCTGGCCGTGATGGATCGATTGCAGGCTCGCGCGGATGATCTCGCTCGTGTAAGCGCCCGTATTCCAGGCCAGCGCCACCACAGCAGCCAAAAACGAGGTCATCGTCAGACCGGTCGCAGGCAGGCCGAAATACATGAACTGTAACAGCACCAGCGCGGGAGCGCCGCGCCCGATCTCGACCAGAAACAGGCTCAGATAACGATTGAAGCGCGATTTTGCACCGACGCCCAGCGCCAGCAACAGCCCGAGCGGGATGCCGATGGCGAGGCTCAGCGCCGCCACCTGCAAGCTGACTTGCAACCCGCCGAGCAGCGCGGGCATCCATTCGTAGAATTCTTCAGAGGTCGGGAACATCAGCGCGCCACCTTCGCTCTCAGATAGCTGTCGGCAGAGCGCGACAGCCATGCGACGGGGAGGCTCAGGAAAATGTAGAACAGGCCGACCAGCGCGAAGACCTCGATGCCCTTGAAGGTCAGCTGCGACACCTGATTGCCCCTGAAGGCGAGATCCGCGACACCGATGGTCGAGGCAACGGCGGTTTCCTTCATCAGCCCGATCAGATAGCTCGCCGCCGATGGCAGCGCGACACGAAAGGCCTGCGGCGCGACCACATCGACCAGCGTGTGGCGGGTGCCGAAATTCAACGCCGTCGCCGCTTCCCACTGGCCATGATGAAGAGAGGCCAGCGCACCGCGATAGATTTCAGCCATATTGGCCGATGCGATCAGCCCCAGACCGATCAGTGCAGCCACAAACGGATTAATCGGCATGATGCCCATGCCAATGCCGAAGAAGATGATGAACAGCCAGAGGATCGGTGGCAGGGCGCGCACGATCTGGATCAGCACAGCCGCGATCCACCGTACCGGCGCGAGACATGCCTGACGCGCGGCGAGAAGCGGGACGCCAAGAATGCAGCCAATTGCGAAGGAACCCAGCGTCAGCGCTATGGTCCATGGCAGGCCGCTCAGGATGAGGAGAACATTGTCCGCTGTCATCGGTCATGCACCGCACGAAGAAACCGCTTCGTGCGTTCCTCTTGCGGATTGCGCATGACGTCCTTCGATGCGCCCTTCTCGATGATACGCCCATCGGCCATGATCATGACCGTATCGGAGACATTTTCCGCAAAGCCCATTTCATGGGTCACCACGAGCATGGTCATGCCGCTTTCGGCAAGCTCGCGCATGACGGCAAGCACTTCGAGCCCCAGTTCAGGATCGAGCGCCGAGGTCGGCTCGTCAAACAGCATCACCTGCGGATTGAGCGCCAGCGAGCGCGCGATGGCGATGCGCTGCTGCTGACCACCCGAGCAGCGGCCCGGATATTGTGTCGCCTTGTCAGCAAGACCGACACGTTCGAGAAGCTGGATCGCCCGCTCCTCGGCTTCTGCGCGGCTGCGACCCAGCACACGTTCTTGCGGCAGGCTGACATTGCGCAGAACACTCATATGCGGGAACAGATTGAACGACTGGAACACCATGCCAACCGTATTGCGCAATTCCTTCAGCTGCGCAGTACGCGGCGCTTGAGTGGCGTCGAGCTTTACTTTGCCGACCGTCAGGAGACCGCCATCCGGCCTTTCCAGATAATTGATACAACGCAGAAGTGTGCTCTTGCCCGAGCCGCTGGGACCGATGATTGCCAGCACTTCGCCTTGCGCAACTTCCAGATCGATATTCTCAAGGACGAGATGCGCCCCGAAATGTTTGCTCAACCCCTCAAGGCGTATGAGTTTCGATGCGGAGGCAGGCGCATTTTCCACGCC
Organism: Ochrobactrum soli; assembly: GCF_003664555.1. Taxonomy (NCBI): domain Bacteria; kingdom Pseudomonadati; phylum Pseudomonadota; class Alphaproteobacteria; order Hyphomicrobiales; family Brucellaceae; genus Ochrobactrum; species Ochrobactrum soli. Next base: position 40,065 of record NZ_RCHH01000022.1, on the reverse strand, counting down.
AGCAGACCCTGACACCAAAGTCGGTCGCATTGCGTTCAATAACTGCACTCCCCTTTTTTATCGTTCATCGCGACAATCCCATCTTTACGCGGATGCAGGCCGGAAATGCCTGCAAGACACGCTGGATCTATGCTCGTTCTGGCGGAACCTTGATTATTTATTATGCCGCCGACGTTCCCTTTATCTTCATCACGATAGTGACCGCTGGAAAGAATACAAAGGCAAAAAATTTCTACGACTTCATAACTCTTAGTTATGAGTTCATGCCTCTGACTACAGATCCTTGCCCAGCCGCAACCCGTCATAAATGGCCGCATGGGTGTTACGGGCCGCAACGGCATCGCCAATCCGATAAAGCTCGAAAGCGCCTTGCGCATTTCTGACAACGTCCTGTTTGCGCCCCTCGATCAGGGCGTCGTAATCCACCGCGCCGAGGTTGCGGGAGAGGGGTTTCAGCTCGAAATACAGTGCATCCATCGGCCGTGTACCGTCATTGATGACGATCTGGTCAAATTCGCGCTCGCTGACAGGCGCGCCATAATCGCTGCCGATCCGCGCAACGAGCCTGTTGCCGTCGCGGTGAATGCCTTCCAGCCGATAGCCGACCGTGAAGGTGACATCCTTCTTTTGCAGGCTGCGCATATAGGGCACGAGGTTCATGCCCATAACTTCCGGTGCGAATGTGCGGTCGGCAGTCATGATCTCGACCTTGCCGCCCGCATTGGCGATGAATTCCGCGGCCTGAAGCCCGGCATGATCTCCCGCCTCGTCAAAGACCAGCGCATTGGTTCCCGGGCGCACATCGCCGGAAATGATGTCCCAGGCGGAAACGGCAAGCTCGTTGCCCGCGCCAAGCAGGCTCATTTCCGGCATGCCGCCGGTCGCGATGATTGCCACATCCGGCGCTTCCGCCGTTACCGTGTCGGCCTCGGCCCAGGCGTTGAAGCGAAAATCGACGCCGAGCTTTTCGCACTGCGCCATGCGCCAGTCGATGACGCCCATCATCTCGCGACGGCGCGGGCTTTGCGCTGTCAGCCGTACCTGACCGCCCGGCTGGCTCGCCGCCTCGAAGACCACGACCTTATGACCGCGCTCGGCGCTGATGCGCGCGACTTCCAGCCCGGCGGGACCCGCACCGACAACCACGATGCGGCGGCTTTGTTCAGCCTTGTTGACGACATGCGGCATGGAGGTCTCGCGACCCGTGGCGGGATTATGGATGCAATAGGCTGCACCGCCCTGATAAATCCGGTCGAGGCAGTAATTCGCGCCGACGCAGGGGCGGATTTCCTCTTCCCGCTTTTCAAGGATTTTGCGCACGATATGCGGATCGGTCATATGGGCACGCGTCATGCCGACCATGTCGAGCTTGCCGGATGCAATAGCATGGCGCGCTGTTGCCACATCCTGAATTTTGGAGGCATGAAACGTCGCCATTCCGGTGCTGGACCGGATTTCGCCCGCGAAATCCAGATGCGGCGCACTCGGCATGCCCTGAATGGGAATGACGTCAGTCAAACCGGCATCGGTTTCAATATGGCCGCGAATGACATTGAGAAAATCGACCAGACTGCTGTCCTTCAGCCTGCGGGAAATCTCCAGTCCATCCGCACGGGTCAGGCCGCCTTCAAGCGTCTCATCGGCGACATAACGAATGCCGACCAGAAAATCCGGCCCAACCCGCTCGCGAATGGCGCTCAGAACCTGAAAGGAAAGCCGCAGCCGATTGTCGAGCGAACCGCCGTAATCGCCATCGAGCTCATTGGTCAGCGGCGACCAGAACTGGTCGAGCAGGTGGCCATAGGCCTCCAGTTCCAGACCGTCGAGACCGGCTGCTTTCATCCGCTCCGCCGCATCGGCATAATCGCGGATGATGCGCTCGATATCCCACTCCTCGGCCCGTTTGGGGTAAGCGCGATGGGCCGGTTCGTGCTTTGCAGTTGACGACACGGAGGGCAGCCAGTCGCCCTTGTCCCAGCGGGTGCGGCGACCGAGATGGGTAAGCTGGATCATCACCGCCGCGTCGTGCTCATGGCACTCATCCGCCAGCATCCGCAACCAGGGCACAACCTCGTCCTTATAGGCCAGCACATTGTTGAAGGCAGGCGGACTGTCCTTCGACACCGAGGCGGAGCCCGCCGTCATCGTCAGCGCGATACCGGCCTTGGCCCGTTCGACATGATAGGCGCGATAGCGCTCCTTCGGCATGCCGTCAATGGCATAGGCTGGCTCATGCGACGTGAGCATGATGCGGTTACGAAGCGTCAGATGCTTGATGGTAAGCGGCTGCAACAGCGGATCGGCTGACATTTCGGTCGTTCCCATTTGTTGTTTTCAACAAGGCTAGCTAGAAATGTACATCACTGTCAATTTAATAATCATAGCTGTCATTTTACCGTACAAAGCTGTTTAGTCTTCTTGCCAAATACCGAGCGTCTGGTAGATCTGACGCCATGGAACAACCGGTGACAAACGAAACAGGATGGCGCGGATCGCCAGATCTTTGGCTTGAAGCGGCTTATGATGCGCTGATCGAAAGCGGAGTGGAAGCCGTGCGTATTTTGCCGCTGGCCAAGCGGCTCAATCTGTCACGCACCAGTTTCTACTGGTTCTTCAAGGACCGTCGAGAATTGCTCGACACTCTTATCGCGCGTTGGCGCGATAAGAATACAGGTGCCCTACTGCGCCAGACAAATGCCTATGCAGAAACAATCGAAGAAGCCGTTTTAAATGTTTTTGATTGCTGGTTTGATTGCGATCTATTTGATCCTGCTTTTGAATTCGCGATCCGCAGTTGGGCCCTTCAATCAGAAAAAGTTGAAAACGAAGTGCAGAAGGCCGACGTATTGCGTCTTCGGGGTCTTTCTCGGATGTTTGAACGTTTCGGATTTGATGAAGATATCGCCGATGTACGCGCGCGCTCTATATATCTTGTGCAGATTGGCTATATCTCCATGCGAACGCAAGAAAAGACTGCATTGCGGCTCGCCCGTGTTCCATATTATGTCGAAGCCTTCACTGGCCGAGCACCGCAACACAAAGAAATTAACAGATTTCTTTCGCGACACGTGGAAAGATGACTATTCCCAAATCAATGAAATAATACCGATTAACGAGCTGCCATTTGATTGCCAGTCAAGATTTTCGGTTCCGGCTCACGTCGGTAGTGACATGCAGGCATACATGTAGAAACGAGCCGCAGTTGAGGCACTTCGGCTTGACCTCACTTAGACACAGTTCGTTGCGCAAAATACTGTGCTGGAGTACTGCCGAGAGCCTTTTTGAACATGGTGATGAATGCGTTCACGGAGTCGTACCCCAGCGCGGCCGCAACATTCTGAACGCTCTCGCCACTTGCAAGTTCACGAAGTGCCGCGACCAAGTGGAGTTGTTGTCTCCAACGCCCGAAGGTCAGTCCTGTCTCGCGGATCAACAGGCGCGCCAACGATCGCTCGCTCATCGCCATCCGGTTTGCCCAATCGCTCAACGTACTACGATCTGAAGGCTTGATCGTCAGCGCATCTGCTATGGCACGGATTTTTGGATGGTTGGAAATCGGCAGGTTGAACCGTTCACGGGGCATCTGCACAAGTTCATCAAGGACCACCCGCACAATCCGGGCGGGGTGGCTGTCGGGGAGATAGTCAGCTTGCTCGCTAGCAAGCCGATCCACCATCTCTCTGATCATGGGAGATACCGACAATGTGCAACTAGTTTCCGGCAAATTCGCCGCATGCGGCTCGACGAATAGATAGTTCAGTCGGGCATTCGCTGTCGCGCGTGCGCTATGGGGCACGCCGCCGGGAATCCAGACCCCGCAATTGGGGGGTACAATCCAGATATCGTTGCCCGCAGTGCAGGTCACAGCTCCATGTAGAGTGAGGATCAACTGACCCTTTCTGTGTACGTGAAGAGGCACTTCCGCCTCATGATCGGCGAAATCAAGTTTGTGGGCGACCGCAGGCAGAAGCGTGAGGTCAGGATCGAAAACTGAAACAACAGAACGCAGCACCGACATCAGAATGGCCATTTTTAGATATTTTATGTCATAATACTGAATTTATTTGCGCGCGCAAATAGGACACAACTGGCGGGATGAACACCGCGCAGCCTCTTAACACTCTCTCATACAGGGCCTTCGAAGCCTTTCGAGTTCAAACGAGCTTCCTCCGTACTCCCTCCATGATCGCGGATGCGGATGCTATATTGTTTTCGGCAAAGAGCTTTGCCGCAGCGATGCTTGCCTACTACATTTCGCTACGGATCGGTCTTCCAAAACCGTTCTGGGCGATTGTCACAGTCTACATCGTCTCACAGACGTCTGCCGGAGCGTCGCTCAGCCGTGGTGTCTATCGCTTCGCTGGGACGTTTGTCGGCGCCATAGTAACGGTCGCGATTGTTCCAAACTTCGTGAACGATCCGATTGTGTGCAGCGTCGTGCTTGCGGGTTGGATCGGTCTCTGCCTGTTTTTCTCGCTGCTTGATCGCACACCACGCGCCTATGCCTTTGTTCTCGCCGGGTATACAACGAGCCTGATCGGGTTCCCGAGCGTGCTTGATCCCGGCGCAGTTTTCGAGACGGCTTCGGTGCGCGTCCAGGAAATCTCGATCGGGATTCTGTGTGCGGTCCTGATCCATCGCTACATCCTGCCGAAACACATGACCGGCCAGTTTACCTTCAAGTTGTCGGCCACTCTGCGAAACGCCCGTCGACTGGCGGACGATGCATTGAGTGGAACCCGGGGAGAAAACTGTCGCGACCGTCACCAGCTTGCAGCGGACCTGCTAGCAATCCAAGGGCTTGCCACGCATCTGCCCTATGATCCAGCTCCAACGCCATCACGGCGGATACTGCAACTCATCCATGACCGGCTCGCGAGATTGCTGTGGCTCTCAGCCGAGGTCAAAGAGCGAATTGAAGCACTTCGCGCCGGCGACGGCGATGCCCCCGCTGAGTTGATCCTTCTGGTTGGCGAAACCAGAACCTGGGCCGCAAATGCCGAAATGCAAGACTGGGAGGCTGCCGCGGGCCGACTCATCGCGCACGCACGATCACTCCAGAAGCGTTTGGGCTCCGATGCTACTATGCCCGGCGACAGGCTTGCTGCCAACCTCGCAGGTCATCTGGCCGAGATGGTTGGTTTGTTACAGGATTGCGATAGGCTGCAACGGAACATCGCAGCGCCTGGGCAAGTGCCAGATGTCAAACCGCTTCATGGCCTGAAACGCGCGAAAGGCTATGTCTATCACCGCGATCCGTGGATGGCGGGACGCACTGCGTTCGGCGCGATCATCGGTATTCTCATCGGCTGCGCCTTCTGGATATGGACGTCTTGGCCGGAGGGCGGAATGGCAGTATCCATTCTTGGCGTCTGCTGCACCTTGTTCGGCAATTTCGATGCGCCTGTGCCCTTTGTTGTCAAGTATATCGTCGGCTCAATTTACGGGGTCGCGATCAGCCTAATCTACAGCTTCGTCATCCTGCCCCAGGTGACTAACTTCGGGGTTCTTGTCGCGGTGCTCGCTCCGGCGTTCCTGTTCGCCGGCTCTCTCCAGGCACGCCTACCCACAACCTTCATGGCGCTCGGCATCACGCTGACTATTCCAATCCTATCGGCTCTCGGCCCCTATTACACAGGCGACTTTTCCACTTCACTCAACGGTGTAATCGCGTTGTTTGCTGCAGTCGGCTTCGGTGCTGTGAACATGTCCTTGTTCCAGACCGTGCCGGTTGACGGGGCGATCAATCGCTTGCTTCGCTTGAGCCGTCGGGACGTTGGCCGCCGCGCGCTTGGCGCTGCGCCTAACGAAGCGCGCTGGACAAGCCTGATGATTGATCGGACAGCCTTGCTTCTGCCAAGGTTGCGGCTGACCGGCAACGCCTATCCGGATGTGCTCGACGATACGCTTAACCATCTTCGCATAGGGCATGTCGCTGGACAGCTTCGCAAGACGATCCCGCAGATCAAGGGCGAGATCAGCATAGAACTGAGAGAACTTTTATCAGTCATCGCCAGACACTTCAGTGGCCATAACCCGTCAACATCTCCCGACCTCCTCGACCTCGATAAGAAGATAGAGACCCTGATCGAGAAGACAGCCGGTAGCGTGCTTAGGAACCGCCTGCAGATTGTCGATCAGCTCATCGACATGCGGTTCGCGCTTGGCTCTCAAACCGACAGGAGGATCACAACCGATGATCGTTGATCTCAATATCGGAGGTGTCCTGATCCCCGGCCTTGTCGCGCTCGCGGTCGTCGCGCTGATCGCCACCATGGTAGTGCTGCGCCTGATTACCGCCTCGGGTCTCAATCGCCGGTTCGCTTATCGGCCGCTCTTCGAACTCGCCACCTTTGTTATCCTCTACGGTCTGCTCGTGCAGTACCTGCCATGGATCGGACTCTTGCCTTGAAACCTGTTCTATCCCTGCTTGGGCGGTATGCCCTGACCCTTTGCATCGTCGCCATCTCCGCCTTTATCGCACTGGAGGCGTGGAACTATTACGAGCGGACGCCCTGGACACGCGATGGACGGGTTGGCGTCGATGTCGTACAGATTGCGCCGGAAGTCTCTGGGACAGTCAGTGCCGTTCCGGTGATTGATAATCAATATGTGCGTCGGGGAGACATCCTTTACGAGATCAACCCCGAGCGGCTCAGGTTGGCAGTTTCGTTGGCTGAGGCTGAGGTAGAAGCCAAACGTCAGGATATGGTGGTTCGTCAGACGACAGCACGGCGGCACAGTAAGCTCAAAGACGTTGTCTCCCAGGAGGCGATCCAGCAATCAAGCGGCGCGGCTGCGGTGGCTGGCGCCGCCTATCAGTCAGCGATGGCGGCGCTTGAGCTAGCCAAGCTTAACCTCGCCCGATCAACTGTTCGCGCACCAGTTGACGGCTATGTCACCAACCTAAGGCTTCGGCCAGGCGACTTTGCAACCGCCGGCGTGACGAAGGTCGCAGTCTTGGATGCAGCGAGCTTCTGGATTACTGGCTACTTCGAAGAGACTAAAATCTGGAAGATCCGCGGTGGTGACCCGGCACGGATCATGCTGATGGGTTTTGATCAGCCCATATTCGGCCATGTTGAAAGCATGGGCCGCGGGATAGACAACAGCAATGATACGCCCGGTCATCTCGGCCTGCCCAATGTCGCAGCCACATTTTCCTGGGTACGGCTTGCCCAGCGCATCCCTGTGCGCATCCAAATCGATCAGGTACCGTCCGGTGTTGAACTCGCGGCTGGTATGACAGCAACTGTTGAAATTATCTCTGTTAAATAAATAGTCGGCGCCGATGAACTCTTCGTCCAATATTTCATCGGCAATTATCAACACCGTCGCAACTGTGTTTAGTTTTGAACCAGCTCTTTCCCGAGGCGGAAGAAAAAACCTGTCAACGGCTGGAGGCTCCCGCTCTCCGGGTAATCGAGGCAGATATGGTGGCATGGACCGATCCGTTACATGCGTTTTCCGGAAGGTTTTGACGTAGAGTCAAGAAAAATCGTGCTTCAACCCGACAGCTTTAGACGGGTTGCCGTTCCAGACAGCCAGTCAAGAACGGGTCTTCGCAACCATCCGGTGTTCAATATCGTGTGTGTTAAACGTGCCCCACCGCCGCTAAAAAGTGCTGTACAGATATTGCGCGGTAAACAGATCGAGATGGCCGCCACCGACATTCTTGTAGACGGTAATCTGGCGATCGTTGCTGCGGCCTGGATGTTTTCCCTGACATAGCTCAATCAGATCAGCTTCGATTTGCTCATGGTTGATCAGACCGGTGGCGAGCGGAATTCCGAGTTCACCCGAACCATCACAACAATGGCGCGTATCGACAAATACCCGGTCGGCACGGCGGAACACGTCATCGTCAGCTTCTCGCATGTCTGGCATATAGGCGCCGATCAGATCAACATGAGCGCCCTCTTTCAGGAGTTTTCCCTTCACCAGCGGACTGGTTGACATGGTGACGCAGGATATGATGTCCGCCTTGGCGACGGTATCATCAAGATCCTGCACGGCAACGATGTTGACGCCAGCAATGTCTAGTCGGCTGGCAAGTTTTTTCGCCCTGTCGAAGTTGCGGTTCCAAATAAAGACTTGACCGATCGACGATCGGCTGGCGCAATGAGCCTGCACCACATGGGGCGCTAGCCCCCCGGCGCCAACCACCAGCAAGGTACTGGCGTCCTTGCGCGCCAGCAGGCTGGCGCCAAGTGCCGAATCTGCCGCCGTCTTCTTGAAGGTTTCAATGGCGCCATCACAGACTATGAGTGCTTCGCCGGTCTGACCGCTGAACAGCGTTACCGTGCCCTGGATCGAAGGTTGGGCCACAGGAAGTTTGACATTCCCAGGGAAAACACCGACCAGCTTGACGGCAACCGCCTCCCCTTCGAGCCAAGCTACCAGGGACACAAACTGGTTGTCTGCGCTTTTCCGATCCTGAAGCACGGTCGTGTCGCTTTGCGGTCGTTTGCCGCTCGCATGCGCTTGACGCAAGGCTTCGATCAATCCCGGATAATCGAGCGCGGCTTCGGTTTGCTGTGCATTGAGAATTATCATCATTCGTTCCTGTCACGCCACGCGCTTCAAAAAACTTTTAGTACGCGGATGTTGTGGATTGCCAATAACCTTTTTAGGCGGGCCGGATTCAACAATCACGCCACCATCCATGAAAATCAGATGGTCGGCGACTTCGCGAGCGAAGTTCATTTCATGTGTGACGACAATCATGGTCACGCCATCTTCGGCCAACTGGCGCATCACCGCCAGAACCTCACCGACCAGTTCCGGATCAAGAGCTGATGTGGGTTCATCAAAAAGCATCAGCCGAGGCTGCATGGCCAATGAACGGGCAATCGCCACGCGTTGCTGCTGCCCACCGGAGAGCTGGTCGGGATAATAATTCGCGCGCTCGGTAAGGCCGACTTTTTCCAGCAGCTTCATCGCTGCGGCGGTGGCCGACTGGCGACCTATCTTGCGTACGATCATAGGCGCCTCGATGATGTTTTCCACCACGGTCTTATGGGGGAAGAGATGGAAGCCCTGGAACACCATACCCATTTTCTGGCGCTGGAGTGCCAGTTCGTTGAAGGACATCGTATAAAGCCGCTCACCCTGCCAACGCATGCCGATCGGCTCGCCTTCCAGCAACACGGCACCGGAATCCGGCACTTCGAGATAGTTCAGGCAGCGCAGCAATGTGCTTTTGCCGGAGCCGGATGGGCCGACAATGCAGGTCACGTCCCCCTTTTCCACCGTCATGTCGATGCCGTCGAGCACCCGGTGATTGCCAAAAGATTTGGTCAGTCTTTCCACCTGCAGCAGTGGCAAGCTCGCGGGCGTTTCATTCATTTTTGATATCCAAGCGCAAATTTGAAGGGCAGCAGTCTGGACAGGAATGACGCGGAACGGGTGATCTGCCGGGATTTCAGGTGGTTCTCGATATGGTGTTCGATGATAGTCAGGGCGGTTGACAGGATGAGATACCAGATCGTAGCCACGATCAGCAGCGGAATGGTCTGATATGTGCGCGAATAAATCATCTGCGCCGAATAGAGCAGATCGGGCAAGGCAAGCACGCTGACCAGCGACGTAAATTTCAGCATTGAAATGGTGTCATTGCCGATCGGCGGAATGATGATACGGATTGCCTGCGGCAGCACGATGCGCTTCATGATCTGAAACCGCGACATGCCAAGTGTCGCGGCGGCCTCGGTCTGGCCCGGATTGATCGCCTGGATGCCAGCGCGGATGGTTTCGGCGGCATAGGCGCTTTCTGTAAAGGACAGGCCAAGCAGTGCTGCACTCATCGGCGTGATCAGCGTGTTCATGTCCCAGGACCACAAGGTCGGCCCGAACGGAATGCCAATGGTCAGATTGGGAACCAGAAGCGCCAGATTGTACCAGAAAATCAGCTGAACCAGGGGTGGAACGCCGCGAAAGAACCATATCCACAGCCAGCTTGCCCATTGCAGCACCGGATTGGCTGAAAGGCGCATCACGGCCAGTATGATGCCGATTGCAAAACCGAAGATCATTGCGGCAAAAGTCAGGAACAGCGTGCGCGCCAAGCCAGCGAGAATGTCGGGATGAAACATGTAGCGCACAACAATGTTCCATTGCAGGTTCTCATTGGTCGCCAGCATATTGACAAAACTCAATGCGATCACAATGAGCACGGCGCCGGTGATCCATCGAGATGGATGGCGCACGGGTATCGGTTTGAAACTATGTATATCCGGCCGGTGCGCGACCGTCTTTGCTGTTCTTGCCATGATTTACTCCAGACTACCGTATCGTGTTTAGCGAAATTCGTATTCGAACTTACCAAACCCGCCGGCCCGTGTTCCGGGCCGGCCCTTGCGCAATGGACCGCGGCTGTATTCGCACCGCCGCCGGCTGACGGGCGTTCTCATTCAATCGGCCCTGACTATTTTGGCTCCGGATTGTCCTTAGTAACCAGAACCGCCTTTTCCAGGGTGCCGGCGCCATCAACGCCCCACTTTGCCATGATTTCCTTGTAGGAGCCGTCATCGATCATGGACTGGATGGCATCACGGAAAACTGGCCCAAGCGCATCACCCTTGCGCACGCCAATGCCGTTGAAGACCGGATTGCTGACCAGTTCAGATACGCTGAAGCGCCCCGTAATCTTGGCCATATAGTGCATTTTTGCCGATCCGGCCGCCACCATCTCAACACGCCCCGAGGACACAGCCAGTTCGGCGGCGTTCTGGGTGGTGAATTGCTGCAGGTTAATCGGCTTCTCACTGGCGGATTCGCACAATTCCGCGCTCTTTTCCTTCAGATATTGGTAGTCCCAGGCACCTGTCATCACTGCAACGCTATGGCCGCACAGATCTTTTTCCGACTTGATGGAAAAGTCCTTGCCTTTCAAGAAGGCATAGGCAGTGCCTTCCTTACGCTGAGGAATGAAATCAAGCGAATCAAGCCGTTCCGGCGTCACACCGAAGGAAGAAAATCCGGCGTCAAAACGCTTGCTGGCCAGGCCCGGAATGATGGCGTCGAAACTGGTTGCGGTAAATTCGAATGTCACGCCAATGCGTTCCGACATGGCTTTGGCCATGTCGATGCTCCAGCCTTTCAGGACGCCGTCTTCGACAAACTCGTCCGGTGGCCAGTCATTGAAGGCAGCAATCTTGACGCCCTTCCTGTAATTCTCCGGCACAGCGTCCTGTAGTGCCTTGATCGGTGCGGCATGCACCGAGGTGATGCTGGCGGCCGTGGCCAGCGCCGCCAGCGCTACTATCATGCGCCGGGATGCGGTTTTGCGACGATTGGTCATTTATCTCCCCTTTGATTGGAACTTTATCCCCGTGCGAGGCTCGTCTTCTACTTGCGTTGCTGATAATGATATGCGAACGTTCTCACAATATAGCCATTGATTGATCGCATCCGTCAAGTTGAAAGTTGAGATCAGGCCCATCATCGCCTATGAAACGGTACAGGTATTGAGCAGCGTGAAACTGCTTGGAAGGAACGCGCAGACATGAGTGAACGACGCGCCGACAAGACGACCATTGCCGATGTGGCGCGCCTGGCCGGCGTCAGCACCGCGACCGCCGGACGTGTATTGGGCGGCTATGGCTATACCAGCGAAGAAATCCGCGACAAGGTGAAGAAATCCGCTGATATGCTGGGCTATCGCCCCAATCTGCTGGCACGCAGTCTTATCACCGGGCGCAGCAAGACCATAGGCGTTGTCGCGGGCGACATGCAAAGCCCGTTTTACGCCAGTATTCTGCGCGGTATTTCCGATGTGGTTCGTGCGCGCGGCTTTGGCCTGATCGTCACCAACAGCGATGAATCGATCGATCGTGAGCTGGAGGCAGTGGATCTTCTGCGCGAAAAGCAGGCCGACGGCATCATCATTGCGCCCTGTGATATTCTCAAGGCGCAGCACTTGCACGATGTCGTTGCCAGCGGCTGTCCGGTGGTCCAGATCGATCGCCGCGTCAAGGGATTGAAGGCAGATTCGGTGACCGTCAATGGCCGCCAGGCCGCCCACGCCGCAGTGACCCAAATGATTCTCGACGGCCATAGTCGCATTGGCGTACTGGCAGAACTCGAGCATGGCCGCTACAAGAATCTCAACGCATTTCTTCACGACCGCCAGCACAAGAAAATCGATATTTCATCGCTTTATCCGAGCTGGCAACGTCTGCTCGGCTATATCGAAGCGCATGAGGAAGCCGGGATCGCCTTTGATCCGAGCCTCGTTGCCCAGGTGGGCAGCTATTCGATCGATATTGCCCGCCAGCACGCCAACGCGTTGCTGACCCGGGAAAACCGGCCTTCAGCGCTGTTTACCACCGATGGTTTGATGTCAGCCGGCGCCATGCTGGCGATCAGCGAACTCGATATTTCCATTCCGCAGCAACTGTCCGTGGTCTGCTTCGACGATCTGGACTGGATGTCGTTCTTTACCCCTAAACTGACGGCAATCCGGCAGCCGCTGCTCGAAGTTGGCGAAGCCGCGGCGCGTCTAGTCCTGGAGCGGCTCGATAGCGCCGATCGGGCGCAGCAGGATATCGTGCTGCATGCCGAATGGCAGCCCCGCTGTTCGCTCGCCCGCCATCCCGGTTGATCTGGTCGGTCTTAACCTCAAAAGGACATGCGCAGCGGACTCAATCCTGCAACTCGGCTATAGGCTCGCCGAGATCAATCGGCGCGGCATGACCTGTACCGCCATATTGGCCACATGTCGCCGCAGCAACGCGTGACGCCGCCTGTAGCAATGTTGCGGGCGCCTCGCCTTTCACCAGGCCATAAAGGGTGCGGGCGATGAAACTGTCGCCAGCGCCTAACGTGTCAACCGCCACAATCGGCGTTGCTTCGGCATGAAACACCCCCTGCGCACCGGCAAGAACTGCGCCCTTGGTGCCGCGGGTGATCAGCACCCAATCCGCGCCGCTCTCGCGCAGGCAGGCAATGGTCGCCGTAACCTCGTCCGGCGAAAGCTCACCGCCGGAAACAGCGGCCAGAAAGCATTTCGGGCCGATGCGTCGATAGTGTTCCACGTCGCGACGGGTGGAGAAATCATAGGACAGACGTTGCGGCGCAATGGCATCCAGCCAGCCGTCAAGGCCGCTCGACTGACCGATATGGACGGCATCGAACCGGCGCGCAAACTGAATATCGGCGACGCTCGGCTCAAACATCGACACTCCGAGATCAAAGCGGATGAAATAGCGATCATTGTTGCCGCGATGACCAATGATGCAATAGGCCGTCTTGCCTGTGGCCTCCATACGCAGATGCGAAGTATCGACGCCCTCGTCGCGCAGTGCGGTCTGAATGACCCTTCCGGCCGCATCCGCGGCAACCACGCCGATATAGGCCGCCTCGGCCCCAAAACGGCTCATATGGATAGCGACATTGACACAGTTACCGCCCGGAAACATTTCCCGACGCGAAGTGTAACAATCGACGACATTATCGCCCATCGCCGCGATTTTGATCATTCTTATTTTCCCAATTGACAAGATGTGAGAACGTTCGCACACTAAAGTAGAACTGTCAACGTATCGCGGGATTGGTACCGGGAAATGTTGCACTGGACCGGAACGGCTGCCGATCGGCGCAGCCAGGCTCTTCAAAACGCTGAAAAGAGGAATAGAATGTCCAAACCACTTCCTACCGATATTGCTGAAACCTTAAATGCGCTTGCGCAGCGGGATTTTTCGCATGTGTTTCTGGTTGCCTGCGGCGGATCGCTGTCAATCATGCATCCGGGCAAGTATTTTCTGGATCGCCATTCGGGACTGCTGACCTCTGATGTCTATAATGGCGACGAGTTCGTCACACGCGACCCGCGTCGCCTCAACAGCGACGCCATTGTCATTCTGTGCTCCCAGACGGGCACCACCAAGGAAACGGTGCGGGCGGCAGAACATGCCCGTCGCCGGGGCGCCTGCGTGGTCTCCCTGACGCTGGATCCGCAATCGCCGCTCGCCGCCGCCGCCGACCACGTGCTGCAATACCAGGCGTCTTACACCACCGGCATTCCGATCGATGGCGCCGACAGCAATTACAGCGTGCTTTACATGTTGCTGGCGGGCATTGTCGATTTACGCGACAAGACCAGCCTGCTGCCCAAACTGCTGGAAAGCCTGCCGGCACTGCAACCGGCCATTGAACGCAGTCAGCAGCATTTTGATGAAACCTTTACCAGATATGCAGAGCGCTATGGCCGCGAAAAAGTCGTGTACACCATGGCTAGCGGTCCGGTTTATGGCGCAGCCTATTCATTCTCCATCTGCGTGCTCATGGAAATGCTGTGGATCAATTCGCAAGCTATCCATGCCAATGAGTTCTTCCATGGCCCATTCGAAGTCGTCGATAAAAATGCCTGCTTCGTCGTCATGATTGGGCTCGATGAAACGCGTGCGCTGGCGGAGCGTGGCCGGGATTTCCTGTACCGTTTCGGCGAGCCGGACAATATGTTGGTGCTGGACGCAGCGAAACTCGATCTCGCTGACATAGATGACACTTTCAAGGGATATTTCGTGCCGTTGATTTTCTTCGATGCGCTTTGGAAATTTGCCTACAAACTGGCGGCGAAGCGTGAGCAGGTCATGCTGGATGGTCGCCGCTACATGAAAAAGATCACCAATTACTAAGCAGCATCGGGTGCTGGTCCATCTCTGTTGAAGCTGGGCCGGCGCTGATCGTAATTCTCACGAGACAGTCGAGCCGCTCGGCGTCGCCAAGGTCCTGGCGTGAGCCATCTGTTTCGCTGATTTACGGTGCTTCTCAACTAGAACTAATCACTTTTTTTGGCAAGCAAGAACCCAGAGGAGATAAAGTCCCCCTAATAGCCCGGTCGTAAGACCAATCGGCATTTTGATGCCGAATGGCACATGCTGGCTTAACAAGTCAGCAACCACTAGAAGGGTTGCCCCCATAAGGGCACCCGATATGAGTGGGACATTCGAACTCGCCGTCAGACGCCGGGCCAACTGTGGCGCTGCCAGAGCGACAAAGGAAATCGGTCCGGCGGATGCGGTAGCAACAGATGTTAGCGTGACCGCGACCAACACCATTGCCAGACGCGTACGCTCCGGCTGGATGCCGAGCTGGCATGCTGCATCATCGCCCATTTCCAAGATATTGACAGATTTGGCGTAATGAAGCGCCAACGGCACGGTTACCGCGAAACCGACCATTGCTGGGACAACATGTGCCCAGCTTCTTGTATTGAGTGATCCCGATAGCCAGAGTTGGGCCGACGCGGCCTGGTCCAGATCGCCCGCGACCAGAAGTACGGTATTGATGCCCGAAAGAATGGCCCCCACGCCAATTCCGACAAGGATAAGCCTATAGCCGCCGGTTCGCCGCCCCTTGACAGCCAACATAAACACAAGAACTGCCGCCGCCATTCCACTTGCAACGGCTGAAAGCGCTGTTTCAAGCGGACCGGCATTGAACAATATGATTTGTGCAATGGCGCCAGTTGCTGCACCTGTCGTAAAGCCGATCACGTCAGGCGAGCCAAGGGCATTGCGCGAGATTGATTGGAAGATCGCGCCTGCCGTACCGAGTGAAGCACCCACAAACAAGGCTGTGACAAGGCGAGGTAAACGTACGCGCTGGATTATGCGA
Source organism: Ochrobactrum soli (assembly GCF_003664555.1). Classification (NCBI taxonomy): domain Bacteria; kingdom Pseudomonadati; phylum Pseudomonadota; class Alphaproteobacteria; order Hyphomicrobiales; family Brucellaceae; genus Ochrobactrum; species Ochrobactrum soli. Next base: position 24,444 of record NZ_RCHH01000022.1, on the reverse strand, counting down.
TCGGCGGTCGCGTTGTCGCTTCCACCAACCAGACTCGAAATGACCTGGAAAGAGCTGAATGACATTGTACCTGTTGCGATATGGAAAACCGCAAGCAGCAGGATGGCTGCAAGCAAGAGGCAGCAGATCATCAATGGGCGCGATTTCCAGCGAACAGAAACAGGACCTATCCGCAACATATTCATTGATGTGCTCATAGTTTCGTCAACCGGAATTTGCGCACGACAAAGATAAAGAACGGCCCGCCGATCAACATGGAGACAATCCCGGCTGCAACTTCCGAAGGTGCTACAATCAGCCTTCCTATGATGTCAGCGCCTAGCAAAAGATTGGACGCCAGCAATGCGGAATATGGCAGTATCCAACGATAGTCCGGTCCAGTGATGGTCCGGGCCAGATGAGGAGCCACCAGTCCGACGAACGCGATGGGGCCAGCCCCAGCAGTGGCAGAACCTGCCAGAAGCATTACGGAAAGACAGGCCAAAAGCCAGGTCACGTGTAGGTTGACGCCAAGCGCAGCACCAAAATCCCTGCCCAGCGCCATTGCATTCAGGTTTCCGGCGATCGACATCGCCACGCCAAGCCCTGCGATGACTGCTGGAGCCAGAATGGCGACGACATCAAGGTCGCGCCCGTCAACGGAGCCTGCGGCCCAGTGACGAAACTGGTCAAAGACAGCGAGCGGTGCATTGATGACAACAATGCCCGTGACCGATGCAAGCACGACCGACAATCCGCCTCCAGCCAGCACCAGTTGCACAGGATTATTCGCCTTCCCGTGGGCGTCTCCGAGAATGAAGACGGCAATTCCTGCAAGACCGGCGCCCACAAATCCGAACCAGACATATTGCGCCATTGTCGTCAGATTAAAGGTCACGACTCCCAGAATGACAGCGACGCCTGCTCCTGCATTTATGCCTAGCAATCCTGGTTCGGCGAGCGGATTGCGCGTAACGGCCTGCATGATGGCGCCAGCGGTTCCAAGAGCCATCCCTGCGATGATTGCAACGATGGTGCGCGGGATACGCAGTTCGAGAATGACAAGATGTTCGTTGTTCGAAAAATCAGGCTGCCATAGCGCATGGATGGTCTCGGTAAGGGCGATTGACCGGGAGCCCAGAGCAAGGCTGCAAAGCGCCATAGCGGCTAAACTGGCGGCGGCAATAACAAGACCCCGAACGCGCCGCTTCTGCAATGGCATGATGAGTTGTATCCGTTTGGGCATCATTTGCGAAAATTGGACCCGACAGCCTCGATCATCTGGAGACCGGAATAATAGTCGATACGGAATGAAGATGGTCCGAGAGGATAGACGTTATGATCGCGGACCGCAGGAAGGTTCGCCAATACTGGATCGTTCAACAATGCCTGGACGTCATTTTGTGAGCCGCGCAAAAGGAAAATGCTCTTGCCTGTGATCGCTGCCGAAAGGTTCTCGTGAGAAATGAAATCGAAATCGGACCGGCGTGTGACATCCTTGGCTACCGTCTGGGGCAAGCCACCGACCTTGAAACCCAATGCTTGCAGAAGCAGGGACTGCGGGCTTGAGGTTCTGCCGACCGAGTAACTGTTTCCGATATTGTAGCCGACGATTGTAACCGGTTCGTTGGGCGGCATAATCGTTGCAGCCACCTCTGCAACCTTGGCGTCGAAACGGGCGATCGTCGCGCCGGTCTCATCTTCCAACCCCAACGCTGTGCCGAGCTCAGTAGCAATCGCCTGCCAGCTCTGGTTGGAATAATTGACTACCAGCGTTGGAATGCCTTGCGCTTCCAATTCGCTATAATGTTGAACGACACTGTCGGCTCCGGTCGCTGACGCGATCAGCAGGTCCGGTTCAATCCCGATAATAGCTTCCATGTCGAATTCGAGATTAGGATATAGCACTTCGACGCCCCGCTCGTCGGCAACTTCTGCCCATTGAAGGAAGAAGCCCTTGTTATCTGTCAGCGGGCTCGGGGTCGTCGCGGCTGTCGCAACCAGTGGAGCGCCCATGGCCAGCAGTATACCGGTTATGCTAGGTGTGGTCGATACGATGCGAACGGGTTTGGTTTTCAGTACGAGTTCGCCCGCTTCATGCTTTACGGTACGTGGCCAGACCTGTTCGGCGGCCATGACCGTCCGAAGTGGAGAAAACAGAAAGACCATGCCGGCGAGAAGCAAGAAAATCGGGCGTGCAGCTTGCATGGCTATTCTCCACCAACGCAAATTGGAAATCTTCAGATGGAAAGCTTTCTGAACGAACGCGCGACCGGCCAGCGTTTCGAATGGGAAAACACTGAGCCGTTTTCGAACGAGAAGCGAGCGGTCTGCTTCAGCTTCGAAACTGGAGCTGATTACTCCATATTGCAGAATGCGTTCTACAATGCAATACAAACAGCCACGTGATTTCCTCTAGGGATGACCAGCCATGATGCAACACCTGCATGCAGACGCCGTTACATTGAGCTACGATGATCGGGTCATCGTCGAAAATTTGTCGATTGTTATTCCCGATGCGTCTTTCACCGTCATCGTCGGCCCCAATGCTTGTGGGAAGTCCACATTGCTGCGTGCGTTGTCACGATTGCTTGCTCCGGTCAGTGGAAAAGTCGTGCTGGATGGCAGGGACATAAGCCATTTGCCGGCGAAGGAAGTCGCGCGCAGGCTTGGTCTTCTGCCACAAACCTCGGTCGCCCCAGACGGCATCACTGTTGCGGATCTGGTATCTCGGGGTCGGTATCCGCATCAGTCCTTTCTGCGGCAATGGTCAGTGGAGGACGAGGAAGCAGTAGCATGCGCCCTGGAAGTCACCCGTATTTCCGACCTCGCTAACCGTTCAGTCAACGAACTTTCCGGCGGTCAGCGTCAGCGCGTCTGGATTGCCCTTGTGCTGGCCCAGGAAACACCGATCCTTCTGCTTGATGAACCGACAACTTATCTCGATATCGCGCATCAGATCGAACTTCTGGAGTTGCTGGCGGAACTTAACCGCGAGGGCCGAACTGTCGTTGCCGTACTACACGATCTCAATCATGCCTGCCGATATGCTTCACATCTGGTGGCCATGCGAAACGGGGCGATCATGGCGGAAGGCGCTCCATCCGAGATCGTTACAGAAAAGCTGATAGAAGAAGTGTTCGGCCTTGCATCGGTAATCATTTCCGATCCGGTTTCGGGAACGCCGCTCGTCGTCCCCCTAGGAACGCCCCCGCAATCTCCTTGACATTTCAAACGCTGGCGTCGCCTCCCTCCCCGTCTACGATCCTTCCGCCAGTTGCCTGATTGACCAGTGACGCTTCATAAAAGAGCGCTCTCCGCTCGTCCTCGCTTCGCAATTGTCCAAGATCAGCCACCGTCGTCATGACGCAGACGATTTCCCGCTGCGCGTCGAACACCGGTGCGGCCTGCCCTGTCACATTTGAAAGAAGATGGCTGGTCATTTCGGACCATCGTTCGTTGCGCACCTGGTCCAGCAGTGACTTTGCCGGCGGGCTGCCCCGAAAGTGAACTGGCTGTACCTTACGCGCTGCATCGACCGTAACTTTGGGTAGAAAAGCCTGAAAAACCAGACCGCAAGCCGTATTATCGATGGGCAATGTGTCTCCCAGCGCCAGCGGATTGACCGAGAAATACGCACTTCGATACCAGCGCACGAGCGTCGGGCCACGATCTGTCCAGATAGCAACACCACCGCTGACGGCATGTCGTTGCGAAAGGGCCTTCATGTGTTGCGCCGCAATCTCCACAGCGTCCACTCGTTTCAAGGCGCCTATGCCGATGCTCAGCGCAGTCGGCCCCAGATCGTAAAGACCGCTTGCAGCGTCCTGTTTTGCAAGGCCTTCCTTGACGAGGCTCTGCAGATAACGATGCGCTGTCGATCCTCCCGTCTTTGCCCGCCGGGCGACTTCGCCCAACGCGAGCTCGGTTTCAGCATTGGCCAGAATCCGGAGAAAGCGCGCGGCAATGGAAACCGACTGTATTGTACCCGAGCGTTTTTCACTCGGGGTGTTGCTCTCATCGGCCAGGTCGTTCTCGTTCAAATGCTTTGCCTCCTCCTCGGTAATAGGAAATCGATGTTTAGCGACAAGCCGTTGGAAAGTCATGCCCTCTGCGTTGCGAATGCGATGGGCGAATCTCGAGGGTTTTGACCGGATTGAATTGCCCCTCCCTCACCGTTGCGGGTATGCAACACATATCTTTGGCCATGATATTATACTGTACTGCGGTATGCATTCCTTATTGCGGAATAATGCCCTGATGCTTTAACATAACATGACTAATACACTCATGTTTGGGGCGACTTATGAATATCCGTTTGAATCGTGGCTTGATAACCAGCGCCAGTGCACTCACGCTGGCGGTGTTTGTGGTAACGCCTGCGCTTGCCCAGGAGGCTGCGAAAGCCAGCTCCGACGCGATCGTGCTTGATACTGTGGTCGTGACAGGGGAAAAAGTCGCGCGCGACATCAAGAACACGGCGTCATCTGTCACCGTCATTTCGGCCAAGGAAATCGATAAGGAAAAGACAGGCGATTCATCCGTGGCTGAAGTGATCGCGAACGTCCCGAACGTCATCTATACCGATAACGTTAGCGCTCCCATCATTCGCGGGCAGGATACGCAGGGTCCAAACACAGGGCAGAACGTGTTCTGGGGCGGCACCGTGCCGCGTGCCACGATCAATCTCGATGGGCATTATCTGAATTATAACGAATACTATTTCGGCGCGACTTCGGTGTGGGATCTCGACAGCATCGAGGTGTTCCGTGGCCCGCAGACGACATCTCAGGGTGCGAATGCAATTGCAGGTGCGATCATCGTGAACACCAAGGACCCGGTATTCACCCGCGAAGGTGCTTATCAGGTCGAGATCGGCAATTACAACACCAAGCGCACCTCAATCATGCTGAACAGCCCCATCTACAAGGATGAGCTGGCAGCGCGCCTTGCAATCGACTATTCAGGCCGTGATACCTTCATTGACTATATCAGCCCCAACTTCATTTCCGAAAAGACAAATCAGGATTTCGAGGCCCTGAATGCGCGGCTGAAACTGCTGTGGGAACCGGCAGAGATTCCAGGCCTCACCGCAAAGCTGACCTATTCCCACAATCGATCCAACCGTCCAAGCCAGGAAGCAGCGTCCGCACCATTCGACGAACTCGAACATCTGACCACGACCATGCCAAGCTGGAAACAGGATACCAATACAGGCATCCTTGATGTTGGCTATGATTTTGGCAACGGCGTGAAATTCTACAACCAGGTGCAATATTCCGCCTCTTCTGTGCATCGCCATACCGGCATTGCGAATAACGGCAAGGCCGATATCAACCAGAAGAACATTTCCAATGAGTCTCGTATCACGTTTGGCGAGCAGGAAGACGTCATCAGCGGTGTCGCCGGTATTTTCTACGCCAATACCAAGTCGGACGAATTCATGCTGCTTCAAGGCACGACGACGTTTGACGATACGAAAGACAATCTGGGGCTTTTTGCCGAAGTGAGCTACCGGCTCGACGACCGGTGGACGTTGACCAGTGGGCTTCGTTACCAGCAGGATCGTGTACAGCGCATCGGAAAATCGGCGCTGGCGCCAACGCCGCTCGATTACGACGAAACATTCTCCGCGCTCTTGCCAAAGGTATCGCTGGCATATGCTGTCACACCCGATCTGACGATCGGAGCACTAGTCAGCAAGGGTTACAACCCCGGCGGGGTTTCCCTCAATCTCAATTCAAGGCAGTGGAAGCCTTTTGAGGATGAGACGCTGTGGAACTACGAGTTGTTGACGCGCGCCAAACTGCTCGACGACAAGCTCACGCTGACAGGCAATCTTTTCTACATGGACTTCAAGAACGCCCAGTACAACATTCCTGTCGTCGTCTCTCCCGGTGTGGCGCAATCCTATACGATCAATGCCGAGAAGGCTCATGCCTATGGTCTTGAAATGGGGCTCGACTATCAGCTTTTGTCTAATCTGACGATCAAGACAAGTGGTGGTATTCTTCGCACCGAAATCGACGAAATTTCGAGCAATGTGAGCTATGAGGGCAACGAGTTCGCCAAATCTCCCGGTTATATGTTCAGCATCGGTGCGAGCTGGGATGCAACGGAAAAGCTCAATATCTCCGGACAAGTTCGCCATACTGACGGCTACTATTCCGACCTTGCCAATACACCGACCTATATCGTGGACGCCTATACGATTGCCGATGCGCGTGTGAGCTATGACTTCCATGAATCACTGCAGCTTTACGGCTATGTGAAGAATATCTTCGACGAGCGCACCCCGACCTATCTGCAGCAGAACCGCGGTATTGGCGGCCTCGAGGCAAGCATGACCATGCCGCGCACATTCGGCGTCGGCATCAAGGGCACGTTCTAAGTGTTTAGCAAACCTGCCAATCCAGCCGGGCACATCCGTGGCCGGCACAGCTTTTTATATGCATTAACGGGAGCCCGAAATGGGTGAGCAACGGAAACTTCACATTGGCATGTCGCTGGCACCGACCTGGCTGAGTGGCGACGGGTGGCGGCATCCGGACAGCAACATCGAAGGGACACTCGGTTCAGATTTCTATATCGATATCGCCCGGCGAGCCGAGGCGGGGAAGCTTGATTTCGTATTCCGCCCCGATAGTCTTTTCATGAACCATCAGATCATGGAAACCACTCCGGGCTTCGGCAGCATGGATGCGACGCTCGTCATGGCAACGCTGGCGCGGGAGACTTCGCATATCGGTCTTCTGACCACGATATCGACAACTTTCATGCCGCCTTATGTCGTTGCCCGTCAGGTCCAGTCCCTGCACTGGCTCAGCGATGGCCGAGCCGGGTGGAATATTGTCACGGCACTCGATGGCAACGAGAATTTCGGTTTTACGGAAATGCCTTCATCCGACGAACGCTATGCAAGGGCAGCCGAATTTACCAGCGTCGTGCGTGATTTATGGAAGAGTTTTCCCGGATCGGCCTTGAAACGTGATCGTGAACGCGGCCGCTTTGCAGATACGGCAGCCATAAATCCGATAAATCACGACGGTACCTATTACCGGGTTAAAGGCCCGCTCAATGTCCCTTCTGTTCAGGATGCTCCCATCCCGCTTATTCAGGCTGGCGCGTCACCGGCAGGGCGCGACTTTGCGGCATCCGTTGCCGACGCTGTTTTTTCCGCGACCCCGGATATGGAAGCGGCAATCGATCTTCGCCGCAATCTTCGTGACCGTGCGCAATTCCATGGCCGAAAGTCGGACGATGTTCGCCTGCTTCCCGGTCTCAGTCTCTATCTGGCACCAACGCGGAAAGAAGCGGAAGAACTTTTCGCCTACACGCATGCACGAGGCGATAGGGTTCGCAAAATCGCATTCATCCGCGAGTTGACCGGTCTCGACCTATCCGAATGGCCCGCAAATCGTCTAATTCGACCAGCCGACCTGCCACCTCCACCGGAAAAGGTTCGAAGCAAAACCCATGCGGGATTGCTTCGGCGTTTGTTACAGCGTGAAGAGCTTCCGCTTGATGACCTCTTGCGCAGACCCGAGGTCATCAGCGCCGCTCATTGGCAGGTGATCGGGACGGTTGACGATGCAGCCAAAGAGGTTCGCAAATGGTTTGAGGCAGGCGCAATCGACGGCTTCATAACCGCACCCGGTGGCTCAACCGGATCGATGCGGCTAGCGCTTGATGAACTCATGCCAAGGCTTAGCGAAGAAGGATTGCTGCGTTCAGAATATTCAGGAAATACCTTCTTCGAACATCTCACGGAGTAAGGTGATTTTGGTACAAAAGATGGATGGACTTTTAAAGGACAACTTCCAACCGAGTTGTTTCCGATCTCGGGTCCTTCAGGATCGTCGGCTTGAAATCAGTCAGATCATGAATTCACTTTACGATCTGGTTTCTGATGCTGTTGAGAAGATTTCCACCAACGACCGTCATTAATCCCAATCAGGTTATGGTGTCCATCCGGTTCGGTCGAATGCGACGGGAATGGGGCCAGAAGCAGACAGTCCGGTCCGCCTAAAAACCGCAGCACGACCGCCTGATTGCCAGTCAAGATTCTTGACGGCTACGCCTCACTAACAGCAAATGCCCCCCTCATCGTGAAGGACGAACACTCCACACTGTTGTGCAATACGTCGATTACCGGTGAAGGTCCAAGACTCAACCCTTCACGACAGTTGCCCACAACGACCATTCGCAATGGCGAGCACAAAATTACATAAAGCTCAATTTACAATCATATGGAATAAATTCGCCCATTATAGAACCGGCGCATAGGAAACCTCTCACACCGTTATGGCACTGTCGATAGAAAAAAATTAATTTCTTTTCAAAATGGAGAATAAATGGATGAATTGTCGCGTCACTTGAACTATTAGAATTTTGTTCAATGGAACTATATTATTTTAGTATTGATAATGTTTTCAATATTTACTGTTCACAAAGTTTTTCAGCCGTTTTGAGATATTAAATCTATATTCAAGCAACGGCATATATAAATCCCTCGTCAATTAGTTTTTCATTTTTAGAACACCCCGGTGTTCAACTGAGTTAGTTTTTCTGGAAACTTAACGCTTCAACACGCCAATTATCCATTTTGGATGTTTGCGTAGCTCCCCAAACTCCGTTCAACGTTATCGTTTGCTAACCGGCGCCGGTGTCACTTCCTGCATTGGCGAGACGGTTAAACCCTGCGATGTGGAGCAGAGCTTGTGGCAGACACTTCCATTTCACTCATAGCATTTCAGTACCCAAAACCTGAAAAGCGAGACGAACTCGAAGCCAGATTAAAAGAACTGGCGAAAGCATCAGCGCTGGAGCAAGGCTGCCTCGCCTATGAATTGTCCACGCTTGCAGACAACAACTCGGTTTTCGTCTTCTACGAACGCTGGGCCAGCCAGGCCGACTTGGATCGCCATTTCAACGGCGAAACGTTTCAGGCGTTCTGGAACGAACGCATGACATATCTCACCAAAGACGTCGAAGTTAAAATTCTACAGTCTGTCTAAATATACGTAAGGAAAATACGCATGGAAAAAGACCTACAGGAACAGATTGCGAAACTATCCGCAAAGCTTGACAGGCTAGCAGCAGAATCGGAGATCCGCCGTATTATTAGCCGTTATATGTTGCTTTGCGACACGCCTCTACCTGAAGGAGATATGACGCCAGAACAACGTATCGAGCTCATTGTTGACCTGTTCTCCGATGATGCGACTTGGGAAGGCGTTGGTCCGTATTATGAAAATCAGTTTGGTTTCAGCTCCGGAAAAGCAGAGTTGGTTAAGCATTTCCAAGGCTTCTTCCAGCCTCGCGAACCTGAGATGCTGCTCAACTGCCACTATCTGACATCAGAGCATATCACCGTAAACGGTGATGCCGCAGAGGGCAAGTGGGTTCACTTTCAGCCTTGGATCTTCAGCGACGGCTCTTCGGTCCTGCGGTCAAGTCGGCTGTTCAATGCCTTCAAGAAGGTGAACGGCGTATGGAAGATGTCACGCTACCGCACGGAAAACGTATTCATTGCGCCGCTTACACCTGGTTGGGCTGAGAATATCCCGAAAAGCTCTGTGCTTTTCAATCCGCAACTCGCGCGCTAGCAGTTAGAAACAAAAAAGGGGAACAAATAATGCAACCTGAAAACCGGGGCAGGACTGAACAAAACCGAGAGCGCAACACGTTTCGTGCGCTCTCGCTCCTAACACGCTTTGCGTTGGCCAGCGCCACCGCCATGGTGTTTGCAACATCTGCATTGGCCGCAGATATTAATTATCCCACCTTCCAATGGACGGAACCGACGTATGGCGCCTTTCTTAAGGAACTTAAAGCCGAATTCGAAAAGCAAAATCCGGGCGTCACCATCAAGGACACATTCATCCCATTCGCGTCTTTTGCCGACCAGATGTTCATCGATATCTCATCAGGTAATCCGCCAGACGTTTTGACGGCTTTCGATCCTGATTTCAAAAGATATATCGAAGCCGATCTGCTCGAGCCTCTCAACGACTACCTTGATGCTGCGGGGATAAAGGTCGATGATTTCATAGCACCAGAACAACTGGCGGTTAAGGACGGTAAAATATACGGCATTCCCTTTGCCACTAATCCGCGCGCCCTCTTTATCAATAAAGCCATGCTGGATGCAGCGAGCCTCGGCATCCCCAAAAACGCTGAGGAATTTGAGAACGTGGTCAAAGTTCTTCGCGACCCCAAGCAACAGAAGTTTGGACTTGCTCTTTCCGCCTACTCAGGTGCGCCTTCCCAGCAATATCTGGAATACGCACCGATCATCGCCAGTTTCGGGGGAAAGTTTTTCACCGAGGGCAAACCAACGGCCAATACGCCGGAGATGATAAAAGCCCTGACGTTCTACAAAAATGTGGTAACGAGCAATCTTGTACCCAAAGGAGCCAAGTTCGAAGTCTTCCGGCCAATGTTTGTAAATGGCAAGATCGCCATGTATGCAGCTGGCCCGTTTATGGCTGCAATGGCGAAATCCGGCAATCCAGAGACCTACAACAATCTGGTTACGGAGCCACTGCCTCTCGGCGCTGGAAAGCCCATTACAGTCACAAGCTTTCTTGCAATACCGAAAGCATCCCAGAACAAGGATGAGACCGCCAAGCTTCTGATGATGATGCTGGAGACGAAATGGCAGGAACGCCTTGTACAATTGGCAAGTGTCATTCCCGGTCGTAAGGGCATGGTTCCAGCTGATTACCTTAAGGAAAACCCTTGGTTCGAAACCTTTACTAATCTCGCCAGCACAGCTGTTAGCTATGCGCCGGAAGGTGTCGAGCAATACGGTAGCGACGTGATCTCACTGATCGGGAAGCGTATCGAAGCAATGCTGTTTAACGGCGCTACACCGGAAGATACTGCCAACGCCATCCAGAAAGATCTGGTGGCATTCATGGGAACCAAGAAATAGCCACGCACGACGGGACGCGAAAACTTTCCGGTCCATTCGAGGTAGAACATGTCAGCCATCACATCAGATCAGACCCCAACCAAATCTGTGCGGTCCCGCCCGCATATGCATTTATTACTCTTTTTTGGTCCCTGTGTCGTCTCACTTATCGCGGTGTTTGTCTTTCCAGTCTGGCAGACTTTCAAGATGAGCTTTTATGCCGATACGATGGGGGGGAACCCCGCCTTTGTGGGGTTCGCAAATTACGTGAGGATCATCGGCGCAGAAGATTTTCTGAAGCTCGTCGCGACTTCAGTCATCTACACACTTGGCAATGTTGTTTTGGTCTGGGGGCTCGGTCTGGCAATCGCCATTTTGTTAAATCAGCACTTTCCCGGTCGCGCTGTTGTACGGGCGTTGTTCATAGTACCTTGGGCAATTCCCTATGTTGCAGCGAGCCTAATTTTTTCGCTGTTATTCAACTTCGACGTAGGTGTTATCAACTATTTGCTTTCGACACTCTTCGGCGCCCATCTCTCGGTGGACTTCCTGAACAGTTGCCCGAATGCGCTTGTCACGCTTACTGGAATATCGATCTGGAAACTGCTTCCACTCGGCATGGTCATGATGCTGTCGGCGCTGCAATCAATTCCCGGCTCGCACTACGAGGCGGCTAGAGTGGACGGGGCGACCACGCTACAGGCGTTCTGGCATATTACTTTGCCCGGAGTGAGATCAACAACCGTGATGCTCACACTTCTTATGATGATCTGGTGTTTCGGGCGATCTTTCACGGCGATCTACCTCCTTACGGGCGGAGGCCCCGCTGGCTGCTCCGAAACGATCGTGCTGCGCAGCTATCTTGAAATGTTTCAGCAGTTTCATCCAGGCACCGCCGCAGCCCTTGGCGTCGCAGTTCTGCTAATCTCAATGATATGCGCCGGAATTTATTTTGCTGTCATCAACGCACGAGGTAACCAGGCATGAGCATCGGATCCCATTCAATGAAAAGAGCCCACTGGTCCCTCGTCCTGCTTGCCTATCTTTTGGCGTTCATTATTTCGATCCCTCTTCTCTGGATGGTCAAGTCATCCTTTGAAAGCGATGCAGCCGCAACAGCATACCCTCCTGCCCTATTGCCGGATGGGCATTTTATCGGAACGTTCAGTACAATTTTCTTCGATACCCGCCTTTTCCATTGGCTTCTGAACTCCTTCCTTGTCGCAGCTCTTTCAACCTTGGTGGCGCTGGCAATCGGCATTCCGGCCGCTTATGGCTTGTCCCGCTTCAAATTCAGACACAAGAGTCTTCTGACATTGTCGATCCTTGGAACGCAAATGATGCCGCCAATCGTTCTCATCATTCCGCTCTACACAACGTTCATCAGCTTTGGACTGGCGGATAGTCTGGTTGGTGTTATCGTCGCAAATGCGGCATTCGCGTTACCGGTCATGGTCTGGATGCTGAAGACCGTTTTCGACGGCGTTTCTTTCGAAATAGACGAGGCGGCTCGCATCGACGGCGCATCGTGGTACTACATTGCACTGAGAATCGTAACGCCTCTTTCGCTTCCGGGTGTTATCGCCGCATCGATCTTTTCATTCTTGAACGCTTGGGATGAATTCATGCTTGCGCGCACCTTGCTGCGCAGCGTTGATCAATGGGTTGGGACCATTGGTTTGTCCTCGCTATTCGGTGAGTACGTCACTCCGTGGAACCAGATCATGGCCATGGCGCTCGTCTTCACCATCCCACCGGTCCTCCTCTTCCTGCTTGTGCAACGCTACTTCGTTTCAGGCCTCAGCGCCGGAGCAGTCAAAGGCTAATTCAACAACATCACGCGCCCGTCGGCGCTAGCAACGAGGCAATCCATGGCTTCCGTTTCTCTGGATAATGTACAGAAAGCTTACCATAACTTCTCCGTCTTGAAGGACATCAGTGTCGGCATCGATGATGGATCCTTCGTGACGCTCGTAGGGCCGTCGGGTTGCGGCAAATCCACCCTGCTGCGTATGATCGCAGGACTGGAAAGCATCACCGCCGGAACAATTTCGATCGGCGGCGGCATAGTAAACGAGCTCGAGCCCAAGGCGCGTAACATAGCAATGGTTTTCCAAAACTACGCCCTCTATCCGCATCTGACCGTGGCAGAGAATATGGGCTTTGCACTAAAGCTGGCCAAGGCGGATAAAGAGGAGATTGGCCGGAAGGTCCGACACGCGTCTCAAATTCTCGGACTGGACGCCCTTCTTCATCGCTACCCCAAGCAGCTTTCCGGCGGACAGCGCCAGCGCGTCGCAATGGGACGCGCTATTGTCCGCAACCCCGCCGTCTTCCTGTTCGACGAACCTCTGTCCAATCTGGACGCCAAACTGCGCGTGCAAATGCGAGCCGAAATCAAGTCACTTCACCAAAAACTGCGGACAACTACCATCTACGTCACGCATGATCAGGTCGAGGCAATGACGATGGCTGACAAGATAGTCGTCATGAAAGATGGGTTCATAGAGCAAGTCGGTGCGCCGCTCGATGTCTATGACCGCCCCGCCAACGTCTTTGTTGCGGGATTCATCGGATCGCCTGCGATGAACTTTCTCAAGGGAAAAGTTTCAAAAGATAGCTTCATCACAGCCGGTGGCGTTCAGTTTCCCTTGCCGGCCTGTGCCGACCTGAATGGGCGGTCCGTGATCTATGGCATCCGTCCGGAACATATGCATGTCTCTGCGTTTGGCGTGATCGCAACCGTTACCGTCATTGAGCCAACAGGGGCGGAGACACTTGTTACGGCAGAAATCGACGGACAACCGGTTCACTTCGCAATTTCGGGCCGCAGCAATCTGACTCTGGGATCCACCGTGCATATTGCTCCGCAAGTCGAGCATATTCATCTTTTCGATGAGACAACTGGACGTAGGATCAATTGATGAGCTCATTCCAGAATTTGTTGGGATCGCCACAATCGCCTTTTGTCATGCAGACGTCATTAGGCGGCAATGGACTACGGGTCGCGGTCAAGGATAATATCGATATCAAGGGGCTCAACACGACGGCGGGAAGCCGTGTTTATCTGACCGAACCGCCTGCTCTCGAAAGCGCCACTATCGTTCAGCGACTGCTTGCCACCAATTTCCAGATTGTTGGCAAAACGAAGCTGCACGAGCTTGCCTTTGGCATCACCGGCATAAATGACGCCTTCGGCACCCCTGTCAACCCGCGTTTCCCGAAGCTTATTCCCGGTGGTTCCTCCAGTGGTTCCGCCGCAGCAGTCGCCGCGTCCCTGGCCGATGTAGCGATTGGCACCGATACTGGCGGATCCATAAGAATTCCCGCCGCCTGCTGCGGCGTCTTCGGACTGAAGCCAACGTTCGGACGGATCCCGCGCGACGGGGTTTCACCAGCCAGATCCTCGCTGGATTGCGTTGGTGTATTTGCACAATCGGTCGCCCAGCTGGAAGCGACAATGGAGGCCCTTGATCCGCACTATAAGAGGAAAGATTCCCGCGACTATAAGCTCGGGTTGGTTACGCCTCATGGCAACCCCGAGATATCCGATGCGATAATAGCCGCAGTCCGCGCAACAGGGTTGCCGATCTGTAGGGTTATGCTTGCACATTTCGACTCTGCGTTTTCAGCTGGCTTAACGATGATCGAATATGAAACCGCGAACGCATTTCGCGACCTGCTGGATTCCTCACTGATTGGCGATGACGTGTTAACACGACTTAGAAAGGCGGCGCGTATAACCGCAGAGGACGTGCGTATCGCCGAGGTCATAAGAAAGCAATTTCGCGAAGAGCTTGAAAGAGCCTTTGAGACAGTCGACGTGCTGGTTTTACCGACTATTGCGGACTTTCCTCCTGCGCTGACGGAAGCGAGAGCCGATAGAAGCGCGGTCTCGCTGACCAAAAACGTACGCCCTTTCAACCTTTCGGGTAATCCGGCCATTGCTGTCCCATTACCCTCCATCAACGAACGGCCTGTATCCTTGCAAATAGTAGGACCAATGGGCAAGGACGATGTTGTATGCGCAGTTGCCCGCCAGTTCGAGGCCTGTTTCTCACGTTAACGTTCTTGCGTTGCATCTGCCGCTCACCTACGGTCGCACGCAGTCTCCACCTATTGGATGCTGATGGAGAGTTTGATTTTGAGCCCGTATGAGATCGCACGCGTGATTGCTTTCATGTCGCGTCTTCGCGATGCCTTCCGGCCGATGCATGGCAAGGTTGAGGATGACGCGCACTGGCGAATAATTAGTCATGTTGTCAAGCGCTTCATCGAAGGTGGGACCGTCACTCTGACAGAATTGATTCAGATTTCGGAGCTTCCCTATGCAACGGCCCACCGGAAGATAAACGAACTTCTGCGCGAACACATGCTGGAAAAGTTTTTCAGCGGCTCTGACACCAAGCGCTTTCAACTGATTCCCAGTAATCTGCTGCTCGATCAGTTCTACAACTACGCGAAGGACGTCAAAGTAGAACTTGCGCGCGTTTATGGTGACAAAAACTTCCGCAATGATGAGGAATATTTTTTTGGAGGCGATCATCAGGCGCTGGCGCTGAGCGAAGACCAGCTTCGTGCTGTTCGCAACATAGACGGCGTCGAAAAGGCGACTTTTCTCCTTCACAATGACTTTTATTTCATGTCCTTGCGACATCTCTGGTCCGATTTCCGTAAACGGTTAGGCCCCTATCAGAACTTCCACATGCGCAACATGGAGGATTTGCATGCTGAATTGTTGGCCAATGCCAAGCGGCCGGAATCCACCTTCGATATCGTTGCGCTGAATGCGCCCTGGGTTGGGCAGTTTGCTGAAGCCGGCGCCGTCATCAACCTCAACTCCCTCACGGACGCAAGGCGGATCGTGCCTCAAAGCTTTAATCCTGAAGTCTGGGATATGGGGATGTCGAAAGGAAAACAGTTTGGCATTCCCAGCTATGCTGCAGTCGAAATCCTGGCGGCCCGAAAGGACCTTCTGGAAACTGAGGGCCTGAAATCTCCAGCAACATTCGCCGATGTGCTTAAATGCGGTCACGCCTTGCATGACCCCAATAACGGGCGTTACGGGATCGTTTGGAACGCCAGTCGCGGCATCGATGTCGCGCATACATTCATGTTCATTATTGGCTGTTGCGGCGCTCCCATCCCGGACCTCGCCCAGGTAAAAGGCGGCTTCGAGAAAAAGGATATGAACGGGGGCAAGGTGCGAGCACTGATCGATAGCTATGCGGCGCACGAAGCGCTGGAATACATGAAAGAACTTCTGAGCATATCGCCGCCGAATATTCTCGAAACATCGCGCCAAACCGTTCTTGACTTATTCACACGCGGGAAAGCGGCTATGGCCTATACGTGGTCAATCCATGCGACGCGTTTCGAAATGCAGATCGATTCCGCCGTCAAGCGGCGTGTAACCTATCTGCAACCTCCGTTTGGAAGAGGTGGAAAAAGCCTTGCCCCCTTGGGCGGATTCGTCTTCGCAATTCCGAGCAATCTGCCGCCGTTACGGATGGAAAAAGCAAAGCAGATCCTCACTTGGATGTGTAGTCCTGAAGCGATGCTCGCGCGTGCAAAGGACGGGCTACCGCTATCTCCTCTTTTCAGCCTCATGGGGGACCCGGGAGCCAACCTCAATTCACCAATCTACACACTGGTAAAGTCGCTGTCGCAACGTCGTCTGCTCAACGTATGGCAACGTCCCGCCATACCCAAATACATCCATATCGAAACCATTTTGGGCGAGGAGGTTCACGACGCGTTGATTGGCCACAAGTCAATCAAGGTGGCCTTGGCCGACGCCAACACGAGGATCAGATCCCTTGATCAAGATCTCCTCTATTCGTGATTACCCATAGTCCCCAGAACCAATTTCATTCCCGGGAATCGAGCTTTAGCCTGACGCGTGCTCAGTCTCGGAAGTGAGCACAAAGAAATCGCGGTCTTCAAGACCATTCTCCGCGGCATGAAGGAAACGCTCTAGGGAAAGCCCATTTACTGCCATTTCGACATCGACATCAGCTGCGGCTTCGGCAATCAAACCCGTATCTTTAATCATCTGGGAGACGGAAAATGCCGGTGGATAGTCGTTCTGCTCTATATTGGTTCGCTTGTATTTGAGAAGTGGCGAAACTACTGCACTTTCGCAGATAACTTCCATGATAACGTTCCGCGAAAGCCCACCCGCTTGACCCAGCCGTAACGCGTCCGCCATTAAAGTTGCATTTGCCGCTACAAGACTGTTCAGGACCAGTTTCAGATATCGCGCCTCCTCACTCGGACCGACGTAATATTGTCGACTTGAGAACGCTTCGAACGCCGGCCGGCATATCTCAAAATCAGCCTGCGGGCCGGATACCATGACCGTAAGGGATCCCGATTTCGCAGTATGGGTGCTCCCAGAAACGGGCGCGCGCAGATAACGGGTTGTCCGGATGCCGTTGGAGACCTTTTTCGAAATACGGGGAGAAACCGTACTCAAATCCACGAATATCTGATCCTCGTTCAAATGGCCTGCGAACCCAGATTCGCCGAAAACGAGATCATCGAGAACTTGATCATTAGGGATCATCGACATGATAATCTCGACGTCCTTCAAAAGCTCACCCACGGACGGAGCTATTTTGGCTCCATCTCCGCGAACTGTATGACAGTTTGCCGGATTTCTATCATAGACTGCCACATGATGGTTCTTCGCCAACAGATGACGCACCATCGGTTGACCCATTTTACCAACCCCTATCCAGCCGATTCTTCGTTGCTTTGCCATTCTTGTCTTCTCCAAAACGCCTGTCTTCTCCTAGTGGTGTCCGAACATCACCTGGTCACAGTTCAAATCTCCAGTGGCAAAACATCCAGAATGGATACTCTGAACATTGCAAGAGATGCAGAAAAAGAGACGATCAGTTGTGCGTATGTTGGCCTCATCCTAATACTATGAAAGCAAAACCCATGCTCTACGTCGTCTATTGTATCGATTTCGAAGACGCCCTTCCCCGCCGACTGGCCAACTACGACGCTCACAAGCAGTATCTCGCAAGCACTCCCGTGAAGACGGTCATTTCAGGTCCGCTAATCGCTGAGGACGGAGTCACCATGATCGGCTCAATGTTCATTGTCGAAGCCGAACGGTTGGAAGACATTGTTTCATTTAACCACAACGATCCATTTCAGGGCGCACGTGTCTGGGCCGACACGCGGATTCATCCGTTCCTGATGCGCGTGGACAATCGTGCGCTCAAGATTGACTGAGGATCGGCATGCACTCATTCGCTTACAATTCAAGCAAAGTTCGTATTCTTTTCGGGACCGGGACATTTCAAAAGCTACCCGACGAAAGAGACAGGATGGGATTGAACCGAATTCTTGTCCTGTCCACCGCCGCTCAGCGTGACGAAGCGATGGAATTAGCCAATATCATTAAAGACAGTTCCGTTGGCGTTTTCAGTGAAGCAGTCATGCACACACCAGTCAACACAACTGAGAAAGCCGTCTCAATCGCCAGAAACCTGAATGCGGATGGAATCCTTTCTATCGGTGGCGGTTCGACTACCGGCCTGTCAAAAGCTATCGCTCTCAGGACTGGCCTTCCGCAGATCATCGTTCCAACCACATATGCGGGATCTGAGGTCACGCCTATACTCGGACAGACAGAAAACGGCTCCAAGACCACCATTCGCGACCCGGGCATCCTTCCCGACCTTGTAATCTACGATCCCAATTTTTCAATGAAGCTTCCGGTCGAGCTCAGCATAACCAGCGGCCTCAATGCTATGGCCCATGCGCTGGAAGGGCTCTACGCTCAAGACAGAAATCCGATTTCGTCCCTAATGGCGATAGAAGGCCTCCGCGCCCTCCATAGCGCATTGCCGGCAATACAGGAAATTCCCGACGACAAGGACGCGCGAACGTCGGCTTTGTTTGGTTCCTGGTTGTGCGGCACGGTTCTTGGTACAGTAGGGATGTCGCTCCATCACAAGATTTGCCACACGCTCGGAGGAATGTTCGACCTCCCTCATGCCGAAACACACGCGATCCTGCTTCCCTACACAATCGCATACAATAGTGAGGCGGCGGCGGTGGAACTTGCGCCTCTTCAAGACTTATTCGGCGCGTCAATCCCTGCTGGCATCTTTGATTTTTCACGACGCCTGGGCGCGCCGTATTCTCTCGCTCAACTTGGACTCGTGCGCCGCGATATAGAGCGGGCGGCCGCACAGTCCCTGAAAAACGCTTACTGGAACCCCCGCCCCCTAGAGCGCCAAGCTATCCAGCAACTCCTTGAAATGGCGCTGGAAGGCGCTCGCCCGCGCTGAACTATATTGGGAGATGGACATATGAATGCGTACTTTTCGGAGGAAAACTCCACTGAAACCGTGAATGGACGAATGAAACCGGACTCGACCAGACTCACCGAAGTCATGGGGGCGTTGGTCAGCCATTTGCACAGTTTTATAAAGGAAGTGGCTCTGACACAGAACGAGTGGGAGTACGCTATCGACTTTTTGACACGCACTGGGCGGATATGCAGTGAAGAAAGACAAGAGTTTATTCTGTTGAGTGACACGCTCGGTGTCTCAATGCTTGTCGACGCCATCAACAATAGACGCCCCTGCGGTGCGACCGAAAACACAGTTTTTGGACCCTTCCATGTGAAAAACGCACCCTTCCGAAAGATGGGCGACTGCATTTCCCTGGACGGCAAGGGCCAGAGCTGTCGCTATTTTGGACGCGTAATGGATCTGAATGGCAATCCCATCGCAGGTGCGAGCATCGATGTGTGGTCCGACAATTCAGACGGCTATTACGACGTCCAACAGCCAGACATACAGCCAAAATGGAATAACCGTGGCATTTTCGTAACCGGAAGTGATGGTTATTACGAGTTTTTCGGCATCAAACCAGTCTCATATCCTATCCCGGACGACGGACCGGTCGGAGAAATGCTCGGCCATCTTGGCAGGCACCCATACCGGCCTGCTCATATGCACTACCTGGTGAATGCAGACGGCTATGAAAAGCTAATAACCCATACCTTCGTCGCAGATGACGCCTACCTCAAATCGGATGCAGTGTTTGGCGTTAAAAAGACATTGATTGCCCCCTTCGAGCCCACATCGGGATCCATCAGCCTATGGCAATCAAAGTTCGATTTCGTTCTTGTCCAAGCAGGAAATAAACAATGATCGCATTTCGATTTGCAGTCTCAGATCCCCGAAGGACCCGCGCACGCGCGCAGCTTCATGATGCACACAAGAAACACATTGCTGACGCACCGTTCGAGGTTCTTATGTCGGGTCCCGCGTTCCAAGAAGGCAGTGATGCCACCACTGCCGCATTACTAATTGCAAATGTTGCAACGTTAGCAGAATTGGATTCGTTTAACTTGACCGATCCGTATGTAAAATCCGGCGTATATATAAAAACATGGATCCTTGAATGGAAAAATTCTGAAATCTTAAGAATTATATGATCGAATATTTGTGATAGTCATCGTAATATTTATGAAATTTAAGCAGATTGTATTTAATATAATCTGCTTATTTTAATACTTTTTACATCAATTTAATATTAATGATGATAAAAGGAGTCAGACTATAGTTATGCTATATAAATTAATAAATATACTTACATCCAGTCTGAAATATATCCATGATATTCTTCGTCTGAGAGTGCCTCTTCCCTTAGAATTAGCGTTATATGCATTCATTTTAATCTCAGGATTCATACTATCATGCTCCTGCACACTCCATTAAGCCAGAAACGTTTGAAAAGATCTATATGCATCACGGAGTTGTTTTCCTATACCTTGAATGGATGTGAACGGCTGACCCTGCCATTTGGAGACGTGCAGATTGCCAGTCAAGAGTACAATCGTCGTGGCTCCAATCGGCGACGAGTCGGCTACTCCTTCCATATTTGGTGCATGACCGCCCCGTTGTTCGTTCTTCTAAATTTCTTCGACCGGGGTATCGCCGACGGGAAACTGTCGCGTGCTCGAATTTCATCGAACAGCTTTTTTGATCGAGGATTGTTGAACCGCCCGAGAAGCGATCTTGAGCACGGAATGTGTTACAATTCCGCTTCACGCGGCTGACAAGCTTCAGCTTCACTATCCCTACACGGTCCTGTCGTGCCAGCGGGTGCTGGCAGCGACAGCAAGAGAGCCTGTCGGAAAGACCAGCGCCTGTTTTTGCGCCGTCAATTATTCTAATTGGTCTAAAGGGAACAAACTTGCTCGCCTCATGTTCGGACGTTGCTTTGTGCAACTCGGGTCGCCCATACCTGCGGCGCTACAGAAAAGCAGGACGCTATCTTGGTCGCGCTTAAAGCGATAGACGAACTAAGGATTCAAGCTATGACCGCGAAACAACCGCTCATTCCGAAAGCCAATCGCAGTAATAAAGGAACCGGCGAAGACGGAAAATCCCCAATTGAGAAAGTCGAACGCGGGTCATCCGCGCCCAACGTGGAAAAGCAGGGGCAGCAGGGAAACACAAAGATCAATACGACACATCAGGGCCTACAGCAGGATCGCTAGGAAAGCATCATGTCGACTTCAACTAAAACACCCGCAAGCATCCGCCAAGGCGGACCAGGTGCATCCCATCAGAATGCAAAAAAGCCGCTCAAGATCAATAAGCCTTCGGCCGATAGCGATAAACGATCACAAAGCCGCGTTTCCGGAGGCGGCGGAGAGCGGGACAGTCATCACGCGCACGATCCTAATAAGAAGTGAGCGCACGCATCAGAGAGGCATAAGCCCACGAATAGCGATGCCCGAAAAACCCGCTGCCGTGAACTTGGGGCGATGCTTAAACTGAACGCGATCGGAGGGATCAAAATGTGGTGGATCTGCCACAGACCAATCCGAAGATAACCTCTGGTAAGGGACGCGTCGATATCTGTTGGGACGCCATCGATGCAGGGAGGTTGAAGCGGGAATCTGGTTAAGCAGTTCTGTTAGCATTTCCGGACCGCTGCACCACCTGCTGCTGGATGGCTGTGTTACTTAGCGTTGCGTTTGCGAGAGAGCGGCACCACATTACCTGCTGGCGGTACCTTGTTGTGAGGGCATCGGTCACCGCAGATATGGACGATATCCTCTTTACCCCCGCCGCTCATCTCGGTCGTCGTCTCGGTGAGATAGCGGGCCGGAGTCGTACCGAGCATCCGCCGGAACATGGCGATGAATGCGCTCGGGCTCTCGTATCCCAAGTCGATTGCGATGTTCGTTACGGATTCGCCGTCCGCCAGCCTTTGAAGCGCAAGACCGACATGCAGTTGCTGCCGCCAGCGGCCGAATGACATGCTAGTCTCACGCTGAAACAGCCTTGTCAGTGTGCGATTGCTCGCACCCACACGGGCGCCCCACTCTTCCAGATTCAGCCTGAGTGAAGGATCGTCGATCAGCGTATCGACCAGCCGCTTCAATCTCCGGTCCGAGGGCATAGGGAGACGCAACGGCTCCACCGGCGCTCTCTCAAGCTCATCCATCAGGACCGACGCCAGGCGCGTCTCGCGGATATCTCCCTCCGGGTAGCTGTGCGGCTCGTTGACGAAACGCAGGATCAATTCGCGCAGGAGAGGCTGGACGAAGAGAATGCCGCAATCTGCCCGCTGGCCCCGGCTCTCGTCAGGCTCGACGTACAGATTGCCGATCGACACTTGGCCAGTCGCCCTGGCAAAATGCGTGACCCCGCCCGGAACCCAGATGGCGCATTGCGGCGGGACCGTCCATACGCCCTGCGCCGCCTCCACCGTGATGAGGCCCTCGATGACATAGAGCAACTGGTCCTTGCGGTGCTGGTGCGGTTCCGTCTCGCCGGCAAAAGCGAGTTCGACCTTCAGACCGACGACGGCGCGCACGATGTTATCGGGATAATCATGACGAGGAATTACCGGAATGCTCATCGATGATACCTCAACGCTTTCACCTGACTACCGTTTTCCTCTCCATTCCCAAGTTTTGCAACATATCACGCCCCACGCAGTTTGGCTGCTGCGAACCGGCCATGGTTTGCAGAGAAACGGCCACCCATCAGGCGGATCTCGGTGGTATCAAGGGGTTAACCGGCGCCCGTTGCAGGGTGGCGGCGAGGAGCAGAGCGAATATCCCCGCCCAGAAGACGAGATAAAACCCATCCACATATGATAGGACAACCGCCTCGCGCGCAATGACGGAAGCGACGCCTGACACGCCGCTGGCGGCGCGCTGGACAACTGCAGGCTGTCCGGCCTCCACACCCGCCTTCAACATGACGCTGTGGGTGTCCGACGAAAGCCGCAGCACGAGCGCTATGACGCCACTTGCCACGCCGGCACAGTGAACGGCGTCGGCAAAATGGTGAGGTCGTCGGCCAGCAGGGCAACACGCGAGGGCAGCATGGCGATCATGTCGGAGCCACGCAGCAGTTCCGGCACCATTCCAAATTATGGAACCACCAGGCCCACACGTCGCGATCGCCTGATCCGGGCAAATTCCATGTCCAACGGACCTCATCCTTCGCCTTTGCCTGAAACGAGAATGTGCGGATAATCCAACCATCGGTCGAGATTGAAGTCGTCCGCCGCCGGATGACCCTCTCGAAACGCAACGACGTAGTGCTCGTGGGTCGTGGGGCAGGATTTAGCAGGCGCGATCATAGTTACGTCGGCCGATGGCGAAGCGTGGCCGGATGAAACCCATAGCAAACTGGCAGGTCAGATTAGCGTCGGTTCCAGCTGGGGAGTTGTCCATACGCGAGTCTGGTTCATATAGATGCCTGATTGCCCGTCAAGAACATGGGCAATTCCCAATTAAACTACAATTCTTCACCGAGATAGAACAAACTGCGTCTCTCTGTCTTTGCACAAAATTGAATGACGATCGCGGTCGGCACGGTTCGAAATAAAATCGAGTCTTTCTTAATATCGCGAGAACGCATCCTGTGAACTTCGGCCATCAAAGTGACTCGCTACAGTAACCTTTACAACGGTAACGTTGTTGGCGATGGCGGCTCCACGTTCAAATCTAATAATCCGATACCGATGTCGCGCGCAGATTAACTTGTGCGGCGTGGACGCGTATTCAAAGCAACACACATGATTTTGCGTTCGATTGATGTAACCCAGCGACGTGTCGAACGATGCATTGTAAGAGATTTACGGCGTGCCGATGGAAGTCATGCGCCACGCCGCAACCGGGCATCTGATTGCAGCCCCTCTCTAACGAGAAGCGGCACTTTTTTTATCAAAGCTGCTGCCCCGCAAGGTAGCGTTCCAACGTCTTGACCGTGCCATCCTGCCAGATTGCTTTCAGCGCAGAGCTGAACGCGGTGACATAGGCGGGATTGGCGGCAAGCGCCCCGAAAATATCATCCATGTAAAGCCACGCAGCCGGGTCGGCTTTGGCGCGCGCTGCCTGCTTGGTCAGGCGATCCCATGACGGATCATTCGGCTCGATGACAGCGCCGCTGTCTGTGGTGCCATAGCAATAGCGGCACCAGAAAGCGGAAACGAGCGCAAGCCCGGTCACCGAATGGCCCTTCGCCACGCGGTCAGCAGCGGTG
>NZ_RCHH01000021.1:0-60167 GCF_003664555.1 Ochrobactrum soli | reverse complement strand
CATTCAACTGGAATCTGTATGTAACTCAGCGCTTCTTTATTGGAACGCGATCCGGGCAGGAGCGAGATACGCGAAACTCTGACTGGCAATCAGATGGCTGGATATACGGCCATTGTCCGCCCTATGAAGTAAGCGACAACACAATCACCCTCTCTAGACCATGTTTTGGAGTCGCGAAGATGAGAGGGTTAGATCAGGTAACAGTATGAAATACTCGCAGCGCAAATGCGTCCTAAGATTATTGGCTTTTTCCAAGGTTTTGTGCCACGAGGCCAAAAACTATCGTAAATTCGCCGCTTGGCAGGAAAATTGGGCGCACCGGGCTGGAACAGCGAACGCGCCCTGTTAGCTAAGTCGCCTTGCCGATGAAGTCGCAGGCAAAGCGCTCGGCGATGGCCTGAATGGCCGCGTGGATGGGACCAGCGGTCAGGCTCGGCAGAACGGAGCCATCCACGACATAGACGTTATCCAACCCATTCAGCCGCAAATCGGGATCGACCACTGCGGCATCGTCGTTGCCCATACGGCAGGTTCCTGACGGGTGGTGATGCGTGATGGCAGCCTTGGCGATGAAGGCGTCGATATCATCCTCGGTTTCCACCGCTCCGGGGAGAATTTCGTGATCGCGCCATTCATCGAGTTCGGGGCGATGGCCAATTTCCCGCGCTGCCGCGAGGGCAGCCCGAAACAATCGCCGGTCGTTCTCGGTCTGGAGATATTTGGGGTCGATCCTAAGGGGATCGTCCAGACCTGCGCCGGTTATGCGTATTTCACCACGGCTTGTGGGATGCGTAACGCCGAACAGGAAGGAATAGGCGCTGCCCGATGCTGGCGCCGTGAAAAGTTCCGACACAATGGGCGCAACGCCGCATCCGACGACGATTTCGGGCTGGCCGTCCGTCGCAGTGCCATCGGCACGCATATAGGCCATGCTCTCCGAATGTTGCAGACGGGATGGTGCCAGCTTTTGTCTGGTAGCGTAGAGATTGCCTGCGCCAAGCAGGTGATCCATCAGATTGCGGCCCAGCTCAGGCGCTTTGAGACGGCAGGTCACGCCAGCCTCATGCAACACGTCTTCCGGTCCAATGCCCGAACGCATGAGAAGGGCGGGGCCTTCCAGCGAACCCGCTGAAAGGATGATCTTATCGGCAGTGATCGTGGATAGACCTTCCGGGCCGATAATCTCAAGACCAGTGGCACGAGCATTGTCGAAACTGAGATGTCGGGTCTTTGTGCCTGTCAGTATCGTCAGGTTGGGAAGCGCACGCACGCTTGGCGTCAGCCATGCTTCGGCGACCGTTACGCGTCGGCCATCGCGGATCATCAGCGAGTTCGGCGTAACACCCATCATCTGCCCGGTGCTGTGACCGGGAATGCGGGGCAGGCCAAGTGCGGCACCCGCTTCGATGAAGGCGCGGGTCAGGGGGCTGACCTCCTCGTCCGGTATCCATACCGGCATCGGGCCGCCCTTGCCGTGGATACCATCGCCGCCCAGTGCGTGGTCTTCGTTTGCCTTGAAGGCTTTCTGCAAGCCTTCCCAACTCCAGCGCTTATCGCCCGTCGCTTCCGCCCAGGCAGCAAAGTCGGCGGGATGGCCGCGCATATAACCCATGGCATGCAGCAGGCTGGAGCCACCCAACGCCTTGCCGCGTGCCCAAGCGAAACTGCGACCGGCGGCACCCGACTGTGGGACGGTATTATAATCCCAATCATAAGGGCGATGCTGGATCGCGGGCCACATGGCCGGTTTCCAGATATCGGGGTCTGTCGGCTCGCCACCGGCCTCGATCAGCACGACTTGCCGTGCTGGATCTTCGCTCAGCCGTGCGGCGAGAAGGGCGCCAGCAGAGCCAGCGCCGATAATTGCCACGTTGTATTGTGCCATGGCCTTACTTCTGATCCGCAGGAATGACAACGCCTTCCAGTGTCATGACTTCGCCATCGAGAGAGACAGAGCAGTTGCGCAACGGAATATCGAGATGGCATGGCGTATCGCGATCGCCGCCGGCTTCGGTATTTGGACCCGACGACCACAGGAAATTGCCTGCGAACGAGCGCGCATCCATGCCAAGTTGTGCCTCGGGGTTGTAAAGGCCGAGCACCGTCCAGTTGGCGCGGTTTTCCAGGCCCCAGCCGACATGGGCCATGGCATAGGCGCGGGTATCATTGAAGCTGTCCATGAACTTACGCATGAACTCGGCGTCGTAACCACCTTTGATATCGACGATAAAGCCCTTTTCGATGGTCACCGTAATTGGCGCGCGAGCGTATTTTTTGAACGGCAGCAGGATGTCGCCTTCGTCGATGACGATGGTGCCTTCGGCGCTGCCTTCATCCGGCCAGCGAGCCGAAAAGCAGCTCGGCCAGTGGTCCCAGCGGCCCGGCTCATCGGCCAAACCATATTGCGTGAGAACCGGATATTGCCCGAGGCGGCAACGAAAATCCGTGCCGGCTTTCGAGGTCACGTGCATTTCCTTGGCCGCGCCGATCTTCTTGGCGGCAGCGAGAACGCGCAGCTTGTCTTCCGGGCGCGGAATCTGGCGCATCATGATTGCCGGTGGTTCCACCGCCAGCAGCATGCGCGTGCCGGTCTTCAATACTTCTTCCTGTTCCTTGGAAAACAGAAGCTGCAATGTGTCGATGACCATGTCGGACGCCATGAGGCAGGCCAGCGCTGCCGAATTGCCGTCGAGTGGCGTCTTGCCGATATAGCCAGACTTGTCAGGCGAAATCGCTTTTTCGGCATTGACCGGAGCAAGGTTCAGTTCGGTGACAACCGCTCCAAGATCGGAAGCCGCAAGCTTGGCGATATAGGCGATCTGCTTGTTGCTGTCGTCACTCGTCAGAATGGTAACCTGTTCGCCAGCTTTCAGGTTGCACATTTCGAGCACCTGTCTCCAGCCCTTCAGGAACTGAGCGTCGCTGATTGACATGATATGATACCTCCATTGGGCGTCTGCCCGTTTGACATTGTGGCTGCACCAGAGAGCACTCGGCCAGTCCCGATGAAGAATGTGCTCTATCTATTTGTTATTGTGTTTATTCTGGTGCAGCTGGTTCCCACTCTGTCGGGTTGCTAGAGCACATCCCGAAAGTGCGAAGCGGTTTTCGGATAAGATGTGCGACAAAACAAAAGGCTAGAGCGGTTATTACGATTCAACCTCTGCTGGAACAGCTCTAGAGTGCGTTTTGGTTTGCCAGTGTGAAAAAGTTGCGGTTGTAGTGCAGCAGCGGCGATGTTTCAGGTCCGAAGCGAATGGCCTTTACATTGCCGATGAAAATCGAATGGCTGTCCGTCTCGGAAACCGTGACGATCTCGCAATCGAGATTGGCCATGGCGTCATCAAGAGCCGGAGCACCCGTCGCAAGGCTTGTCCAGCGATAGGGCGCAAATTTGTCTTCACCGATATGGCCGATCTGGCCTGCGAAACGCATGGCGACTTCACGCTGGCGGTCGGCGAGAATACTGACGCAGAAGCTGCCCGCCGAGGTGATCGCCTTGTGCGCCTCGCCGAAGCGATTGACACAGACAAGCATGGAAGGCGGCGTCAGCGACATGGAGCAGACGGCAGTTGCCGTCAGGCCGCGCCGTTGATCGCCTTCACCGGCGGTAATGATGTTCACCGTCGCCGCAAGCTGGCGCATGGCGGAGCGAAAATCATCGGTCAGTTGATCGGTGGCTGGTTGGATCATAGGGTGCCTCCTTTTGCAGCAAGCACGGTTTCAAGAAAGAGCGCTGCTGAGGCAAGCCGGTGGTCGGCGCCGCGCGCGCCGACAAGCTGGACGCCGACTGGCAATCCCTTGGGGCCTTTGCCTGCGGGGAGACAGATGAGCGGCACATGCAGGACACTCCACAGCCGGTTGAAAATCGGGTCGCCAGTCGGCGTTCCTTCCGGCGCTTCGCCCGGAGCGGCCAGCGTCAGCACCGCATCGAAACGCGAGAGGATCGCGTCCATCATCAGGCGGATGCCTGGAATTTCGCCCATGGCAGCACGATAGCGGGCTTCATCAACGCGACCCTGATCTTCCATCATGGCCCGGGTAACGGGTGTAAGCCGATCCCAATGGCGGCTGGTCTCGGAGACGAGTGACTGGGTCACTTCCCAGCCCATGACGGCTTCATGCAGGTCGAAAATGCCGTCGAACCAGGACGGAGCGGCCAGCACGGTTACGTCTGCGCCGGATGCTTCCGCGACGGACGCCAGCCGGTTGACGATGTCGATCGCATAGGCTTCCGCTTTTTCGAGACGGGTGCCGAGGAGGACGCCGATGCGAGGGCGCGCCGGTGCTGTGAGGGTGGCCAGTTCGGATTTACCGGTCAGCACTGCGGCGCAATGGGCGGCATCGCCAATGTTGCGGCTGAGAATGCCGAGCGTATCCAGCCCGTGGCAGAGTACCTTGATCCCCGCCGTGTTGATCGCTCCGAAGGTCGGCTTGAAGGCCGTCACGCCGCAAAAGCTTGCAGGGCGAATAACCGAACCGGAAGTCTGTGTGCCATAGGCCAGAGGCACCATGCCAGCGGCAACGGCAGCACAGGAACCTGATGACGATCCGCCCGGCGTATGGGCCGGATTGTGCGGGTTGCGGGTCTTGTTCGGGCTTGCCATGGCAAGTTCCGTGCTAACCGTCTTGCCCAGGATCAAGCCGCCTGCATTGCGGGTGATCTGCACGGCTGGCGCATCCCATGGCGGCTGAAAGCCCTCATAGATGCTTGTGCCATAGCCCGTGGGCATGTCGGCTGTGTCGATGACGTCCTTGACGCCAATCGGGACGCCAGCCAACGCTCCCTTGGCTCGAGATGCATCCATCGCATCGGCGGCAGCGCGCGCCCGCGCGGCATCAAGATGCTGCCACGCCATGACCGGACCGTCTCTGTCCGCAATGCATTCAAGATAGGCTTCTGTGACTGCACGGGTGGTGAGAGCACCGGAGGCTACGGCAGCAGCGATGTCGCGAGCATCAAGGGCAAGGATTTCAGAGTTGTTCATCAAACATTTCCTCAGCCAAATATGGAAGGGCGCCGGTCGATCCACGGAGCGGCGCGTTCAAGCTCCGCAGCCAGCGCGAAAAGCAATGCGTCGTTTCCAAAGGCCGCACCGAGATGGGAGCCAATGGGCAGGCCATGGGTACTCATGCCGAGGGGAACCGACATTGCCGGGCAGCCGGATGTGTTGAAAACGGCAGTGAAGGGCGAATGCGACCAGAACAGATCGTAGAATTCGTCGATGTTTTTGCCCTGACCGGCAAGCTTGCCCAATAGCGGCGCGGTTTCTGCCGCAGCCGGGGTCAGCATGACGTCATATGTGCTGAAGAACCGCCCGAGCGCGCGCGCCGAAGCGTGAAGCTGGTTGACGGCCCACAAATAACGGGTGCCGGGTATTGCCAGCGCTTCGCGGACCCATTGCTGATTGACGGGTTCAAGCTTGGCGATGTTGGCAGAGGCTGCATCACCGCCGCTGACACCCAAAGCCACGTTGACACCAACGATGATGCGCCATGCCGCTTTCAGTGCTTCCGCGTCATAGCCTGCATCTGCAACTTCTTCGACGCTGTGCCCGAGGTCTTCCAGCAACCGCGCGGTGGCGCGCACAGTTTCGACCATTTCTGGATCAATAGGACTGCCGTCTGGTGCAACGACAATCATCGCGACCTTGAGGCGAGGCAGTGTTTTGTCGAGCGCTGCCAGATAGCTGCCCGGCGTGGCTGGAGACGCCCATGGGTCGCCAAGATCGCTGCCGCCTGTCACGTCAAGCATGGCTGCATTGTCTCGCACCGACCAGGTAACGGCGTGTGGTGTGGACATGCCGCCAATGGCTTCAGCGGCAGCAGGACCAACGGGATTGATCAGCCGCGACGGCTTGAACCCGAAAAGACCGCAATGGCTGGCAGGCAGGCGTGTGGAACCCGCACCGTCCGAACTGTTGGCAAGCGACACCATGCCGCTGGCGACAGCCGCAGTCGAGCCGCCGGACGAGCCGCCCGCCGTGCGGTTGATATCCCATGGATTGCGGGTCGGGCCGAAGGCGTCGGATTCTGTGGTGAAGCTGAGCGCAAATTCCGGCGTATTGGACTTGCCGACAATCACCATGCCCGCCGCTTTATAGCGCGCGGTGATGGTGGAATCGCGTTTGCTGACGACATTGCGCAGCAGTTCCGACCCGCTCGACAGGAGCATGCCTTCCGCTTCGAAGCCGGTGTTCTTCAACAGCATCGGAACGCCCGAAAGCGGGCTTTTGGCCAAGCCGTCGGCGACCTGCTTGCGCGCGAGATCGTAATGCGGATGCACGACGGCATTGAGCTGCGGGTTGAGCCGCTCGATCCGTTCGATAGTGGTTTCGAGGACTTCGCTTGCGCTGATCTCTTTGCTGGAGATCAGACCGGCAATCGCGATGCCGTCGAGTTTCGCCAGATCATTCATCGTCTCAACTCATCTGCGCTTTGAAAAGATCGAGGTCCCACATGTCCTTGGTGCCCGCCAGCAGACCGTCCTGGAACTCGAATATATGCAGACCGTCAAGCGCGATCTGGCGTGGTTCAACATTGTCGCCGCGCGGCGTGAAGGTCCCGGTCATGTAATAGGGAACAGCAACCTGATTGCCCGAGCGAATATAGCCGCGCCGTTCCCATGCAACATCGGGCAGCATGCGCCAGAAGCCGGTCAGCCCCTCAGCCAGAGCGGCGTGTCCCTGGCGGCGTTTCGCCATGGCGACTTCCTCGTGCCAGCCATCGGCGTGATAAAGCGAAGCCGCTCCCTCGGCATCGCGCGAAGTGTAAGCGCTATAAAAGCGGTCGATAAGCGAGGACTGGTCCATCGCAATCTCCAACATGTCGCGAAAGAAAAAACCCCGCCCGATTGGCATCAGGCGGGGTCGTCAGAGCTTTACTCGATCCCGGCGATCTTCTTCACCTGGGCGACATAACCGTCGCGCTTGACTTCATTATATAGTCGGGCGCGCAGGGCCGGAGCCGGTGTGGCGTTGACGTTTTCAAACAGTGCAACGCGGCCTGCCAGCGAACCGGAGGTCATGTCCCAGATGAAATTCATCAGCTGTTCCTTGACCATGGCCGATACGCCATGTCCAGGCAGCAGTTCATGCAGGAAGTGGCCGACTTCCGGATTGTCGAACGCCTTCTTGCCAAAACGCATCACCAGACCCTGACCACACAGTTCCTGAAGGATATGGATGATCTTCGGGTAGTTTTCGATAGAATAGAGGCGACCGGCGGTCAGCATGCCGACATCGGGGCGCATGACATCGCCTTCGGTCGGGACAGCCAGCGCTTCGGCAGCGGTGACGAAGGCGCGGAGCGTCTGCGCATATTCGACCAACTGGCCCAGCATCATCTGAACAGCCGGAATTTTGCCGGTGCCGAGATAATCAAGAACCATCTGGCCTGCACCGACGAACAGTTCAGCCTTCACCGCGAGACGGGTGAGGACATGCCAGTGTGCAAAAACGCAGACCGGGCCGTAATAGCTCATCGCCGTCGGATCGCCGAGGTTGAAGAGCCGTTCCTTCGGCACGAAAACATTGTCGAACACGATGAACTGGTCAGCTTCTTCGCCAAGGCTCGACACCGGATGGTCGAACTTGCTCGACAATGGCTGCGAGACCATTTCACGCGAGATCATCTTGATGCCGGGCGTGTCGATTGGCACCGAACCCCAGATGCAGGCATCCGCAGGGGTTTCCTGAATGCCGCCGAGATTGGTGAAGAAAATATCATTGGCCTGAGCCGCAATCGAACCGACAGTCTTGGCGCCATAGATATAGACGCCGTCCTTCGTGACCTTACGCGCCTTCAGGAGCGAGGCTTCGGAAGCCTTGGGCGACGAGCGGTCGGCCTGCGGTCCGGCGAGGCTTTCCGACGCGGTCAGATTGTTGTTCTGACCGTATTCCATGTAGCGTTCGATGTTTTCGGCGAAGTCCGGATCAATGCCGTCGATGAGCGACTTCTTCTTCTTGAAAGTCGGTAGATAGGCATAGAGACCAACAACGATGGACGGCGCGAGATCTGGCGGGCGTCCGAAGGTGCCTGCGGTCTTGAGCGACGTATATTCGATCATGCGGCGGCGGGCAGTTAGGTCTTCCTTGGTGCGTGGAATCTGCCACGAACGGCTCAGAACAGCGCCGGCCTTTTCGTCGTAATAGGTGGTGGCGTCGGCATGTTCTTCAGTGAACTGATCGTCGAACATCGAGGCCAGAAGGTCGATGCCCTTGGCCAGCGCGGGTTCGTCATAGACGGAGTTCAGTTTGGAACCGCCGACCCAGATCTGGCGGTTGTCCTTGAGGGATTCCTTATACTCCGCGCCGGTCTTCAGCCGATGCGGCGTGCTGGCTGGTTTTGTAGCTGTTCCCTGTGTCATTGGGCCTCCTATTTGCAATTGGAATCGCCGGTGTTCCCCGGTTTTATGGAGCGGTTCCGGTTATATAAATCAGGCGCTTTCGGCCTTTTCTTCACGCATTTGCCGGATCACATCCGAAGCAACACGCATCGCGTCGAGCGCGGCAGGCACACCGCAATAAATCGCGGCCTGAAGAATGACCTCAACGATCTCGTTTTCGGTCACGCCATTGTTCAGTGCGCCGCGAACGTGGATCTTGATTTCATGCGGACGGTTCAGCGCCGTCAGCATGGCGAGGTTGAGAAAACTGCGGGTCTTGCGCTCGAGACCGGGGCGGGTCCAGATTTCACCCCAGCACCATTCGGTGACGAGCTTTTGAAGCGGTGCGGTCAGGTCATCGGCATTGGCCAGCGATGGCGCGACATAAGCCTCGCCAAGCACTTCGCGCCGAACCTTCAACCCCTTCTGGAATTGTTCACCGTTGAATTCAGGACGAGTCATACATCTCTCCGTTAAGGTGGCAGTGCGCCAGCTTGTCCCCGTGGTTTTGTCTTTCTTATTGACCCAAGGTTAGACATGCCGGACTTGACCTGTCAATAGATTGTATGACAAGATTACGGTCATACTGTAGGCTAAGATGAAATTGTTCGGCGCATCAACGTCGAATGCGCTTGTGGGGCGGGAGGATCATGGCGGAGCCGATAACGGGATCTGACGGGGAAATAGCGCCCTTCGAGCTTTATGCCTTGCGTTACGCCACCCATGGCGGACGAACGATCAAAGACAATTTTCTGCATGTTTCTGACCCGCATGAGTCGGGAGCTGATCTCGACTATTTCGTTTGGCTCGCCCGGCGCGGTGACGAGGTTTTCGTCATCGATACCGGCTTCGGACAGGATGCTGCCGATGCGCGCGGGCGAACCTTGCTGCGAAAGCCGGTGGATGCGCTGGCATTTCTCGGCGTGGATGCAGACAAAGTGTCCCAGGTCGTGCTGACACATCTCCACTACGATCATGCGGGAACGCTTGGTGATTTTCCGGCAGCGCATTTTCATTTGCAGGTTGATGAGGCGGGACACGCGACCGGTCCCTGCATGTGCGACGCGAAAGCGCGCGCTCCTTTCGATGTTGAAAACATTGTCGCCTATATTCGCAGCCTCTATGCGGGCAGGATTGAATTTCACCGGGGCGACCGGGAACTTTCGCCCGGTTTCTGGCTTCATGCCGTGCCGGGCCACAGCGCCGGTTTGCAGGCGGTTCGCGTCTATACCGCGCGCGGCTGGGTGGTGCTGGCTTCCGATGCGACGCATTTTTACGCCAATATGGAGCGTCGTAATCCGTTTCCCGTGCTCTACGATGAAGCCTCTCTTATTCGCGGCTATGCCCGACTGACCGAACTGGCGCCAAGCCTCGATCACATTGTTCCGGGCCACGATCCGGCAGTTATGCAGGCCTATTCAGCACCTTCGGCTGAACTGGAGGGGATCGTCGTTCGGCTCGACGTTGCGCCAAGTTTGACATGGGAGGA
Organism: Ochrobactrum soli; assembly: GCF_003664555.1. Classification (NCBI taxonomy): domain Bacteria; kingdom Pseudomonadati; phylum Pseudomonadota; class Alphaproteobacteria; order Hyphomicrobiales; family Brucellaceae; genus Ochrobactrum; species Ochrobactrum soli. The sequence continues at coordinate 50,292 of NZ_RCHH01000021.1, read as the reverse complement.
ACTGGCGCGATGACGCTTGCAACAGGACGTGGTGTTCTGATTACCGGTTCGGCCCTTGGCCTCGGGCTGGAACTGGCCCGCAGCTTTGCAAAGGCCGGTGATCGTGTGTTTCTCACCGATATTCTGCCCGAAGTGAGTGATGCCGCGACGGCTCTGAGCCGTGAGACAGGCCAGCCGGTCGGCTCATCGGTGGTTGATCTGTCTGAAACCGGTGCAGCCGATCACCTTGCAGCCATTGCAACCGAACAGTTGGGTGGGATCGATATTCTGGTCAACAATGCGGTCATTCGCAAAATGGCGCCGGTGCAGGCGCTGGCCGATTCCGATTGGGACAAGGCGCTGGAGGTCAATCTGTCCGCTCCTTTCCGTCTGATTCGCGCCTGTCTGCCGGGCATGCAGGCACGGGGTTGGGGGCGGATCGTCAATATGGCTTCTGTTTACAGCCTCATCGCGCTTGCCGGTCGTGCGGATTATGTCACCACCAAACACGCAATGGTCGGCCTGACGCGGACGGTCGCGCTGGAACTGGCCTCGACCGCGATCACCTGCAACGCGATCTGTCCCGGACTGATGGCGACCGATTCTGCTCTTGTCCGCATCGAAGAGCTGGCTGCGGAAAAAGGCATCAGCACTGAAGAGGCGACGCGTCTTTTCCTTTCCACCCGTCAGCCGGGTGGCAAATTTATTCCGATAGAGACGGTGACCGCCTTGGCGCTGTTCCTTTGCGGCGCTGCCAGCGAAGGAATCAACGGTGCGGCGATACCGGTGGATAATGGCTGGTCGTTTGCTTGATGGCGCGACCGCGATAACAGGAGAGTGGAATGAGTGAAGTCGGTTTTGTCGGCCTTGGCAATATGGGACGCCCAATGGCGGAGCGCATCATCGGTGCAGGCTACAAGCTTGCCGTGAATGACCGCGCCGAAGCGGCTGTGGCCGCATTGGTAGCCGCAGGGGCTGAAGAGGCTGGCACCATCGGCGAATTGACCGCTCGCGCAGAGACGATCTTCCTGTCTTTGCCCACGCCCGAGGTGGTGATCGCTGTCGGGCGCAGCATTGCGGCCAATCCCGGCATCGTGAAACGCGTCGTCGATTTGTCGACCACCGGGCCGAAAGCCGAGATGGATCTTGCTGAAATATTGTCAGCTGCGGGCATTGCCCTGATCGATAGTCCGGTTTCGGGCGGTGTCGCAGGCGCCAAGAAGGGCACACTTGCGCTTATGGCTGCGGGACCTTCGGCGCATTTTTCGGTCGTGGAGCCGATGCTGCTCGCGCTTGGCAAGGTGATCCGTGTTGCCGAACAGCCGGGCAAGGCGCAGGTGATGAAGCTTATCAACAATATCTGCTCGGCTGCTGCATTGGCGATCACCTCCGAAGCCATGGTGATGGGTGCCAAGGCTGGTCTCGATGCCGATGTCATGATCGAAGTCCTGAATGCCGGTTCCGGGCGAACCTCCGCCAGCGCCGATAAAATACCGCGTTTCGTACTGCCGCGCGGTTTCGATTTTGGCTTTGCAATTGGCTTGTCGCTCAAGGATATCCGTTTATGTCTCGAAGAAGCCGAACGGCTCGGTGTGCCGATGATGGTGGGCAATGCGGTGCGCATGCTCTTCTCGATCACCAAGGCCGATCTCGGTGCGGATGCCGACATGACCGCAATCATTCGCCCGCTTGAAAAATGGGCGGGTGCCGAAGTGCGCGGCAAAGCTGCTGGCGCGTGACATGAAAGGTTTAACCCTCACTCTGGCGGCGTTCGTCCATGCACCGACAGTTTTGCCGGAAGCAGTGCGCGCTGCCGGGCGGCGCTCATTGCTCAATATGGTCGGCACGGCCATAGGCGGCTCGAACGAAGCGGCGATACAAAAGCTGATGGCCATGCTGCCAGCCTTTTCTGGACCGGCGATAGCGAGCATCATTGGCCGCTCGGAGCGTGCCGACATGCTTTGGGCGGCCTATATCAATGCCGCTTCCGCCAATATTTTCGACTTTGACGACACGCATGTGCCGACAGTCATTCATCCATCGGCACCTGTCGCACCAGCCATTCTGGCGCTGGCCGAAGCCATGGCCGGGGAAGGGCGTCCGGTATCTGGCGCCGCGCTGATCGAGGCCTTCGTGCTCGGTGCGGAAGTGACGTGCCGGTTGGGCAATGCGTTGCATCCGGTTCATTATGCACGCGGCTGGCACATCACTTCCACCTGCGGGGCATTTGGTGCCGCATTGGCAGCAGGTCGGCTGCTGGGGCTTTCTCCGTCGCAACTCGTTGATGCGCTGGGTCATGCATTGGCACAGGCATCCGGATCGGTCGAAACACTGGGCACTATGTCCAAAAGCCTTTCCGTAGGGCAGGCTGCACGAGCAGGCCTCATGTCTGCCTTGCTGGCCGCCGACGGATATACCGGCCCGGCGGAGCCGCTGGAGGGTGCGCGCGGCTTTCTGGCTCTGCATTCCGATACGCCGGACTATGATGCGCTGACCGGCGGACTTGGCAGCGATTGGGAAATCCTGAAGAACACATTCAAGCCCTATCCATGCGGTGTGGTGCTCAATCCGGTGATTGAAGCTTGCCTTGAACTGCACGTTGAGGGCGGTCTGCGGGCCGATGCCATTACCGCTGTAACACTGACCGGCCATCCATTGCTGCGCCAGCGCACGGATAGGCCCGGCGTTACCACCGGACGGCTGGCGCAAGTCAGCGCCCAACATGCCGTTGCGGTCAGCTTACTGTGGGGCAAGGCCGATCTGGCGGCTTTCTCCGATGCCGCGGTAGCCGAGTCTGAACTGAAGGCGCTGGGTGAAAAACTGTCCTTCGTCGATGATCCGTCGTTTTCTTTCGAAGCGGTCGAGGTTTGCGTTCTGCTCGAAGATGGGCGCAAACTGGTGCGCAAGATCGATGGCGCCAAGGGCGGGCTGGCTCATCCAATGAGCAACGCTGAACTGGCACGGAAATTCAAGGCGCAGATCGACTGGCGCGGAATTGCAATTGACGACGAGGCGCTGATCGCTGTCCTTGAAGGGATAGAGAATGCCGCCGACGCCACCTCATTTCTCAGCCTGGCGCGAGTCAGATAGAGCATCGAGATAAATGCATAAGCAAGGGAGAGCGAAATGAATGCAGGAAAAATTGCCGACCCGATTTTTACGCTGACCACCGGCCCTGTCGATGCCTATCCGGCTGTATTGCGGGCCTTGTCGCGGCCGGTTCTTTATGATTACGACCCGGCATTTCTTGCGTTCTACGAGGCTGTAAATGCCAAGGTGCAGCGCGTGTTTCACACCAAAACACCGCCGGTTATCCTGCATGGAGAGCCTGTTCTTGGGCTGGAAGCGGCTGCCGCTTCGCTGATCGCCAGAAACGATGTGGTGCTCAATCTCGTTTCGGGCGTCTACGGAAAAGGCTTCGGCTTCTGGGCTGCGCGCTATGCGAAGGAAGTGGTCGAGCTGGAAGTGCCTTATAATGAGGTGCTGACCGCCGAAGCTGTGGCTGATTTCCTCAAAAAACGTCCTGATGTTGCGATTGTGTCGATCTGCCACCACGATACGCCATCCGGCACGGTCAATCCTGTCGCGGAAATCGGCGCGGTCGTTCAGGCTGCTGGCAAATTGTTCATCGTCGATTCCGTATCGGCATTCGGCGGCATGGATGTGCTGCCTGAAACGGCGCATGCCGACATGTTCGTGACCGGTCCGAACAAGTGTCTCGGTTGCCCGCCCGGGCTAACGCTCCTGCATGTCAGCGATGCGGCCTGGGAGAAAATCGCGTCCAATCCCGATGCGCCGACGGCTTCCATCCTGTCGATCATTGATTGGAAACGTGCCCATGAAGCTCACAAGCCTTTCCCTTTCACGCCATCTGTTTCCGAAATCAATGGGCTGGATGCGGCGCTCGACCTCTATCTGGAAGAGGGCGAACAGGCCGTCTGGGCGCGCCATGCCTGGACTGCCAAGGCCTGCCGCGCAGGCATTCAGGCCGCCGGTCTGAAGCTCTGGGCCGCACGGGAAGAGATCGCGTCGCCGACCTGTACCGCTGTGGCGATCCCGGAAGGGGTGGATGAAGCCAAACTGCGGGCGGCGATCCGTGACCGCTATGGAGTTGTCTTTTCGTCTGGGCGCGGTGAAACGCTCGGCAAACTGACCCGCATCGGACATATGGGGCCGACAGCACGTCCGACATATTCGCTCGTCTCGGTTGCCGCCATTGCAAGCGGTCTCAAGGCGGCAGGTGTGCCAAATATCGACGTTGGCGCAGGTGTTGCAGCGGCGATGGCGGTGATTGAAGAGGCACCCGCTTAACGTTCTGCACCTAAAACGGGCAGAGAGAACAAGGGGATGCTTTCAAAAAGTGCAGTTATCGTATAGTAATACGGTAATATGCCCGCTTTTCGCTTATGGGGCGCAAACTTATGGCGATATTGATGAACGGAAAAAACCCACCTATTGATTTCAAAGTGATAAAGGCTGCAGCACCTGTCCGTCATAGCGTTACAGAAAGTATCCGTAACTCTATCGCGATTGGGTATTTCACCGCCGGGCAGCGCATCACGGAACGTGATTTGTGTGAAATGACTGGCGTGAGCCGCACGGCTGTGCGCGAAGCGCTGCGTCAGCTGGAGAGTGAAGGCCTTGTGGAAGTGGTGCCGCATCGCGGTCCCATCGTCGCGCGGCTGAAGCCTGAACAGGCCGAGGGCATCTATCAGGTGCGTATCGAACTGGAAGGTCTTGCCTGCGAACTGTTCGCCCAAAATGCGACCGATGATGACATTGCAGCTCTGAAGGCAGCATTCGAAGTGCTGAAGAACAGCGATAAGATCACCGATCCTCTGGAGCGGCTGACGGCCAAGAACGCTTTCTACGACTGCCTGATCTACGGTGCCCATAATGAGGCGCTGGGCCATACGCTGTCGTCATTGAACGCTCGCGTCATGGTTCTCCGCGCAACTTCGCTCGGCGCGCCGGGCAGAACGCGCGAAAGCCTCACCGAGCTGGAAGAGGTCGTTGGCCATCTGGCAGCCAGACGCGGCAAGGAAGCCCGCAGGGCGGCGGCTTATCACGTCATGAATGCGGGCAAAGTCGCAATCGCCATTCTGCGCAAGCGGCTGGCCGAAGAGGCCAGCGCTTCTTAAACCGGATGTTTGGCGCCGGGATCATATTCCCGGCGTCGCACCACCGTCGACATTGATGACCGTGCCATGCACATAGGCAGCCGCAGGGCTGCATAGAAAGCGCACAACGTCGGCAACTTCATCGGCTTCTCCATAACGCTGGATGCCTTGCGCTTCACGCAGCGCATCGCGTGCTGCATCCAGAGAAATATTCCGTTCCTTCGCCAGCACTTCGATACGACGCAGCAGCCGGTCGGTCACGATATGGCCGGGGCAGAGCGTATTGATCCGCATGCCGGTGCCTTGGGCGCGCTTTGAAATCGCCTTTGTAAAGTTGATCAGGGCTGAGTTGACCGAGCCGCCAATCGTGAAGTCTGGCTCGGGCGTATGCGCGCCGACGCCGGATATATTCACAATGCTGCCTTTGCTCTCGACAAGGGCCGGCCATGCCGCTCGGCAAAAGCGCACGGTGGCATGAAACTTGAGCGCAAAGCCCTCCAGAAAGTCATCATCGCTGAGCGACAGAAAGTCGCCGCGCTTGGTCGCGCCTGCATTGTTGATCAGCGCATCGATCAGTCCGGTGACGGCGAGCGTATCGGCGACAACTTTTTCTGCAGCACCCGGCTGTGAAAGATCGGCGGCAATGACGACGACTTCCGGCGCACCAGCGGCGCGTGCAGCCTCCGCAGTCTCTTCCAGAGCTGCCGCATCACGGGCGCAAAGACCAAGCGCGAACCCGTCTTTTGCCAGTCCGATAGCGGAGGCTTTCCCCAATCCGCGGCTCGCTCCGGTAACAATTGCTGTTCGCATTTTCTCTCTCTTATGAATGCTGATCTGCGGGCGTTATTGAAATTTTCCTTTATATCCAAATGGATGTAAGGATTTCTGCAAATTCACCGCTAGTCGATTTTCAATATTGTATTACGGTATGATCATGCTATCGTATTCTCGCACTGTCAATCGGGGTGAGGTTCATGCGCAGCAGAGATCTTTCGGTGATCTGCGTTTCGGACCCGCTTCGTTCCAAATGGAGGGGTCAGATGCGAGGCTGTAACAGATTGGCAATTCGCCTAATCCAGGGCTTGGTCGAGCGCCGCTATGGGGCGGCGCATCGGGTTGCCTTGACGCCTGCCTCGCAGCGCAGATGCACCGGTTCCGGCGTCACGCCTGCGCGGCGCTCCATCGGAATTTCGGCGCGTGTTGCCCAGTCATCGCCCTTGTGCCCGCACCAGATGCGCTGCACGGCCATCTTGTCGCCGACCGAGTTCAACTGGAAGACATTGCCCGTCTTCACATCGACACCAAAGCTGAATGAACGGCTCGCGCCGGGTGCAACTTCGCCAAGATCGGCGGAGAACCAGTGCGCGAAAGCAGCCGAACATGCCAGTGAAGTCTTTCCACTGTTCTCGACCGTAATGTCGAGCGACTGGCCGCCGATGGCGGCCTGCGCGGTGTTTAATCCAAGAAGTGTTGTAACAAGAAAGGTAAGGTGAATTCGCATTTTTAAAATGTTCTCCCGTTTGTACTTAAGATTCAACCGGAGAGTAAGAAATAGTCAACAAAATTCTACAATAGGGAACGAAAAAATGAAGAAAATGGGAATCAGTACAGTAAGTAAAGCTGTGCTTGCTCTTGCAGTAAGCGGCTGGATGGCCAGTACTGCATTGGCGGAAGATATCAAATCAATTGCTATTCTGGCCCCGGAAATGGGAACCGACATGGGCTGGAACCAACAGGGCGTGGCCGCGGCCAAGGCCGCTGGCGAAGCTGCCGGTGTGAAGGTCGTGGTTGCGGAAAATCTCGGCTATGGCGACGTGCGCCCAACGCTGCGCGAGCTTGCCGAAGATGGCGCCGGTCTGCTGATCGCGCATGCTTCCGGCTACAACACTGCCGGGCCGGAAATCGGCGAGGAAATGAAGGTTCCTGTCGCGATTGTCGACAGCCCGGACAAGCTTTCCGCAGGCAAAGTGGCCGATTATACCGCTGCCGGTAGCGATGGTGCTTATCTCGCCGGTCGTCTCGCCGCCAAGGTCAGCCGCACCAAGGTCGTCGGTATCGTCGTTTCTGGTGAGCCGCCATCGTGGAACAACATGTCGGTTGCTTTTGCCCAGGGCGTGAAGGCTGAAAACCCGGCGGTTGAAGTTCGTTATGCCGTCATTGGACCAGCTGCCTATGCGGACGCCGCAGGCGGCAAGCGCGTGACGGAAACGGTTATCGCTTCCGGCGCGGACGTTATCTTCGGACAGGGCAACGGTTCCAGCTTCGGCATGTTGCAGGCCGTTGAAACCACGCCTGCGACGGATGGCGGCAAGGCCTATTTCATCGACGTCATCGGCGACAAGAGCCCGATCGACAAGGGCTTCCTTCTGTCTTCTGTCATTTGGGATCTGAAACCCGTTTATGCGGCGATGATTCAGGACCTGAAAGATGGCAAATACGGCAGCCATAACTATAATATCAAACTGGATGACGGCAGCCTGCGTCTTCTGAAGACTAAGAACATCCCGGACAATGTGTGGAAGGAGATCGAAGATCTTCAGGCCAAGGTTGTCTCCGGCGAGATCAAGGTTGAGCCGAAGTTCGACGCCGACAGCGTGCATGCGTTGGTGAAAACGGTCGCTTCCAAGTAACCGGCTTGCTCAAGCATCGGCTCAGAAATCGGGCGCGATTTCTGAAAAAGCGATGCATGGATAAAGCAGTGAGAGCGAATTTTGTGCGCCCGAAAGGACGCACGACGCTCGAATACCCGTCTCGTTGCTTCCGCGCATCGTCGTGATCCATCCGGTCGCGACGAGGCGGACTTCCATGAAGGACAGTTTGATGCAGGCGACAACAGAAAAAGTAGTCCCTCTTCCATCACACGCGATAAATTCTCCGGTCAGTGCATCGGGCATGCCCTTTGTCGCTCTGCGCGGCATAACCAAGCGCTTTCCGGGTGTCGTCGCCAATAGTAATGTCAGCACAGATATCTGGCCGGGCGAGGTTCATGTTCTCCTTGGCGAAAACGGTGCGGGTAAATCCACACTTGTCGGCATGCTGTCCGGGCTGCAGCAGCCTGACGATGGTTGGATCGAGGTGGATGGCGCACAGGTCAACATCACATCGCCCCGCCATGCATTGTCGCTGGGGATTGGTACTGTTTTCCAGCATTCCATGCTGGTTCCGAGTTTGACGGTCGTCGACAATTTTACACTGGGCGGCGCATGGTGGCGGAAACCGGATCGCAGCGGCGTTGCGAAGCGTATCAACGAAACGGCAAGCCGCGTGGGATTGCGGGTTGATCCGTTTGCGCTGGTCTCCAGCCTGTCGCTGGGCGAACGGCAGCAGGTGGAAATTCTGCGTGCCTTGATGCGTGGCAGCCGATGCCTGATCCTTGACGAAGCGACAGCCATGCTGACGCCAAACGAGGCCGTGTCGTTGGGGCAACTGATGCGGCGGCTCGTGGCGGAAGGGCTGGCGGTCATATTCATCACCCACAAGCTCAACGAAGCGCTTGCCTATGGCGACCGGATTTCCGTACTGCGCCTCGGCAAGAACGCTGGCGCTATCGCACCGGAAGAGCTGAAATCCCATACCGATGCAGAAAACACAGCCAATATCATCCAGCTCATGTTCGGCAATGCCGCCACGGGTGACGGTGAAACCGCGCCACGTGTCAGCCGCGATTTGGGCGCGACGGTACTGACGGTCGAAAAGCTTAACTCCAGCGCGGGGCGCATTCCGGTTCGCGATGTTTCGCTGACCATCCGTGCTCGGGAAGTACTGGGAATTGCCGGTATCGACGGCAATGGCCAGAAAGAACTCGCGGAAGCGCTTGCAGGCCAAGCGCCGTCCGTCGGAAGCGTTCGCTTGCACGGGACTGAAATCGGCGCGCTTTCGGTGGGTGAGCGCCGTACGGCAGGCTTGCGCTACGTGACGGATGATCGTCTTGGCGAGGGAACGGTGGGCGCTTTCGCGGTCGCCACCAATTTTCTGTTGAAAGACATTGGCGCCGCCCCATTCTGGCGCAAAGGGCTGGAAAAACCTCAACAGATCCGCGCTCAGGCTGCCGAACATGTTCGCAATTTCGATATCCGCACGCCGGATGTCCAGACGCCGGTTGGCACTTTGTCGGGCGGCAATATCCAGAAGGTTCTGCTGGCGCGTGAACTGACAGGCGCAGCCGAAGCGGTGATTTTTGCAAAGCCGACCTATGGGCTCGACGTGAAAAACATTCGGGCCACCCGCCAGCGTATCCGTGATGCCGCAGATGCTGGCAAGGCGGTGTTGCTGATTTCCACCGATCTGGACGAGCTTCTGGAGCTTGCCGACAGAATAGCCGTGATCGACCAGGGCAGAGTGCTCGGTACGGTCCAGAATGAAGCAGGCGCGCGCGATACCATCGGCCGTCTGATGAGTACCGGAGAAGAAGAATGAGCGATCAGCAAGCCGGCACGGCTGGGATGGCTGGACAGATGGCACGTCTGTCTTTTTCCGCGTGGGGCAGAATCCTTGCCGTCAGCGTTGGACCGCTGGTCGCGGCCCTTGTTCTGGGTGGGCTGATCTTGCTCGCCATGGGCGTCAATCCGCTAAGTTATTATGCCTATGTGGTCGAGCGGGGGATTTTATCGCCGTCCGGTCTATCGGCAACGCTGACCCGTATGGGGCCGTTTCTGCTGATCGCGGCAAGCCTGATCGTGGCTTTCCGTGCTGGCATCTGGAATCTTGGCGGCGACGGGCAGTTTCTGTTCGCTGCGGTGATTGTCGCGGCTACCACACCGCTTTTGCACACGGCCGGATTGCCGATCTGGCTCAACCTTGCTGTCGGTCTGCTAATTGGTCTGGCGGTTGGGGCGGTCTGGGGCCTGTTGCCTGCAATGCTGAAGGCGTGGCATGGCATCAATGAAATCATCACTACTTTGATGATGAGCTTCCTTGGCGTTTCGCTGGCCAATGTGCTGGTGAAGCTCGCTTTTCTCGATCCGGCGACCACGACCCCGCAAACGCGCACGCTTCCGGTGGATGCGCGCTTGCCGAAGCTGTTCGATACGACCATTTCATCGGGCCTGATCATCGGCCTCGTCGTTATCATCGCCATGCATCTGATGATGACGAAAACCTCGTTTGGCATGAAATTACGGCTGGTCGGGGCCAATCCGCGCGCCGCCGTTCATGCCGGTCTATCGGTTCCGAAGCTGACCATCGCCGTCTTTGCCATTTCGGCAGGCCTTGCCGGGCTGTCCGGCGCGGTGGATATTCTGGGCACGCAAGGCAATGTCCGCGCGGACTGGAACCCGGCCTACAGCCTAACGGTGGTGCCGCTGGTTTTCCTCGCGCGGCTCAACGGCTTTGGCTCCATCGCTTATGTCTTCCTGTTTTCCGCCCTCACAATCGGCGGGGAAAGTGCAGCGCGTCGGCTTGGTGTCCCAAGTTTCTTCTCGCTCGTCATCGTGGCGTTGTTGCTGATCACCTTGGCGCTGGCGGAATATTTTGACAAGAATCGCCGTTACCGGGCGAAGGTCTGAGGAGGAGAAAACATGGCGCTTTTTACGGATAGTTTCATCATCACGCTGTTCCTAGGTGCAATCGCTGCGGGTACACCACTTTTGCTAGCCGGGCTTGGCGAGCAATTGTCGGAAAAGGCAGGCGTCCTGAATATCGGGCTCGAAGGCATGATATTGGTCGGTGCCTATGCCGGTTTTCTGGTGGCATGGACCACCGGCAGCATGGGGCTCGGCTTCGTCGGCGGCATGGCGGCTGGCGCGTTCATCGCATCCTTCATGGTGCTGTTTTGCGTGCGGCTCGGCCTCAATCAGATCGTCATCGGTATTGCCCTGACGCTCGCTGTGCAAGGTCTGACCGCACTCCTGCATTTCGTGCAGTTTTCGCAAACATACCCACGTCTGGACGGTGCTCCGAAATGGCCGATCTGGCCTCTGTCTGAAGTTCCCGTGCTGGGACCAATCCTGTTCAACCATAATCCGGTTGTTTATGTGGCGGTCATTCTGGTCGCGGTTTTCGCCTGGATTTACCGGATGACGCATCTCGGCACAGCCCTGCAGGCGGCGGGCGATAAACCGGCGGCACTTGATGCAACCGGTGTGGATATTGTCCGCACGCGAAGTATTGCCGTACTGATAACCGGTGCATTGGCCGGTCTTGGCGGAGCCTTCATGTCGGTCACAGTTGCGGGCGTGTTCATTCCGTTCATGAGCCATGGCAACGGCTTCATCGCCATCGTTCTTGCTATGCTTGCGCGCGGCAGGCCGTTATGGGTATTGGGCGGCGCATTACTGTTCGGTGTCAGCCTATCGATGGCAACGGCGTTACAGGTTGCCGGCGTCAATGTGCCTACAGACGTGATCCAGATGTTGCCATTTGCCATGGTGATGTTGGTATTGTTGATCGCTGGCCGCAAGGCAAGCTTGCCGCAAGCACTTGGTGAAAGCTTCGTGCGTGGAGCACGTTAGTCTCTGCATGTGCGATGGCCACCACGTTCTGCTTTCTGAGAATATGTGTCATCGTTCTATTAAACCTTTGGCATCGGATTATAGTGACATGTAATAGCAAGAGATAACGATGACACTGCTTTAGATCGAAGGCGACTGGGGTAATAAAGTAGGGCCACCAGTTGTGCTGAATTGAGCCAATGCAAAAGTGTACGAAGCGTAGCACTTACCACTCATCATATAAGAATCAATTTTTTGCCTAGGCCGACGCACCCGCTAATGTTCTTGTTCGCGCGAGGCCCCGATCGTGGTCGACAGATTATGACTGGCAATCAGATCAAGAGGTTAACTGTCTGTTATTGCCGCAGTATCGAGCCTCTCGGCGCGCCAGGGATGTTTTTCGAGCCATTTGCAGAAAGCTGCGATGGCGGGGACCCGCAGATGCGCTTTCGGGAAGACAAGATAAAAGCACGGCACTTTTGCTTCCGGCATGGTGGTCATGATCTCGCGCCCGAAAGGCGCGACGAGACGCCCAAGCTTGAGGTCTTCCTCCGCGTCAGCGATGGAGAGGAGCCCGACGCCTAAGCCCGCCACGGTCGCGCGGCGCATGGTGGCGGCGTCCTGAAGGCGCATATTGCTTGCCGCCGGATCGAACGCGACGCCCATATGATCCAGAACATCGGCCCACAGGTTGCCCGAAAGCACGGGATGCAGCAGCGTCATAGGGAGAAGATCGGCGGGTGACGCGATCTGGCGCGCCAGATCGGGCGTGCAGCAGATCACCTTTACGTCGCGGGTCAGCGGCCTGGTCTCATAGTTTTTCCAGCTCCCCTGAACATCGCCTCCAAAACCCCATTGTATGGCGACATCCACATCGTCGCGGGCAAAATCCGGCAGCTCCACCATGGTTGTCAGGCGAAGATCGGCGCCCGGCACAATGTCGCGAAAGCCGCCCAGCTTTTCGAGCAGATAGCGTGTCGCAAAATAGGGGCTGGCATTGATGTTGATCCGGTCGCGCTGGCCGGTCTTGCTGATGCGGCGGATACCCTCGGCAAATTCGGCAAAGCCGGACTGGACATAATGACCGAGCAGAATGGCATTCTCGGTCGGTTCGACCGTGCGTCCTTTCCGCTCAAAGAGCTGGACACCGGTCGTTTCTTCAAGCTGCTTGATCTGCTGGCTGACGGCTTGCGGGCTGACCAGAAGGTCGTCGGCGGCGCTGCGAAAACTGCGGTGGCGCATTACCGCGTGAAACACACGCAGCGCGTTGAGAGGGGGCAGTCTGATTGTCCGCTCGCTCATATCACTCCATCACGAATGCCGGCTGGTCATCTATTCGCTTTTCCTGTGCCAAATCGCTTCGCGGTTTTGCCGGAAACGCTATTTTCTATGTCATCGGCCCGAAGCTCAGAACTGATTTCGGGCCGATGCTTTATTTTATTTACTTGGCCGACACATAGCCCTTCGAAATATCTTCGGCGCGGGCTTGCGGGTCGCGGTTCTGCGGCTCGCCATAACCGCCGCCGCCCGGCAGTTGCAGCACCAGCCTGTGGCCTGACGGGACATGCTGCCAGCCTTTCGGCTTCAGCTTGGTGCCGTCATCCAGCGCCACCACTCCCGGCGCGCCTTCGCCGCCGCCATTGCGGCCTCTGGCGCGATGGTGAACGCGGTCGAACATCGCCGAAAAATCGAACTCGTGGCCGGGAATGGCTCCGATTTCAATCGTCTGACCGAGGCCGCCGCGATATTCGCCGTCACCACCGGAGTCAGGACGCAGTTCCTTGCGCCAGACGACAATCGGGCCGGTATGCTCGGTCGCCTCGATCGGCATGGTCATCACGCCGGACGGGAAAGCGGTCGCCGACAGGCCGTCAAGTTCGGGACGTGCGCCCATACCGCCGGAGTTGAACATCAGGATTTCGGCCTTGCGTCCGGCTTGACCCGCCACGGGACGCGCCGAAATGTGGATATTCCACAATGCGGCAGCGCCTTCGGCCAGAATCTGGCCGGGCAGGGCCTTGGCCAGCGCGCCGAGAACGAGGTCGGGAACCATATGGCCGATGACGTGGCGCAGCGAAACCGGGGCCGGGCGCTCGGCATTGAGGATATTGACCGGCGAGGAAATCGTGAACAATTCCAGCGAGGCCCAGTTGTTGGGAATATCCGGCGCGATCACGCATTTCAGGGCATAGCAGGCATAGGCCTTGGTGTAGATGATCGGGACATTGATGCCCCATGGGCTGACGGCATCGCTGCCCGCAAAATCGACATTGACCGTATCGCCTTCAATCTCGACCTTTGCCGCGAGGCTGATCGGCTTGTCATAGCCATCGGTCACAAGTTCGTTCGCCCATTGGCCTTTCGGCAATGCGCGGATGCGTTCCAGCGTCGCGGCGCGGGTGCGTGCAAAGATGAACTCGCCTAGCGTGTCGAGCGATGTCAGGCCGATTTCCTGCATCATGTCGATGAGGCGGTTATGGCCGACATCGTTACAGGCCGCGAGCGAATAGAAATCGCCGACAACCTGATTGGGCTCGCGCACATTGGCGCGCAGCATGCGCACCAGATCCTTGTTCACCGCGCCACGCTCGGCAAACTTCATGATCGGTATCTGGATGCCCTCTTCATAGACCGACTTGCCATCGGCGCCGAAGCCACGCCCGCCAACATCAACCACATGCGCCGTACAGGCAAAGAAGCCGACCAGCTTGTCGCCGAGGAAGGATGGCGACACCATGGTGATGTCGTGCAGATGACCGGTGCCTTTCCATGGATCATTGGTGACATAGGTGTCGCCGGGATACATCTCCTCGCGCGGGATTTCGGCCATGAAATGCAGCACGGCCTCAGCCATGGTGTTCACATGGCCGGGCGTGCCGGTCACGGCCTGCGCCAGCATGCGGCCCTGAGGGTCGAACACACCGGCAGACAGGTCACCCGCCTCGCGAACCGAGGTAGAGAAGGCCGTGCGCAGAAGGGTGAGCGCCTGTTCCTCGACAACCGAGATCAGACGGTTCCACATGACCTGCATGCGGATTTCCTGTGTCGCGTCGCTCATGCTGCTGTTTCCTTGCGCAGGAGAAGAAGGGCGCCGTCATCCTGCATGACCACATCGAAGGGCGAGGTGACAACGGTGGAGGTTTCCCGTTCTACGATCACGGCTGGGCCGCTGACGCGCGCGCCGGGGGCAAGCGTGTGGCGTTCCACAATGGCGGTCGTCAGATTGGCGGCCTGTGCGGGATCAAAGACGGCGCGGGTAACCGGCGTTTCAATGGTCGAGCGACCGAAGGTCAGCGCATGGCGTTTGGGCGTGGAGCGTTCGTCCTGCGCCTTGACCGACCAGGTCACGATTTCGATTTCGAGACCATCCAGCCCATCAATGGCACGACCGAAGAAACGGGCATAGTTTTGCCGGAAGCTGTCGCGGATCAGTTCTGCGTCGGCTTCGGTAAAGCTGCGGTCGGGAAGCGTCACCGGGATTTCCCAACCCTGGCCGACATAGCGCATGAAGGCGGTGATTTCACGCAGCACCTTGCCGTTCGTACCTGCGCGGACAAAGCCTTCCGCCGTCGTCTTCAGCTCGTCCAGCAGTGTGTTGACGCTGGCAGCCTTGAAGTCCGACATGCGCACGATCTTCGAGGCCAGCGCCTCATAGCCGAAAGGTGCCTTGAGGAAGCCGATGGCCGAGCCGACGCCTGCGCCAGCAGGGATCAGGCACTGGTCGATGCCGAGCTTTTCGCACAGGCGCGCCGCATGCAGCGGTGCCGCGCCGCCAAAGGCGATCATGATATTGTCGGAAATGTTCTTGCCGTTTTCCACCGCGTGAACGCGGGCGGCATTGGCCATGTTTTCGTCCACCACTTCGCAGATACCGAAGGCGGCAGGCTCCACGGCAATGTTGAGTTTGTCTCCCACATCGCGCGCCACGGCTTTGGCGGCGTTTTCCACCGATAGGCGGATTGCGCCACCGGCAAAATTATCCGGGTCGAGCTTGCCGAGCAGCAGATCAGCATCGGTGATGGCCGGGCGTTCGCCGCCGCGCTGGTAGGAGGCCGGGCCGGGTTCGGAAGCTGCCGATTCCGGGCCGGTCTGGATACGGCCCATGGCGTCGACCCATGCAATAGAGCCGCCGCCAGCGCCGATCTCGATCATCTCGATCACGGGGATGGAGATCGGCATGCCCGATCCCTTGCAGAAGCGATAGGTGCGGGCCACTTCGAATGTGCGGGCAGTCTTGGGAGCAAAATCTTCGATCAGGCAAATCTTGGCGGTCGTGCCACCCATGTCATAGCTCACCACTCTGTCAAGGCCAAAGCGCTGCGCCACATCGGCAGCAAAGATCGCGCCGCCTGCCGGTCCGGATTCAACGAGACGCACCGGAAATTCGGATGCGGTCTCGACGGTGATCAGCCCGCCGCCGGAGTGGATGAGGAAGACCGGGCACTTTGCGCCCATCTCCGCCAGACGCACCTGCAAGCGGGAGAGATAATCCGCCATTTGCGGACGCACATAGGCATTGGCGCATACAGTGTTGAAGCGCTCGAACTCGCGCATCTGCGGCGAGACTTCGGAGGAAATGGAGACCGGAACCGAAACCTTGCGCGCGATGATATCGCGGGCGCGGCGTTCATGGTCCGGATTCATGTAGGAGTGGATGAAGCCAATGGCCACCGCGCCGAAACCACCTGCGGCAATGGTGTCGGCAATGGCCTCCAGCGTCTCTTCGTCGAGGGCCAGAAGTTCCTGCCCCTGTGCGCCGATGCGCCCTTTGACCGCAAAGCGATCCTCACGCGGGATCAGCGGCTTTGGCAGGCGCAGATTGAGATCATATTGCTCGAAGCGGCTTTCGGTACGCATCTCGATGACATCGCGAAAGCCATCCGTCGTCACAAAGGCCGTGCGCGCGCCGCGCCGCTCAATCAGCGCATTGGTGGCCAGCGTGGTGCCATGAATGACAATGTCGAGATCGGCAGGGCTGATACCCGCATCGCGGGTCACAACGGCAATGCCGTCGAGGATCGCCCGTTCGGGCGCGCTGTAATTGGTCAGAACCTTCGTGGAATAGAGCGCACCTTTGCATTCGAGCGCGATGTCGGTGAAGGTGCCGCCGATATCAGCGCCAAGGCGGATGGTCTGGCTCATGCTGGTTCCTTTTTAGTGCGCATCCCGAAAAGTGTGAAACGGTTTTCGGAAACGATGCGCGTTAAAATAAGCAGCTAAAATGCATATCTGATCCAATCAGACCGGCACTTTAGCGAGGGCTGCGGCGCGCATCTGGCTGAGCGTCTGGCGCGGTGTCAGTGCTTCGGGTGAAATGTCGAGATCGAGCACAGCGCCCCTGCGCGATGCGCGGCCGCGGGCAAAAGCGGCAGGGAAGTCTTCCGTCCGCTCAACGCGCTCCGCATGAAAGCCATAGGCCTTGGCAAGCGCCACGAAATCGGGGTTGTCCATAGTGGTGCCGGAAACACGACCCGGATAATTCCGCTCCTGATGGGCGCGGATCGTGCCATAGATACCGTTATTGAGGATGAGCACGATGGGTTGCGCGCCCGCCTGTTTGGCAGTCGCCAGTTCCTGGCAATTCATCTGAAAATCGCCATCCCCGGCAAAGCAGACAACCGTGCGCTCCGGAAAGGCCACCTTCGCGGCGACCGCTGCTGGAAGACCGTAACCCATCGCGCCCGATTGCGGCGCGAGCAGGCGGCTCTTCTTGCCGAATTTGAAGAATTTGTTGGGCCAGACGGTGAAATTGCCTGCGCCATTGGTGAGAATGGCGTCTTCGGGCAGCACATCGCGGACATGCTCCATCGCTACCACCATATCGACGGGCGAGGGCTGCGAAGGCGCCGAAAAACTCGCCTCGAAAGCGGCGCGGGCATCCGCTCGCAACTTATTCCAGTCGCCTTTGATCGGCTTCAAGGCGGTAGCGAAAGCATTGGGGCCAGCCTGAATGCCGAGTGTGGGCTGGTAGATCTTGCCGATTTCCCGGTCCGAACCGTGGACATGGATGAGCTTCTGCGCCGGGACCGGCACGGAAAGCAGAGTATAGCCATCCGTTGTCATTTCACCGAAGCGGACATTGATCGCGAGGATCAGGTCGGCATCGCGGATCAGCGCCTTGACATGCGGCAGCATGCCGACGCCTGCCTCGCCGACGAAGGAGGGCGAGAAATTGTCGAACTGGTCCTGATAGCGGAAGGCAGCGACAACCGGAATGTCGGAGGCTTCAGCAAAGTTTTGCAGGGCGTCGCGCCCGGCCTCAGTCCAGTTGATGCCGCCCATCAGGATGACAGGCCGCTTAGCTGCGCCGAGCAAGGTCTGCACGTCGTCCAGAGCGGCGGCGGAAGGTGCGGCTTCGCTGATCTTTGCGGGGCCGGAAAGGGGAGCTGCATCTGTTGCAGAGGTCAGCATGTCTTCCGGCAAGGCGATGACCACCGGGCCGGGGCGACCCGTGGTCGCCGTCGTCCAGGCGCGGGCCAGAATTTCGGGAATACGGTCGATATCATCGATCTCGGTCGCCCATTTCGCCATGGTGCCGAAGACGGCGCGGTAATCGATTTCCTGAAAGGCTTCACGGCCCTTCATGTCGGTTCCGACCTGTCCGACAAAGATCAGCATAGGTACGGAATCCTGCATGGCGGTGTGAATGCCGACGGAGGCGTTGGTGACGCCGGGGCCGCGTGTGACGAAGCAGAGGCCGGGTTCGCCGGTGAGCTTGCCCCAGGCTGCTGCCATGAAGGAAGCGCCGCCTTCGTTGCGGCACATCACAAAGTCGAGCGCGCCCTTGGTATCGTGCAATGCGTCAAGCACGGCGAGATAGCTTTCTCCCGGCACACCGAACGATTTTCTTGCTCCCAAAGCGACGAGGCTTTCGACGAGAAGCTGGCCTCCGTTACGCATTCCAGATTCCTTCCTGTGCGCCTTTTCGGCGATCACCTTGTGAATGATCATGCCAGCCGGAGCATTTTCACGAAATCAAGATAATCCGGCAATTGGCAAGTTTTACTTGTCTTTCGGTGGAGCTATGGCGTGGGCTTTTCGCGCGCGCATAGCTGATCGGTGCGCGGCTCTTGCGAGCGATGCCCGGTATGATGCTGATGAAACGACAAAGGCTACGCAGAGGGTCGCCTTCGCCTTAGTTTTCCTGAAATTTGACCATGGAGCCGCCGCCGGTCGCCTGATCGGTCGGGAAGACTTCGACGCGGGAAACATCGACAAAGACCGGCAGTTCGATCACCTGACCAATGATCTGGGCAATGTTTTCCGGCTGGATCGGGCGATAGCCATCGTAAAGCACGGCTTGCGCCTGATTGTCGGGGATTGATGTCCGGTAGAGTGCAGTCTGCACGCGGCCCGGCACAATTTCGCTGACGCGAACAGACGTGCCCAGAAGATCGCAACGCAGATTGTCGCAAAACAGGCTCAAGCCAGCCTTGGAGGGGCCGTAAGCGCCCATATTCGGATATGGCGCCTGACCGCCGCTCGATCCGATATAGATGAGGTGGCCGCGCTTGCGCGCCACCATGCCGGGCAGAAAGGCGCGGGTCAGATGCATCGGCGCTTTGAGATTGATATCGACCATGGCGTTGATCTCGTCGGGGTCAATCTCGTGAAACAAGGCGCGGGTGGAAAGAATGCCCGCATTGTTGATCAGGATGTCGACCTCGGTGCCAGAAAGTGCAGCCTCGATTGCCTTCGTGTCGCGCACATCGGCCTCAACCGTGAGCGCGCCCGTTTCTGCGGCAAGTGCTGACAGCGCCTGACTGTTGCGACCGACGGCGTAGACGGTCAGCCCGCGCTCGCGCAGCCGCGCGACGGTGGCCTTGCCGATGCCGCTCGTGGCGCCGGTGACAAGCGCAACGCGGTAGGGATCAGACATAGATATAGCCTCCACTGACCACCACATTCTCACCAGTGGCATAGGTATTGCGGCCGGAAGCCATCATGACGATCCACTGCGCCATTTCCACCGGCTCGGCGGCGCGTCCAAGCGCGCTTGCCTTGGCCAGTTCCGGCAGGAAGCCCAGTTCCTTGGCGCGGTCGGTGGCAAAGCCCGCCGGTGCAACGGAATTGACCAGAATCTGGTCCTTGGCGCATTCCTGCGCGAAGGATTTGGTCAGGCTGACAACAGCCGCCTTTGTGGCTGCATAATGCGCGTTTTGCGGATGCGCCTTGAAGGCGTCGACCGAGGTGACATTGACGATGCGACCTGTGACGTGCGGCACATCGACGAATTGCCGCATATGCAGAACGGCGGCCACCATCATGTGATAGGTGCCTTTGACGTTTATGGCGTTTTCCAGATCCCAGTCTTCATCTGTGATTTCAAGGATTGGCTTGCGCGGATAGATGGCTGCGCTGTTGACGAGCGCATGCACGCGGCCTAGCTTGCCGGCGACGTCGTTGAAGCCCTTGTGGGCAGATGCGGCTCGCGAAATATCTGCGACCGAAGTCGCGACTTCAACGCCCAGTTCGCGCAAGGATTCCGCGGAACTGGCGAGTAGTTCCGCATTGCGGTCTATGAGGCCGATTTTGGCCGCTCCGTTTTCCACCATCAGCTTTGCTGTCGTCAAACCCAGTCCCGAAGCGCCGCCGACAATGATAATGGTC
This sequence comes from Ochrobactrum soli, assembly GCF_003664555.1. Taxonomy (NCBI): domain Bacteria; kingdom Pseudomonadati; phylum Pseudomonadota; class Alphaproteobacteria; order Hyphomicrobiales; family Brucellaceae; genus Ochrobactrum; species Ochrobactrum soli. The sequence continues at coordinate 30,155 of NZ_RCHH01000021.1, read as the reverse complement.
TGATCTTTCACGTTCCGCCTCATATTTGGTCTTGCGTGGGAAGAATTGTATGTTATCACTTATATGCCAAGTTGAAGGCGATGCAAGAAGTTTTTTGAGTCCCACATGATTCCATCTCTGATCAGGAAACAGCCCTTCAATGGCCTGACACTCGAACTCTCTCAACACCTGGCCCAGGCGGGCTTTCAAGGTGAAGTGGACATCGGTGACAGCTCGCGTACCGTTTTTCCTATCGTCAATTCGATTTATCAAGCGACGTCCAACGATTGGAAATTCGTCAAGGCATGCGGATATGTCAGAGCATTTTAATCGAGGCGATTGAACGCCAGTCCATCCGGCATCCTGTTCAGATACTCAATGAAATGGTACTGCCACTATAGTTAGTCATCACGTGATTTATAAAATCAAATAACCAGCGCTGGAGTTAAATGTCGTGTCAATCATTACCCAACGCGGAAATCTGGCGGAAATTGTCGTCGCGGAACTGACGACCCGAATAGACTCGGGTCTCTATGGTCCCGGCGACAAGCTGCCGTCCAGCGCCCAGCTATGTGAAGAGTTTGGCGTCAGCAGAACTGTTATCCGCGAGGCGCTGACCTCGCTCAAGGTGGCAGGGCGTGTCACCACGCGGCAGGGTGCGGGCGTTTATGTCACCGACAAGGACGTGAAGGCGCTCAATTACGAGATCAGCCGGATCGACGATATTCGCTCCGCAATGCAGATTCTTGAATTGCGGCTTGGCGTAGAAATGCAGTCGGTGGCGCTTGCCGCCACCCGCCGCACGCCGGAGGCGTTGGCGGAAATCGCCCGCGCTTACGATCATCTGGAAAATCTGGAAACCGACGATCCGGAAGTCGAGGCACGCGCCGATTTCGATTTCCACCTTGCGATTGCGCGAGCAACCCGCAATCCGCATTTCCCGAACTTTCTGGAAGCGGTGATCGGCGAGATCAACTTCGATCTGCTCCTGAAGCATCGCCAGCCCGTGCGGGCTTCGCGGTCTTATCTCAAGAAGATCAACAAGGAACATGCGATGATCCTTGCTGCAATCACGCAGGGCGATGCAAAGGCGGCGCGCAATGCGCTGGTCGCGCATCTGGAGGAAAGCCTCAATCGCTACCGCTCCTTGCTGGAAGAACCGGCCAGCGATGCGCTGACAGACTGAGCAGCGCAAACAAACAGAAAAGCCCAGAACCGGCGACAGTTTCGGGCTTTTTGATTTTGTCTGGAAAGCCGGTCAGATCACGGCATCTTCCAGAAATGGAAGGTTAGCCGTCACGCGCTCATAGCCGAAGGGCGAGAGGTCGAGTGTCTTGAACGCGCCATAGATGATCAACTCGCTCAAGCCGCGCCCCATGGCTGGCGACTGCTGCAATCCGTGACCGGAAAACCCGTTGGCGAACAGGAAGTTCTTCACCTCGGTATGCGGTCCCAGAATGACATTGTGATCGAGCGTGCAATAGTCGTAATGGCCAGCCCATGAGTTGACGACTTTGATCGCCTCAAAGGCTGGAACGCGATTGGCCAAGGTCGGCCAGATTTCCTCGTCGAATTCGTCATGCATGACATCGAAATCGTTGGGGTCGACTTCCGGGTCGTGCTTGGGATAGGTGCCCATCAGATAGAACTTGCCTTCAGGCCGGAAGAACACGCCGCTTGGGTCGATGGTAAGGCCCACCTTGCCTTCCAGCGGTGTGCGACAATCGACGACGAACAACGAACGGCGGCGTGGTTCGACCGGAATGTCCAACCCGGCCATGCGGGCGACATTCTTGCCGTTGGTGCCGGACGTGTTGACCATCGTGCCGCAGGCAATCGTCTGCCCACTTTTGGTGATCACGGAGACAATGCGGCCGCCCTCACGGTTGACGGCCACGACCTCGTCCTCGATATATTCGACGCCAAGCGCGCGCGCTTTCTTGCGAAAACCCTGCATGAGGGCGGAACTGTCGAACCAGCCTTCGCCGCGTTCGCCGGTGCTGCCAAGCGTCAGTCCCTCAAGATTGAGCCAAGGAAAGCGCTGGCCAAGGCCATCCACATCCAGCAGCGAAACTTCCGCGCCGCAGGAAACCTGCGTTTCATGATTGCGCCGCAGAACCTGATCGCCGCGGTCATCGGCGGCAAGGAACAGATAGCCCGCTTCGTGAAAGCCGATTTCCGGCGTGTCGTCATCGACGGCCACGTTTCCGCGGAAATTGCGGATGAATTCCGTGCCGAAGCGCGAGACCTGCACATTGATGGCGTTGGAAAACTGATGGCGGATGGAGCTGGATGACAGCGCCGTTGCCGAGCGCTGATAGGTCCAGTCCTTTTCGATCACCAGTATGGTGCCGTTGAAATCGGGGTTGGTCGCCAGAAAATAGGCGGTCGCGCTGCCCACAACCGCGCCGCCGACAATGACGACATCATAGGAAGTCTTGGAAGCCTGCATTGTAAGCCTACTTATTTTCGTCTTCGAAATGACCGGCGGCGCAGAAGCTGCCACCCTGAAACCGGACTGCCGGATCGTTGGGATCGCCTTGCGGCGTCTTGGCGAAAACCGCATCGCGATAATCGTCGGCGCTGTCCATGGGTTTGTAGCCGAGCACGGCGGCTGTGCGATTGTCCCAGAAGGATTCGCTGTTGTTCGACATGCCATAGGCGACCATGAAGCCAACACGCGGCGCCGACAGGCACTTCTCGACCAGCTGGCGGCAGTCTTCGAAGGACAGCCAGGTGATCAGATGGCGACGGTCGGTCGGTTCCGGAAAGGAGGAGCCGATGCGAATGCAGACGGTTTCGATGCCGAACTTGTCGAAGTAATAGCGGGCCAGATTTTCCACGAAGGTTTTGGAGACGCCATAAAGGCTGTCGGGTCGCGTCTGAACAGTGCCGTCAATGGTATCCGTCCGCTCGTAATAGCCGATGGCATGAACCGAGCTTGCAAAGACGATGCGCTTCACGCCGTGGCGGCGGGCTGCCTCGTAAATATTGTAGCCGCCGGAAATGTTGGAATCGAGGATGGTCTTCCAGGGCGCTTCCACCGACTGCCCGCCCATATGTATGATGGCGTCGCAGCCTTCGACAGCGCGCGAAACCGCGTCAAAATCCGCGAGATCGGCGGGGAAGTCCTCTTCATGCGGCGCGAGATCCTGACACGGTTCCAGCGCCGACAAGCGCACGATCTGGCCCAGCCGCGTTCCCGATTTGCGCAGCTCCGATCCGAGGCGACCGGCAGCACCGGTCAACAGCGTTCTTTGAAAGTGGGTCATGAAGAGGTCCTAATTAGCGAAGTTTTGCGAGAGCATCGGACGTGCGCTCGATGGCTGCGGTCAGGTTATCCCGGGAGGTCGCGAATGAGAGGCGGATGTAAGGCTCAACGCCGAAAGCCGCGCCGGGCACAGTGGCGACCTTGCCTTCGGTCAGAAGATAGGAAGCGAGCATTGTATCATTCTCAATCAGAGTGCCTTCCGGCGTCACTTTACCGATATAGGCAGCGCATTTCGGGAAGAGATAGAATGCACCTTCCGGCGCGCGCACTTCAAGCCCCGCAATGGCGCCAAAGCCCTTTGTCACCAGTTCGCCACGCGCCTTGTATTCCGCAACCGCCTTCCGCACGAAATCCTGCGGGCCGTTGAGGGCGGCCGCTGCCGCAACCTGCGTGATGGAGGAGGGGCAGGTGGTGCTCTGCGACTGAAGCTTGTTGAGCACCTTGGTCAGTTCCTTCGGACCCGCCGCATAGCCAAGACGCCATCCGGTCATGGCATAGGCCTTGGAAACGCCGTTGATGATCAATGTGCGGTCGCGCAGATTGGGGCATGCAATGGCGAATGACGTGAAGGGTGTGTCGTCACAGACGATGTGTTCGTAGATTTCATCCGACATGATCGCGACGCGCGGATGGCGTGCCAGCACTTCACCCAGCGCCTTCAATTCGTCCGCCGTATAGATCGCGCCGGTTGGATTGGAAGGCGAGTTGAACAGAAACCAGCGGGTCTTTGGGGTGATTGCCGCTTCCAGCCGCTCCGGCGTGATCTTGAAATCGTCTTCCACACCGCAGGCGATCACTTTCGGTAGGCCGCCATGCAGGATCACCAGATCGGTATAGGACACCCAGTAAGGGGCCGGAACGATCACTTCGTCGCCCGGCTCCAAGGTGCCGAGAAAGGCGTTGAACAGGATCTGTTTTGCGCCATTGCCGATCGAGATTTCGTCCAGCGCATAGTCGAGACCGTTCTCGCGCCTGAACTTATCGACAATGGCCTGGCGCAACTCCGGCAGGCCGTCAGGCGCGGTATAGCGCGTGATGCCGGTGCGCATCGCGCCGATAGCCGCCTCGACAATATGCGACGGCGTATCAAAATCCGGCTCGCCGAGCGACAGGTCGAGGACGTTTTCGCCTCTGGCCCGCATGGCCTTGGCCGCCATCGAAACTGCCATCGACGGTGAGGATTTGATGGTCGCCGCGCGCCGGTTTTCGAACGCGATCATGTTCATGTCTGGGCTCCCTGGCCTGTGGTTCCTGGCGTGTCGCCGATCACGGCGCTTCTTTGTGCTGGGTCGTATGGAGGCGGGTGGAAGATCGGGCCGTCGGGGTCTGGAATTGATGCGTCTTGATGGTGTTGGGCCGCGCTCATTCGTAATTCCACTTGACGATCTTTAAATACGTCACTTATCATATATGTGTCAACATGAAAACAAGCCGCAAAAACGGCGGTTCAGCTGGCCGATTTTTGTTTGGTGGAGGTAATACGCAAGCAAAATCATATGATTGGTGCGATGAGACCACTCGCGTGGAAATGGCGAAGGCCGAGAGCGGCCCTAACGTTTCCAGTGAGAATATAGAGCGATTTTGCCCAGAAAATGCCTGCAAGCAAAGAATTGGAGCGGTTCGAACACTTCCATCGGAACAGAAATCGCTTCGATAAGAACAACGGTTAAAACCAGAGGGAAACTCCATGAAATCCATCGCAAGACTTCTCGCCGGATCGGCCATCGCGTCCGGTCTCCTGCTGTCGCAGGCCTTTGCTGCCGACACGATCAAGATCGGTGTTGCAGGCCCGATGACAGGCCCCAACGCTACATTCGGTGAACAGGTTTACAGCGGTGTTTCCGCTTATGTGAACGATGTGAACGCCAGCGGCGGCATCAATGGCAAGCAGATCGAGCTGGTGAAGGGCGACGATGCCTGCGAACCGAAGCAGGCGATTGCCGTTGCCAACCGTTTTGTCGATCAGGACAAGGTTCAGGCGGTGATCGGCCACTTCTGCTCGTCGAGCACCATCCCTGCTTCCGAGATCTACAATGATGCAGGCATTCTGGAGATGGCGCCTGCATCCACCAATCCAACCGTGACCGAGCGTGGTTTGGAAACGGTGTTTCGCGGTTGCGGACGCGACGATCAGCAGGCAGTCGTCGCCGGTGCGTTCATTCTCGACACGTTGAAGCGGGACAAGATCGCGCTGATCCATGACAAGGACACCTATGGTCAGGGCCTGGTCGATGCAGTCAAGAAGACCATCGAAGCACGCGGCATCAAGCCGGTTCTGTATGAAGGCCTGACGCGCGGTGAGCGCGACTTCAATGCACTGGTGACCAAGATCAAGAGCTCTGGCGCAACGGCCGTTTATTTTGGCGGTCTTATTCCGGAAGGCGGCCCGCTGATCCGCCAGATCAAGGAACAGGGTCTGGATGTGGTTGTAGTGAGCGGCGATTCCTTCGCGCAGACCGAGCTGATTGCGGCAGCTGGCGGCGCGGGCAATCTCAAGAATGTCTATTATTCGGCAACGCCGGACCCGCTGGCCGATCCGTCGACCAAGGGCGTTCAGGATGCGCTGAAGAAGGCGAATATCACGCCAGCCAACTACACGCTCTATGGCTACGCCAATGCGCAGGCCATCGTGGCTGCGTTGAAGGCGGGTAACGACATCAAGGTCCAGACCAACTGGCTGCGTAACAACACGGTTGATTCCGCCATTGGCAAGATCACTTGGGACGAGAAGGGCGACATCAAGGACTTCAAGTTCGTCTTCTATAATTTCGACGACAAGGGAACCCCAGTTCTCGTCAATTAAGGCTCTACCAGCTCCAGCCAGACCCTGCGGTCTGGCTGGTTCCTCCTTGCCTGAACCGCATCCGCAGCACGTCACGCTGTGCGGCTGGATGCGTCGGACCAAGAGTTCAGATCGCATGTCGCTCTGAATGCAAAAGGGGTTGCCATGGACTTCTATATTTTGGCCCAGCAACTGATCAATGGGATCACGCTGGGCGCCATCTACGGACTGATCGCTGTCGGCTACACGATGGTCTACGGGGTCATCCGCATGATCAATTTCGCTCATGGCGACGTCTATATGGTGTCGGCCTATATTGCCGCGATCACGCTTGCAGTGCTGGGCTTCTTCGGCGTTCAGTCGGTTCCTTTCGCGCTTATCTCGATCCTGATCATCACCTGCGCCATCACGGCGGTCTATGGGTGGGTGATCGAGCGCGTGGCCTACAGGCCGTTGCGCGGCTCCACCAAACTGGCACCGCTGATTTCTGCGATCGGCATATCGCTGATGCTGCAAAGCTATGTTCAGATTTCGCAAGGCGCGCGCGATCAGGGTGTGCCGACGCTGATCCAGGGCGCTTTCCGGTTCGGCACCGAACAGCACTTCGCCCAGATCACCTATATGCAGACCGTGATCCTACTGGCCTCTTTGATCGCCATGGGCATTCTGACCTATGTGATCGGCTATACGCGCATTGGCCGTGAGTGCCGCGCGACACAGCAGAATATCCGTATTTCTGCAATCCTCGGCGTCAATACCGACCGCACCATCTCTACGGTCTTCGTGATCGGTGCAGCAACAGCCGCCGTCGGCGGCGTGCTGGTGACCTTCAACTATGGGTCGTTCAATTTCTTCATCGGCTTCGTGATGGGCATCAAGGCCTTTACGGCAGCAGTGCTTGGCGGCATCGGCTCTCTGCCGGGCGCAGTGCTCGGCGGCATATTGCTCGGCCTCACCGAAGCGCTGTTCGCCGGCTATGTCAGCACGGATTACAAAGACGTCTTCGCCTTTGCCTTGCTGATTGTTCTTCTGTTCTTCCGTCCTTACGGCCTGCTCGGTCGTCCGGAAATCCAGAAAGTCTGAGGGAAGGCCGGAAACCATGCTGAACGACCGTCTTCTCGCGCTTTTCAAGGAAGCGCTGCTGACTTTCACCATTTCGCTGATCCTGCTTGGGCCGATTTCTGGTCTCGTGCTGGACGGCTTCTCCTTCCGCAATGAGCTGATGCGGGCCGTTACGCTTGCCGCCATCGTCACAGCCGGACGGCTGATATTTTCGCTGATCGGCATGAGCCCCTTTGGCGCAAGGCTGAAAGCCCTTTTGTCCAGAAATAGCGGCGGCGTCACGGTCAGGACCGGCAAGGAAAAATCAGCAGCCCCGCTGCTGGCGGTGATTTTTCTGGCAGGGTTGATGCTGCCTTTCGTAGCCGACAAATATTTCCTCGGCATCGCCGTTCTGGCGCTGATCTACTGCCTCCTGGGTCTGGGCCTGAACATCGTCGTCGGGCTGGCTGGCCTGCTCGATCTCGGCTTCGTGGCCTTCTATGCGGTGGGGGCTTATCTTCTGGCGCTCGGCTCGCAATATCTGGGTCTGGGCTTCTGGAGCGCGCTGGTCATCGCGCCGTTTCTCGCGGGCCTTTGCGGCATGATCCTCGGCTTTCCGGTGCTCAAGATGCATGGCGATTACCTCGCCATCGTGACACTGGGTTTCGGCGAGATCATCCGCCTTGTGCTCAACAATTGGCTGGACTTCACCGGAGGACCGAACGGCGCCCCCGCGCCCGCCCCCACGCTCTTCGGGTTGGAGTTCAGCCGGACCGCAAAGCAGGGAGGCACGCCGTTCCACGACTTCTTCGGCATCGCCTATAATTCCGATTACAAGTTCTGGTTCCTGTATTTCGTGCTGTTCCTCGTCGTGTGCGGGGTGATCTACACGGTGGAGCGCCTGCGCGTCATGCCGCTGGGGCGCATGTGGGAAGCACTGCGCGAGGATGAGATTGCCTGTCGGTCGCTTGGCGTCAATCACGTCTTCATCAAGCTTTCCGCCTTCATGCTTGGCGCATCGACAGGCGGGATTGCAGGCGTGTTCTTCGCGGCACATCAGGGCTTCGTGAACCCGACCTCCTTCACCTTCTTCGAATCCGCGCTCATCCTCGCCATCGTGGTGCTAGGTGGTCTCGGCTCGACTGTCGGTGTCATTCTGGCCGCGCTGGTCCTGACTATCCTGCCGGAACTGCTGCGCGACTTCGCGGAATATCGCGTCTTCATTTTCGGCGTGCTGATGGTCGTCATGATGATCTGGAAGCCGCGCGGACTGGTACGGGTCACGCGCCCGGCATTCTTCCCGTCGTCGGAAGCGGTGGTATCGGCGGGGCTTTCCTCCAAGCGGGATCAATTGACCATGGAGGCCAGCCGATGAACGCGCCAATTCTCGAAGTTCAAAATGTCACCATGCGGTTTGGCGGCATCGTCGCCAATCGCGGCGTCAATTTCTCGGTGGCGAAAGGCGGCATTACCGCGCTGATCGGTCCCAACGGCGCTGGCAAGACGACGATGTTCAACTGCATCACCGGCTTTTATCGCGCGAGCGAAGGACGCATTGTGCTCAACGGTCCGGAAGGCCCGCGCGACATCGGCGCTTACATGGACAAGCCGATCACCGGCGGCTCCCATCAGGTGACGCGGGCGGGCATCGCCCGCACATTCCAGAACATCCGGCTGTTCAAGGAAATGTCGGTGGTGGAAAACCTGCTGGTTGCCCAGCATCTTGCCACCCGCAACGGGCTTTTGAGCGGCATCTTCAAGACCTCGGCCTTCCGCAAGGCGGAAACCGAGGCGGTGGACTGCGCGTATTACTGGCTCGGCCAGATGAACCTGCTTGAAGACGCCAACCGGCTGGCTGGCGAACTTCCCTATGGTCGGCAGCGACGACTGGAGATAGCCCGCGCCATGTGTACCGGGCCGCAACTCATATGCCTTGACGAACCGGCGGCGGGGCTGAACCCATCCGAAACACATGAGCTTTCCCAGATTATCCAGCGGCTTTGCGCTGAGCAGGAACTGACCGTGCTGGTGATCGAGCACGATATGGGGCTGGTGATGCGCATATCGAACCACATTGTCGTGCTGGATCACGGCGAGGTCATTGCCGATGGAACGCCTGAACAGGTGGCCAACGATCCCGCAGTGATAGCGGCCTATCTCGGTGTCAGCGAAGAAGAGGTGCAATCGTGAGCCAGGTGGCAGAACCAAACGGGCAGGGCGCAACCGACAAGCTTCTTGAGCTGGTGGATGTGCACGCGCATTATGGTGCGGTGGAAGCGCTGCGCTCGGTCAATGTGCATATTTCCAAGGGCGAGATTGTCAGCCTGATTGGCGCGAACGGCGCAGGCAAGACCACGCTGCTTTCGACGATCTTCGGCTCGCCGCGCGCATCGAAAGGCAAGATCGTCCATCGGGGTGAGGATATTTCGCGTCTGGCGACAAACCGTATTTCAAGACGGGGCGTGGCGCTGGTGCCGGAAGGACGGCAGATCTATCAGGAAATGTCGGTCGAGGAAAACATGATGATGGGCACCACGCCTGTCGGTATGGAGCATTTCGACGCCGACCGCGCAACCATGTTTGAATTGTTTCCCCGCCTCAAAGAGCGTCGCAATCAGGTTGCGGGCACCATGTCTGGCGGTGAGCAGCAGATGTTGGCCATTGCGCGCGCCATGATGGCGCGGCCCGAGCTGATCCTGTTCGATGAGCCTTCGCTGGGGCTGGCGCCGCTGGTCGTGAAGCGCGTCTTCGAGGTGCTGGGAGAGATTGCCGCGATGGGCAAGACTATTTTTCTGGTCGAACAGAATGCCAATCACGCACTAAAATTGTCCCAACGTGCTTATGTGATAGTAAATGGGCAGATACATCTTTCGGGAGCGAGTGAAGAACTCCTCGGTAATGAAAATGTTCGAAAAGCATATCTGGGGATATACTAATGTTTGAGCGCCGTTGGTGACAGGAAATTTTCGTTTATGCTCAAAATTATAATATTTGAAGAGACGCTCTCAAATTCGAACGCAGACCCGAACATGTGAAGTAGAATAACCCTACATATGGCCAACGGCTGAGATTGGAACGTTCACAACATCCAGACACTGACTGGCAATCAGTTCACCACCCCCAAGATTTGTACGAAATGATACCGTGTGAATCAAATCAATACCGATATATCGCTAACGCCCATGCCCTCACGGATGTGTCGATAGAGTTCTTCAACAAATTTGTCCGGGTTTGTGGCAAGTGCAACTAACCGCGCGTGCCGGTCTGCTATTCCCGCAATATTCAGTTCATGTTTCTGGACATTCAGCATGGCCAGTTCAATCTGATCCTGTAATGCATGATACGATTCCAGAAGACGCCTGTGATCAGCGCATTCGATCAATATCTCATGAAAGCGACGGTCGGCCGCTGCCAGCGACTTGAGATCTCGGTTCTCGGCAGCCGATGCGATAGCAGGTATGGCCGCCGCTAAAGCGGAAGATGTATAACTTCTTTGAAGCGCTAAACGGGCTCCCATGACTTCAAGAGCCGTACGCAAGGTGGCCAGTTCGAAAATATCTCGTTCATTGAATCTAACAACGATATAGGAACGGTTGGGTGATTTCTCGATCAATCCACCCCTCTCGATTAGCCTCAGGGCCTCACGCAGCGTTGCGCGGCTGACGTTGAGGTCTGATGCTATGCTCGATTCGCGTACCCTTTGTCCTGCTGGCAATTCCCCACTTAGAATTTTTCCTCGCAGACTGGTGGCTAAGATTTGCACCATGTCGCCGGTACGTCCTTGCGGATCGTTTTGCTCGTCTGAAGGCGTAAAATTATTAGACATGGCTCCATCTTTTCTATATGTGTCGACAATAAAATAAAAAGTGTCGACACTTTCATATCGGGAACTTAGAGGGAAATTGATTCCCATGGAGGGGAAATTATGGATGAACATACCGCTCGACAAGTGACACGCAACATAATGCCGCTGCTCGGGATTAGCTTTTTCGTATCTATTCTGGACCGCGTGAATGTTGGATTCGCGTCTCTAACAATGAACGCTGACATAGGCCTTTCGGCTGCAGCTTATGGTTTTGGCGCAGGTATCTTCTTTCTTGGCTACTTTGCATTCGAGATTCCTAGCAATCTCATTTTGCAGAAGGTCGGCGCGCGCCGATGGATAGCGCGTATCATGGTCACATGGGGCCTTCTTTCCATGTGCATGGCTTTGGTACAAGGCCCATATTCCTTCTATGCGGTCCGTTTCCTTCTGGGTCTTGCCGAGGCCGGTTTTGTTCCCGGTGTCGTCTATTATATGAACCAGTGGTACACGAAACGTGAGATTGGCAGGGCAACTGCGATCTTTTTCGCGTTCGGGCCTATTGCGAATGCTGTTGGTGCACCGCTGTCAACAGCGTTGATCGAGGCCTTCGACTGGCGCTGGATGTTTGTCATCGAGGGTATACCTGCCATCATCCTCGGTATTGTTGTCTTTCTGAGGTTACCTGATCGCGTTGAAGACGCAAAGTTTCTTAACAATAGCCAGAAAAGCGTACTGCGCGCGCAGTTGCAGGCGGAAGGCAATTCTGCTGCAAAGCATGCCTCGCCACTGTCTGCATTAATGGATTTGCCTACACTTGCGCTCGCGTTCCAGTATTTCCTTATCCTGACAACTGGCTATGCGCTTAACATGTGGCTTCCGCAAATCGTTCGCGAACTGGGTGTTCAGACTTCGATGGTGGGCTGGGTGGTGGCTGTCCCCTATATAGCAGCCGCGCTCGCTATCTATTTCTGGAGCCGGTACACGAAATATACGGATGATCGCCTGTTTTACGTGCTCATCCCCTGTGCTCTTGGGGCATTGGGGTTTGTGATAGGTGCTCTGACGACAAATCCGCTGATTTCGATGTTCGCGTTCTGTTGTGTTGCGGCGGGCATTTATGCCGGCGGGAGTGCCTATTGGGCGCTGCCGCGGCCTGCTGTATCAGGCGCTGCGGCGGCGGCCGCGATCGCACTGGCGAACTCACTTGGAAATCTCGGCGGATTCACCGGTCCCTACCTGTTCGGGATCATTCGCGATACGACCGGTAATTATGAATATGCGCTTTTCGTCGCGGCTGCTTTTCTTCTGTCGGGAGGGCTCATGAGTTTCGTGAACATCCGGCTTGCACGGCGGCGTGAGGCGCTAATTGTTGCTGCCCGCTAAAACTGCGTGGAAGGAAAGAAATTTCAGTCTTCTAACGCTTTTAAAAGGAATGGATTCATGGAAAGTTTTCGTGCTCGCTGCAAGGCACGCTCACCGCTGATGGGAACGTTTTCCGCTATCCCCCATCCTGTCGCGGTCGAAGTGACGGCTGCCACCGGGCTTGATTTCGTCTGCATAGACTGGGAACATTCGCAGATCAGTCGTGAGCGTATTGAGGATCTGATCCGGGCTTGCGATGTTCACGCTGTGCCGGCTATGGTCCGGGTACCGGGTCATGCACCGGAAGCGATTGCGGCTGTGCTTGATGCCGGTGCGCAAGGTGTTCTTGTGCCGCGCGTATCAACGGCTCACCAAGCACGGGCCGCAGTTCAGGCAACGCGCTATCCGCCGATCGGCGCTCGAGGGGTTGGACCTGGTCGCGCCGCGGCCTATGGCTATCGTATTCCAGACTATCTAACCGCAGCAAACGATGCCATCGCTTTGGCGATCCAGGTCGAAACGGCTGAAGGTCTGGCCAATATCGAAGAGATCTCAGAAGTTGATGGTGTCGATGTGATTTTCATAGGCCCCGGAGACCTGTCCGTTTCCATCGATGCGATGGGACCGAATGGTCGCGAAAAGCTTGTTGCTGCGATTGAAAAGATCACAAGAACAGCAATTTCTACGAACAAAGCCGTAGGCATTTTCCGCCCGGATACAAGCGACATAGCCGCTTGGTACGGGAAAGGAATCTCGTTCTATCTGCTCGCAAGCGATACGATGTTTCTCGGCGCTGCAATGGCTGGAGGCATATCGCAAGCGCGAGCCGCGCTCACTGAAACGGAAAGGAAATCTGCATGAAGATCGTCAAGTGTGATGGCGTTCTCGCCGTTGAGCCGGAACAACATGCCTATCTTGCAGAGCTCGATGCGGCCTTCATAGAAAAGACACTTCTCAATGAAGAGGAGCTGATTGAGGAATGCTACGACGCAGATGCGTTGATGATCTTGCGGGAACCGGTGACTGAGCGTGTTTTGAAGGCGCTACCAAAACTCAAAGTCATCGGTCGTTTTGGTGTAGGACTCGATTCCATTGATGTCGAGGCCTGTACACGGGCAGGAGTGCAGGTCACTTATGTGCCAGACTCCAATCTGGACGAGGTCAGCACTCACGCCGTGGCAATGATGTTGGCTCTAGCTCGTCGGCTGAAGCGCTACGACACTGCAGTGCGTGAAGGCCGATGGCAAGCTATGGTTGACGGCGAGGGGATTATTCGGCCATCGCATCAAACGCTCGGTTTGATCGGTTTTGGTCAAATCGGTCGTATGACGGCACGCAAGGCCTCAGCATTCGGGTATAAGATCATCGCTTACGATCCCTATATGGCTGCGGACCGCATTGCTGCGACCGGTGTGGAAGCAGCCACGTTCGAGGAAGTGATAACTCAATCCGATATTGTTTCGCTTCATGTTCCCGCCACGCCTGAAACACAGAATATCATCTCACGAGACGTGCTTGCACGAATGAAGAAGGGTGCGATCCTAGTCAACGTTTCCCGCGGCGGCCTTGTGGATGAAGGAGCGTTGGCTGACGCACTCCAATCGGCACACCTGTCTGGCGCCGGCATTGATACGCTGGTTCAGGAACCGGTAGGGATGGACAACCCGCTTCTGAGCGTGGAAAACCTCCTTCTTTCTCCACATGCTGCACATTATTCCAAGCAGTCTTATTCAGAGGTGAGAAACAAGGTATTCGCAGACGTAGTAGCCGTGTTGCGCAATCGGGCACCAAGGTACGGATTTAATTCAGTCCTTAAGAGGGATTGATCTCCTGGTCATGCTGCTTTCAGTAATGACGAGAACAATGGCCTTGGCGCCAACTATATCAGGTGGCAAGACATAGAGCCTCTTCCGCCTTGTGTGCGGAAGAGCATCTTGTTCTTATTTAACTATCAGCGGATCGCCCATTACGGGGGCAGCGGTTCATACCTTTTCAAGGCGTAGCGAATGCTTTAACGACAGTTGGTTTCTTGGCTGGATATCAGGTGACTGTCCGCTTGTCGCTTTATGCGGTCAAGCTGAGTCAGGCGCCCCGTTGCTGTGGGCAGCAAAATAATACCAATTAACCTTAAGTTTGCGGCGAAGGGCGGCGGGTATTGAGCCTGTTTGTGCACCGGGCTGCGTGCCCAGTGCATATCAATCTGTGTTCTGAAATCTGCCACACAAAGAATCAACAAACGCGGCTATCCCACAAGCCGTTATCGTCGCAATCGGCAGAAGGCTCGTAACCACCGCCTCCTCCGTGGCTTATGGAGGCATCAAAAAACGTTATAGATAAAGTTGCTGCGCTGGAGTTTAGTCTAGCTAATTATAATAGCTGGTTCAGTGCTACAGCGGCATCACCATCGATAATGAGGCCGTTGACGATGCCACTTTTCAGAAGTGCTTTGGCCGCAAGCGCTTTCTCCTGCCCGGCGATGAGCAGCACGACTTGAACCTTCTTCAGTTCGGCAAAGCTGAGAGCGATGGTGCGCTGATTCATCTCGTGCTCGACCTGCTGCCCGTCCTTGTCGTAGAAAATGCCATTGGTGTCACCAATTGCACCGGCGGCACGCAGGCTTTCCAGTTCGGATTTGCTGAGCATGTTCTGGCGGCGCAGCAGTGAGTCCTCCGTCAACTCGCCAGCGCTAATGAAGCAGACGGAGGCTGTGCGGGCAATCTCCAGCGCACGCGCCACAGAACGTTGCGAGATGAGGACTTTTCGATCTTCTGCGGAATCAGCAATGAACGGAACTGGCAGGAAAAAGCCTTGCCCGCCCGTGCGCCGCGCCAGCATGTGCACAACTTCAAATGGATTATAGGCGGAGTTCGCGGTCAGCGATCCCATGACGGAGATGAAGCGCGCCTGTGGGGCGCGTACACCTGCAAGTTGCAATGTCATCTGTTCGATGGTTCGGCCCCAGCCGGTGCCGATGATCGCTTCCTCATTGTCGGCCAGAAAGCTTTTCAGATAGGTGGCAGCGGCAACACCGACGGCCCGGAATGAAACCTGCTTGCGGATTTCGGATGCCGTATCTTCATCGGCATGAAAGCCAAATGGCGGTGTTGAAATACAAAAATCCAATCCATGGCGGCGCATCAGCTCGTTTTCCACGGGCAATGTGCCTGCGTTCTGATGGTCGATGGAAATGCTGACAAGGCCGCTTTCGCGGGCCTCACCCAATATCTTGTTCACGCGGGCCCGGGTCAGGCCCAGTCGGGATGCGGTCGCCTCCTGGTTGAATCCTCCAACGTAATAGAGCCACGCCACGCGCACCATGAGGCTATCTTCGGATTCGCTCATTTGTCCCTCGTTCAATTCCTGCATGTTAAATTACAAATGTATTTCTATTTGACATTTGTAATTTGACGACGCTTAATACCAATCGTTCCGGGGGACAAGAGCGCGAAAGAGCGGGCAGGTCAATCGGAATGGAACCTGAAGCACAGGCAGCTGAATGGCGTTTCTGGAGGAGCAGAGACCGACATTCGCCAGTGCATCGGGTGTGGAGGAGTGCGGAGGGCGATGGGACCATCCGTAACAGGCGCCAGCTCGAACTGAACTGCATGTGTGCCGGGAAACAGTAATTCAAAGCCAGTTGTGGAGCCAACCACATGGCCTTCGGGAGGAAAAAATGGGTTCGGAACTTTTTAGGAAAACCATGGCTGTCGCAGCTCTGGCCATGCTCATGGGCACGGCAAGCGCGTCTGCTACCAATGTGGCCTGGGTGCATTCCAACGCTGCGGCGCAGTCCGAGCAGCGTGCAAAAACTGGCTTTGATGCCTGGCTTAAGGAAACCAACAAGGATTGGAGCATCAGCGTTCTGGATAGCGGCGGCTCGGGCGAACGCACGGCGTCGAACATTCAGGATGCTGCCTCGCGTGGTGTAGACGCAATTATCGTCAGCATGTCGGATCTGCGTGCCTCGCGTGCTGCTATCGATTCCGCTGTTGCGGCCAAAATTCCGGTTTTCGCCATCGATAGCGGTCAGGTTGACGGCGTTGTGGTCGATGTCACTACCAATAACTGGGCGATGTCGGCTGATGTGTCGCCATATTTGCTCAATGAAATGGGCGGCATGGGCAATCTGATCTTCCTGCGCATGGCAGAGCACCACGGCACGCGCAAGCGCGGCGATGTGATGGAAACCGTGCTGAAGGAATATCCGGAAGTGAAGGTCATCGCCGAACACAATATCGATTACACGGCTTTCTTCGAAGATACGACCAAGACCATGCAGGACTATGCATCGCGCTTTGGTGAAGACATTAATGCCGTCTGGGCGCCTTGGGATGAGCCTGCACAGGCCGCCATAAACGCGCTGAACGCTGCCGGATTGAAGAATGTCAAAGTCATCGGCATCGACGGCCATCCGCAGGCGATCGAAGAAGTCTGCAAGCCTGACAGCCTGATGATCGCAACGGTCTCGCAGCCATTCGAAAAGATGGGCGCGCAGACCGGCGAATGGATCGAGAGCATTGTGGTCAGGAAGGAAGACGCTGCAAAGGTCATTCCGTCGAAGACTGTTTATCTCGATGCGCCGCTTGTCACCAAGCAGAACTGCAAGGACTTCCTCCCGAAGAAGTAGGCAAGCCCCCCAAGTTGCCTGCATCTGGCCGGAGCGTGAACGTTCCGCGTTCCGGCCCCTTTAGAGTAGATTGAATTCATGGGAGTTCTCCGATGGCGGTAAGCCTGTCGCAGATCGTTATGTCCTATCCCGGAACGCTGGCGCTGGATCAGGTGAGCGCTGAATTTCGGTTTGATGAGGTGCATGGACTGATCGGAGAAAACGGCGCCGGAAAGACCACTCTGGTCAGTATTCTTGGCGGCAGCAAAAGCCCGACTTCGGGCACGATCACCATTGACGGCGTCGAGGTGAAGCTTGCAAGTGCCGGTGATGCGTTGCGCAAGGGTATCGCGCATGTGTCGCAGGAGGGTAGTCTCGTTCCCGGACTGACCGGTGCACAGAATGTTCTGCTGGGCGACGAGCCTCGCATGGGCCTCCGTGTGATCGACAAGCGCAAGCTGCTGTCGCGCGCCAATGACTTGCTCAAGCGCTGGTTCCCTCAAGTTTCCATCGACCTCGACGAGCAGGTCGATATGCTGCCTATGGCAGATCAGAAGATCATCGAGATTGTCCGCGCACTGCGTGGCAATGTCCGTTTGCTCATCCTCGATGAACCCACGGCGACATTGCCTGCACGCGAAAAAGAGAGCCTTTGGGAGATCATCAAGACCCTGCCGCAGCAAGGCGTCGGGATCGTTTTGATCAGCCATTTCCTTTCTGAAATCAAGGCATTGAGCGATAGAATTACAGTTCTGCGCGATGGTCGTCACATTGCGACGCTTCAGGCCACGGAAGCGAGCGAAGCCGGGTTGATCGATATGATGCTGCAACGCTCGGGCGGCAAGACGGCGATGGCGCAGGAAGCCAGTTACAATCGCAGTTTCGGTCCTGTGGTGCTGGAAGTCAGCAATTGGCATGCCGGTGGTCTGCACGTTGACAAATTTTCCATCCGTGCGGGTGAGATCGTCGGTCTGATTGGCCTGACTGGCGCTGGCCATTTTGGCTTTGCCCGTTCGCTTTATACGCCGAGCGGCGTCACCAGCGGCACATGCCGTTTTCAGGGTGAAACAATCACCCGGATCGATGCGCGCACCATGCAGAAAAAGGGTGTTGCGCTGGTTCCCGATCACCGCATGGAATATTCGCTGATCGGCGATTGGCACGTGCGTGAAAACCTTGCCATGGTGCATCCGTCCTTTGCGGCCTTGAGCGGTACAGGCGTACTGTCGATGCGCCGTGAAGCGCAGGAAGCCGACCGCACCATGCAGCTTCTGAACGTGAAAGCGCATTCGCGCAATCAGTTCGTGAAGGATCTGAGCGGCGGCAACAAGCAGAAGGTGTCGATCGGCAAGTGGCTTTACGGCGCAGACGATCACTACCGGCTGATGATTTTCATCGAGCCGACGGAGGGTGTCGATATCGGCGCGAAGCGTGAAATTCACGCGCAGATGCGCAGGATCGCCGACAAGGGCGTGGCCATTTTGGTCACCTCGTCCGACCTTCTGGAAATTGCCGACGTGGCAGACCGCGTTATCCCCTTCGTGAATGGCTCCCCGGGCACGGAAATTCCGCGTGAGGCCTTTTCCGAAGCGAAGTTTATTGCCGCGATGGCAGGAGTCATCCTATGAATACACAGAACCCCGCTGTTGCCCCGCAATCGTCGCGTCATGCGCAGAGCTTCGGCAAGAAGCTCAAGGGCGAATGGCTGCTGAAATATTCCACGCTCTTCGTGTTGCTCCTACTGTTCGCGGGCTTCTCGTTGACGGTGGACCGGTTTTTGACAGCCAATAATCTGCTCAACATTCTTCAGCAGATTGCCATGCTCACCATCGTCGGCGCGGGCCTGACCTTCGGTTTTGCCGCACGCGAAATGGACCTTTCGGTCGGATATATGGTCGGGATGGCCGGTGTATTGGTGCCCCTGCTGCTGGTCGCGGGCACACCCTTGCCTTTGGCCTTGCTTGCTGGATTGGGGGCAGGGTTTGTCGTGGGGGCCGTCAATGCGGCGCTCGTCACCCTTGTCGGTGTGCCTTCGCTAATTGCCACGCTTGCCATAGGCTCCATTCTTTATGGCGTCAACTTTCTGATGACCGGCGGACGGGCGATCTATGGTGGCCTTCCGGCCAGCTATCTCTGGCTAGGACAGGGACAGCTTTTCGGTATTCCCGTGCTTGCCTATGCAATGGTGATCGTCGTGTTCGTCGCCTGGTTCATCATGGAGCGCACCGTCTTCGGCCGCTACATCTACGCTGTCGGGGGCAATCTCAAGGCCGCGGAACTTTCGGGCGTCAATGGTCGCTTCTATCGTGCGGCTGCGCTGATCGTTTGCTCTATCTTTGCAGCGGTCGCGGGTGCGCTTCTGGCGGCGCGTCTCGGATCCGGCCAGCCCAATGCTGGTGAGCGCTATCTCCTCGACGGTCTTGCAACAGTTTTCATTGGCATGACCATGTTTCGACCCGGCACGGCAACAGTCGCTGGAACCTTCTTCGGCGCGCTGTTCATCGGCGTCATCAATAACGGCCTCAATCTGATTGGCATGGACACCTACATCCAGAGCATTGTGAAAGGCCTCATCATTCTCGTCGCGGTCGCGGTTGTTTCGCGTACCACCAAACTAAAGCTCCTGTGAGGGCACTGAACCGGACATCATGAAAAATTTACAACAGACAGGTCTGTCGGAGGCGCACGTGCAAAATCCGAGTAATTCCAATCTTCTTGAACTCTATAGAACGATGCGTCGTATCCGCACTTTCGAAGAACGCGTCGGCGAACTCTTCGTGCGCGGCCAGACGGCAGGTTCGATGCTTCACCTTTCCATTGGTGAAGAAGGTGCTGCCGCCGGTGTATGTGCCGCCATGCAGCCGCAGGACACCTTCACAACCCACCATCGGGGCCACGGTATCTTTCTGGCGCGTGGCGCTGATCCGAGGCAGATGATGGCCGAAATCGGCGGCAAGGAAACAGGCTATTGCCACGGCAAGGGCGGTTCCATGCACATTGCCGACATGGCGCTCGGTCATCTGGGCGCCAACGCCATCGTCGGTGGCGGTATTCCCGCCGTCGTTGGCGCAGGACTGTCGAGCAAATATCTGAAGAAGAATTCCGTTTCGCTCGCTTTCTTTGGCGACGGCGCGATGCAGCAGGGCATTCTTTATGAGAGCATGAACATGGCGGCCCTGTGGGGTCTGCCGGTGGTGTTCGTCTGCATCAACAACCAGTACGGTATGGGAACCCGGGTCGATCAGGCGACCGCCAACACGGCTTTCGATCAGCGCGCGCATGCATTCGGCCTTAACGGTGCTGTTGTCGATGGCATAGATGTCGAGGAAGTCAAGAATGCGGCTCAAGGGTTGATCGACGATGCGCGGCTCGGCAAGCCGGGCTTCCTGTCGGTCACCTGCTACCGGTTCTTTGGTCATGCGCGCATGGACAAGAGCCCATATCGCGCAGAGGCAGAGGAACTGGAAGGACGCAAGAAGGATCCGGTGAAGTTCACCCGCGATCGGCTCGTTTCATCCGGATTGGCGCAGGAAGCTGCACTCGACGCCATGGATGGCGACATCACTGCCGAGATGGACGCTACCATCGACTTCACTGTCGAGTCCAAGGCGCCGCCGCTCACCTCCATGTTTAAGGATGTTTATGCCGTGGGCGAACCTGAGCCCGAACCCGTTCGCACCCGTATCGACCGCGTACTTTCCAAGGATGAAGCATAATGGTTGCCATGACTTACCGCGACGCGCTGCGTAAAGCGCTGGATGATGCCATGGCGGAAGACAGCACCATCGTCGTGATCGGCGAAGAGGTGGGGCGCTATGGTGGCGCTTATGGTGTTACGAAGGATCTCATTGGCAAATACGGCCCTGAACGCCTGATTGACACGCCGATATCCGAACCGGCCATTGTCGGTGCTGCGGTTGGCGCTGCCATGACCGGCCTGCGTCCGGTTGCCGAGCTGATGTATATTGATTTTCTGGGCATGACGATGGACCAGCTTGCCAATCAGGCGGCCAAGATCCGCTATATGTTCGGTGGTCAGATTGGCGTGCCGATGGTTCTGCGCACCCAAGGCGGCACCGGACGTTCCGCCGGCGCCCAACACTCGCAGAGCCTTGAAGCCTGGGTCATGCATACGCCGGGTCTGCGCCTGGCCATGCCAGCCACGGTTCAGGACGCTTACCATCTGCTGCGCCAGAGCCTGACGAAGCCCGACCCTGTGGTCTTCATCGAGCACAAGGCTCTCTACACCCGCAAGGAAGAGGTCGATCTCGACGCCGAACCGCTCGCATGGGGCAAAGCCAATGTGCGCCGTACCGGCAAGGATCTCGTCATAGTCACCTATTCGCGCCAGCTGCACTATGCGCTCGATGCTGCCGAGAAGCTGTCCGCTAAGGGTATCGAGGCGACGGTCATCGACTTGCGCACGCTCAACCCGCTGGATTTCGACACGGTGCGCGAACATGTCGAGCGCGTCGGTAAGGCGATGGTGGTCTCGGAGGGTGTGATGACCGCCGGTGTTGCGGCTGAACTCGCCGCTCGCATTACCGAGGAATGCTTCGACTACCTCGAACAGCCGGTGGTACGTGTTGCCGGTGAGGACATTCCGATTTCAGTTTCGCAGGAGCTTGAAACGGGTAGCGTTCCGACGACCGATTTCATCCGCTCCGTTGCCGAGAGAATGTTGTCATGAGTGAACGGATTTTGAAAATGCCGCGCCTTGGCGAGACGATGGAGGAAGGCAAGATTGTCGGCTTTCTCGTCAAGCCGGGTGACAGTTTCAAGCGCGGGGATTCGATCATTGAAATCGAAACCGACAAGACGGTAGCCGAATTTCCGGCATTGGGTGACGGCACGCTCAATGAGTGGATCGGCGCTATTGGCGACCATGTGGTTGTCGGAGCGCCTCTGGCGCGCATCGACATTGGCACTGGAGCCGACTGGACCAGCGACGGCGAAGATGAAGCGCCGGAAGCATCGGCGGCGACTGCTCAAGACGTTGAACCAATTCAAGGGGCTGTGGAAGCTTCCGTTACCAAACCTGCTGCTTCTACAAACAGCGGTGATCGTGTTCGCGCAACGCCACTTGCTCGCAAGGTTGCTCGCCAGAATGGCATCGACATCAATTCGCTTTCGGGCAGCGGACGCCGGGGGCGGATCGAGAAGGAAGATGTGCTTGCGGCTTCTGGCGGTTCGAAATCGAATGGCGCCGTGCATTTTATCGATCTTGCAAATGGTCGCGTCGCCTATCTGGATCGGGGGCCGAAGAATGGCCGCACAATCCTCTTGCTACACGGTTTCTCCGGCGACCGGACGACTTGGAGCGGCATTGCAGCGGGTCTGCGGCGTGCAAAATGCCGTGTTATCGTGCCCGATCTGCCTGCCCATGGACTAACGACAATCGATGCTGCGGACGCGGCTGAACTCAGCGCCTTCCTGCCTGCGTTCCTTGATGCTCTGGGAATTGCCGAGGTTGACATCGTCGCGCATTCTCTTGGTGCCGTCGCTGCGGCGCAATTTGCTGATGCCCATGCAGACCGCATTTCGAGCCTGATGCTTATCGCGCCGGCGGGACTTGGTTCTGAAGTCGATGCCGGCTTTATCTCCGGCATGGCCAATGCAACGACGGCTGGCGAAGTCAGCCATCTGTTGCGCCGTATCGCAGCCAAGCCCGTCGAGCTTTCACCGGAACTGGCGGCGGAATTTGCGACCACCACGGCCAAGGGGCGTCTCAAAGCGCTTTCGGCAGCGATTGTGGGTCCTTGGGGGCAAACCTCCGACATCGTTCCGGCCCTAGAAAAGCTTTCTCACGCAAAGCCAGTTCGTGTTCTCGTTGGTCTGCTGGATCGCATCATCCCATGGCAACAGGCGACCGCATTGCCATCATCGATTGCCGTGCATTTCCTCGGTCGGTCCGGCCATATGCCGCAATGGGATCAGTCCCAAGATGTGCTTGATCTGATTATAAATTCCACGGGGAGCTCCCATGACTGACGATGTCAGGCTACGTCTGAAAGAAGCGCGAGCACGGCTTGGTGCATTTGCAAAATCTGCACCCGAACTGATGAGTGGCTTTGCCAAGGTGAGTAAGACCGCAACGGCCGCTGGCGCGTTTTCATCGGCGCAGCGCGAATTGATTGCGGTCAGCATTGCCGTGGTGAAGGGGTGCGAAGATTGCATCCTCTACCACGTGGACGCGGCGATCCAGCACGGCGCAACCGAACAAGAACTGGTCGAAGCGCTTGAAGTCGCTGTTGAAATGGGCGGTGGCCCGGCAGTCATGTATGCGGGCAAGGCGCTGGAAGCATTTCGCGGCCTGAGTTGAAAATCGCGCGATGAGGCATGCGAAGACTGGAGGAGTTTTCGCAGCCGCCTCGGGAGGAGTTGAATGGTTTATTTTCTCACCGCCGACGGAGGAACGGAAAGTATCCGGGCGCGGGTTTACGACTTGTCGGGCTCTTGCCTTGCAAGCGCGGCAGTTCCCTATGAGACGAAGTTTTCCAGCGGCGCGCGCGCGGAGCAAAATCCGGAAGACTGGTGGTCATGCTTCGTCCAGGCCGCACGCAAGGCGATGGCGGAGTCGGCTGTCGACCCGTCGGCAATTGAAGCGATCACGCTGGCGACGACCAGCTGCACGGTCGTGGCTTTGGATGCGGACGGCAAGCCGCTGCGCCCTTCGATCATCTGGATGGATGTCCGAGCAAGTGCCGAAGCGGATGCCGTACTTGCAACCGGCGATCAGGCCTTGCAGGCCAATGGCGGCGGGCGAGGGCCGGTTTCCGCGGAATGGATGATCCCGAAAGCGTTGTGGATCGCGCGCAATGAGCCGGAAGTCTTCGAGAAGGCAGATACAATCTGCGAGTATCAGGATTTCATGACCTTGCGTCTGACCGGTGAAAAGGCGGCGAGCCTCAATAATGTCTCGCTTCGCTGGCACTATTCGACGGATCGCGGCGGCTTTCCGGTTACGCTTCTGGAGAAACTTGGTCTTGGAGCTCTGCTACAGAAATGGCCATCTCGCGTAGTCGCGCCCGGCGAAGTTATTGGCGGGCTTTGCGCATCTGCTGCTTCCGCACTTGGCCTTTCGCAGCGCGTAAAGGTGGTGCAGGGCGGGGCCGATGCACTCATCGGCATGATCGGCCTTGGCGTTGCCAAGCCGGGTCAGCTTGCGCTGATAACCGGTTCATCTCACTTGCAATTTGGTGTTGCAGATAAGCCTCTGCATGCGCCGGGCATTTGGGGCAGCTATCCCAACATGGTTTATCCGGGACGCTACATTATCGAAGGCGGGCAGACTTCCACCGGATCTATCATCGCATGGCTTGGGCGCATGATGAACGGCACCATGGATATGGAAGCGTTGAACGCCAAGGCGGCTGCGCTGGAGCCGGGTGCAGAAGGCCTTCTGGTGCAGGATCATTTTCAGGGTAACCGCACGCCCTATACCGACGCCTTGTCTCGCGGCGCAATTGTCGGTCTAACGCTGGCGCATGAACCGCATCATATCTTCCGTGCCATCATGGAAGGTATCAGTTTCGGCACACGCGCCATTCTCGATGCTATGGCCGAGGCTGGTTATCGCGGGCAGGAAATTACGGTTGGCGGCGGGGCCAGCGCATCGCCGCTCTGGCTGCAAATCCATGCCGACACGGCTGGGTTGCCGGTCTGCGTGCCGCAATCGCGTGATGCTCCTTCTGTCGGGGCTGCGGTTCTGGCCGCGCATGGGGCTGGCCATTTCGCGAGTATTGATGACGGCATTGCCGCGATGGTCAGACTGGGCAAGCGTATTGAACCACGTCCGCGCGAGACCGCACGCTACAATGAAATCTACCAGCAATATCGAGCACTCTATCCGGCGCTGAAGGCCGTACAAGCTGCCTGAGGCATTGTAGTGGGAGGACGAAATGCTCAAAGATTTTCAACTGGCCGGCAAGCGCGCTGTCATAACCGGTGGCGCAACGGGTATTGGGCGAGCCATTGCCGAGCTTTTCGTTGAAGCCGGCGCGACGGTCATCATCACGGACCGCGATGAATCGGCCGGGAAGCAGACGGCCGCGGAACTCAATGCGCGCCGTCCTTCATCTGCAAGCCTCTACATTCTGGATGTCACGGATCGTGACGCAGCAGAGCGAACAGCCGAAGCGATTGCTGCCGAGGTTGGCGTTCCCGACGTTCTGGTCAACAATGCGGGCATTGTTCGGAACGGCCCGGCGGGCGAAACATCTGAAGCAGATTGGCGCGCGGTGATCGACGTCAATCTCAACGGCGTCTTCTTTTGTGCTCAGGCCTTTGGCAAACGCATGGCTGCTGTAGGGAGCGGTGCCATTGTCAACATCTCTTCCATGTGCGGCGAGATTGTCGTCTATCCGCAGCCGCAGGTTGCCTATAACGCTGCCAAGGCCGGGGTAAACCTCATCACCAAGTCTTTGGCTGTTGAATGGGCAAAGCAAGGCGTGCGGGTCAACGCGGTTGCGCCGGGTTACACCGCAACGGAACTTACGCTTGCTGGCCGCAGCAATGAGGAGTGGTTTTCAAACTGGATGCGCATGACGCCGCAGGGCCGGCTGGGAGAACCGCGAGAGATCGCTAATGCTGTTCTGTTTTTGGCGTCCGATGCCGCAAGCTTCGTGACGGGAACTGTGCTTGCCGTAGACGGCGGTTACACCGCGCTTTGATTTTGGGAGAATAAGATGACTGAACAGGCAAAAATTGCTCTGGTCACCGGCGCAAGCCGTGGTATTGGCCGAGCTATCGCAATTGGTATGGCCGCGCGCGGCTTCGATGTGGCGATCAACGACATCGAGCGTCAGAAAGATGCGTTGCAGGAGGTGGCACAGGAAATCCAAGCCACAGGTCGCCGCGCCCTGACCGTCTATGCCGATGTGAGCAACAAGGCCGATGTTGAAGCGATGGTCAAGAAGACGGCTGATGCTTTTGGTCGTATCGATGCAATTGTCAACAATGCAGGTATTCTCATCGCCAGCGATGTGGAGCACCTCAAGGAAGAGCACTGGGATAGTGTTCTCGATGTCAATGCGAAGGGAACGTTTCTCGTCGTTCAGGCTGTGTTGCCTTACATGAAGCAGCAAAAATACGGCCGCATCGTCAATATCGCTTCCATCGGCGGTAAGCACGGCGCACCGGAACAGGCCCATTATTCCGCATCGAAGGCCGCCGTCATGGGCTTTACCCGCGTTCTCGCACAGGAGGTTGGCACTCACGGGATTACGGCTAACTGCATCTGCCCGGGGATTATCCTGACCGATATGGGGCGGGTCAATCTGGACGATGTTGCCGTGCGCCAGTCCTGGCAGGAAAAGACCGCCATGCGCCGCATTGGTGACCCGGAAGATGTCGTCGGACCCGTCGCGTTCCTGGCATCAGATGATTCGGCTTTTGTGACAGGACAGAGTCTGAATGTGGATGGTGGTATCGTGCTGACCTAGAGCGGATCGGATCTGTGTTATTCGGATCGGCATACGTCTATGGCTGTACTGGAGCACTTGTCATAAGTACCGGTGCCGATCTCTCAGTCTTGATCGCGACCGCCGCCGCGTGTCTCCTGTTTGAAACAGATCCCGTGATTATCTGTTAAATAACGAATGAGGAAATAACGTCTATTGATGCGTTTCTTTTGTATTTATATTGATATTAAATGTACTATTTGACTATAGCCGCAGAGCAAATTACGTCTAACAAAGGCGATTTGTAAGCTATAAGATGAACGAAAAATTTCGGTCAATACTTCAAAGATATCTTTTACCAAAATGAAATAATTCTAGATGACGACGGATTATTTCGGCTTTTGAACAACGATCATCCGCAGAGAAAATTTTTATACTGCGAATCAATGCATAACCCAATTGGTTTTGTGATGAGATCTACAGTATTGACTGGCAATCAGACAGCGCGATGGTGGGCGTTTCTCTACCCGCTGGAACGGGTTTTGCTTGCGGTCCCTTTGTCGCCATTCAGCAAGGATGCAATTTTTTACCCGAGTCGTTACAGCGGCTCGCGCAATTCAATACGAGCGGCGCGAGCCTTTTTGCATATGCCTCATCCTTTAATAGTGATGAGCGGTTTGATTTTCGCTACTTTTGTTACCATTCTCCCGCCTCGACCATCGGTGCGACAACGCAGTCTATGGGCTTATAAGCTCCTGGCACCTCTTCATTGAGGCGGGCATGAATATCGCTAAGCATGTCTTGCCTGCTCCGCACCGCACATGCACTGGAGCAGGACCGTCCTGACCTGCTGAAGCGTCGCCAGGACTGGTTCGACGGCCAGCTCGATCTCGATCCAGCGCGCCTCGTTTTCATTGATGAAACCGGCCTGAGCACGAAGATGTCCCGGCTTCGCGGACGAGCCCCTTGCGGACATCGATGCCGTTTACCGGTCCCAAACGGCCATTGGAAGACAACGACATTTACCGGTGCACTCAGACTATCCGGCATGACCGCACCCATGGTCCTCGACGGTGCGATGAACGGCGTCGCATTCCAGGCCTATGTCGGACAGGTTCTCATTCCAACCTTGGTGACCGGCGACATCGTCATCATGGACAACCTGCCGTCACATAAGGCGCAGGGCGTGCGTCTCGCAATCGAAGGAGCGGGGCAGAATAACCTTGTGAAGGATATCCTGGGAAAATAAGTGGCCGATTAGTGCGCGCCAGGCGTCGTCGTCGTGAGCCACCATATCATCGACAATTGCTGTTCTTTGAGCGGAAGTAAACCAGTTGTCCGATGATTGAATATGAAACCTTATATATCCCCGTTCGGCGCCCTCAGACCCAACCACCGCCGCATGGTGAGGTGTGGATGCCTTTCTGGTACGTAACTCCTGTATTGTCCACCATGCGTTCCAGCGTGACAAGGTTGCTGCCCGTGGTGTCGGAATCGCTTTGGCAATTTTCTGGAACAAGTCAAAGCTCTCAACTGCATCGACAATACGTAAATCACTACGCCGTTCAAGTTTTGGCCGTCCACCATTGCAAAGGTCAACCTCCTGCCGAACAGACCAAGACGCGATTCCGTATCCGTAGCGTCCATAGATACGAGCATCGGATGCACGCAAGCCCGCGACCACATAACCTTGCGTATAAGCGCGCCTCAATTGCTTGCTCAGCAGCGTACGGGCAATACCGTTGCGGATCTGGGTCGGGGCGATATCAACATGCGTCACTGCGAGGTGACTAACGTAATTGCCGCCGGGTAGGGCAACAGAACCGTCATAACCATTGACGACGCCCTGCAGTTCACCGTCTATAAATCCACCGAGCGGCGAACCGCTTTCCAGATAGTCGGTTTCGGCCTTCGCATCGGCGTGACCGATGTCGCCAATGCCAAGCATGGCCTGACGAAACTGGGCAAAGGCCTGTCGCTTTTCTTGCGTGCTGGTAAGGGCGCGAACCTCTATGGGACGGGTCTGTTCAGTCATGTGGAGTATCCCAAAAATTGAAAGCAGCAAGGCACGCGCCCTGCATTATGAATGGGCAGCCGTCTTTGGTGTCCTTCAGGGCAGGACACCTGTCTCACATCACGACACCGGGGCCAGCAGACCACGGGCTTTCAGGCGGGCTGCAGCGCCTTCACCGAAATGCCAGGCCTCTTCCGAATGCGGCTGGCCGGAGAAGATGAAATGATCAAACCCTGCCTTGTGGTAGGTCTCGACCAGGTCTGCCACCTGCTCATGGCTGCCGACCAGCGCGGTCCCCGCACCGCCGCGCACGAGACCGTAACCCGACCACACACCGGGATGGATTTGCAGTTCACGGGCTGATTTTGGCAGGCCATTCCGTTCGGCATGCAGCGCTGTCATATGGCTTTGGCCAACCGATTCCGATTTTGCTGCAAGGCTTTTGGCGTTTGCCACCTGATCAGGGGAAACCCAACCTAGCAGCTTGTCGGCAACCACCCATGCCTCATCCTCGGTCTCGCGAGAAATCACATGCAGGCGAATACCGAATTTCAGGTCACGACCCTTTGCCACCGCCTGTGCCTTCAGCTTTTTGAGGTTGTCTGCTTCCAGTTCCGGCTGACGCCCCAAACCAGATAGACATCGGAGTGCGATGTGGCGACCTCGGTTGCGGCGCCACTTGCACCACCAAAGAAGATCTGCGGCAGGCCGTAAGGGGCGGCATTGATGCGCGCTTCGCGTATGTCGTAATGTTTGCCCGTGAAGGAAAACGGCTCTGTCGCATTTTCATCTGAGACACCGCGCAGCACGTGAATGAACTCCGCCGTCCGCTCATAACGGGCGTCATGATCAAGGTGGTCGCCAAACCGTGCCTGCTCAAACCGATCACCACCGGTCACCACGTTGAGCAGCAAACGACCCTGTGTCACACGCTGAAAGGTGGCAGCCTGATGTGCAACGAGGGTTGGTGAAATCAGGCCCGGGCGAAAGGCGACCAGAAATTTCAGCCGTTTTGTCTCGGCAGACAGAGCGGCGATAGTAATCCACGCGTCTTCGCACCATGTACCGGTGAGTGAGCATTGATGAGGTCACTGGCTAAAACCAATTGGATGCCGCTGGAGTTGTTAGCTTTCTCGGTTAATCTTGGTCCGATCGATTTCAGCGAGACAAACAAAGGGGCAATGTTGTTCCAGTTTATTCCTGACGAAGGGCATAATAACCGAAGTGGCTTTATTCATGGCGGTGTTATCATGACATTTGCTGATATTGCGGCGGCCAAGATTCTTCGCACAACCGATCCAACGTTTAGGTATACAACTGTGCAGACTGATATCAGTTTCTGAATACCGCTACCGCAGATAAATCGTTAATCTGCAAATGCACGTTGCAAAAACGTGGTCGTAGCCTGGCTTTCGTAAGTCTGGATTTTAATTCAGATGGAGTTTTAGTCGCCTCAGCTAAGAGTATATGGCGCGTTTACGCTTCAGTACCGAAGTAGCTTGAAACGAAATAAAACTGCTCTGCACGGACGAGGAGATGTTGTTTCAGGCTATCAAGATTCTGACTGGCAACCAGATCCGCACATGACCGCTTTGCGCTCTATTGCCGTAATCTCGCCCCCAATTGCTTCAGACTGAAAGCTGACATTAGCGAAGCAACTTCAGTCCTGTGAGCATCGCGACACCTAGCGAGGAAGAAAGAGCCAAAATAGTGAGGCTCCAGCTCGCACCAAAATTCGCTATACCGGAAGCCATCGCGAATGGCGCAGTGGCCGAAATGATTAGTCTGGCTGACATGATCTGTAAGCGCTGTTTTCAGGCCACGGCTTTGAGATCGTGCGTTGCGGCATAGGCCCAAGGCAGCAGGTCGTCGATCTGGCTATTTGGATGATTGT
>NZ_RCHH01000020.1:0-60291 GCF_003664555.1 Ochrobactrum soli | reverse complement strand
GTTCTGAAATCGACATATGTCCTAGCCCTCTTTCGAGGTTGAACATCAATGATCAAGCGATGATCCGGAAGGTGGGGTCAGGACAGCGCTTACGCTTCAAGTTAACGCGACATTTGTAATGTTTCGCATCCATTCACGACCCGATCTGCAACCTTCATCATTTTCCCCGTGACCGCTTCACCTCTGCCATTCATCGCGAGCTGCGCCAAACCGCCAATACTATCTGGCGCGATATCGCTGGCCTGTAATCCGCGCAATCACTGCATCATAGATCAACACGCATCTGCGCACAGGTTATAAGGGTACAGTGCCTCATTCATGTTGCCAATCTCGGCTGATGATTTCATCATCGACGCATAGTTTCTAAGATTGAAATCAGATTTCTTGAAGCTTTCGCGCTAGCGTATAAGCTCAGCCTTAGAAACGTAAGAATAAGAGAGGCGGGGCCACTTGGATATTCGTAATTTCAATGGATTTGTCGCGGCTGCGGAATTAATGAATTTTACACTTGCCGCACAGCGGCTCAATATCACCCAGTCTGCGTTGTCACGTCAGATCAAGGGGCTTGAAGATTATCTGGGTGTCGAACTCTTCGAGAAAAGCGGGCGGAATGTCCGGCTCACGGCCCATGGCGACGCTCTTCTTGAGAAAGTGAACGACATTGTTCTGGCGGATCGCAGCCTTAGGGTGCTGGCCGACAACCTCGGTAGCGGCGAGAGCGGTGTCTTGAAATTGGGTGCCTGTTCGCAACTCATTGAACGTTATTTACCGAATTTCATCAAAAACTGGAGCCGGGAGAATCCAGGTGTAAGCATTCGCATTGAAGATGGCGGCGGACCAGAACTGGCTGATAAGTTGCGGGCGGGCGCTGTTCATTTGACGATCAGCGCGCGCCCTCTCGCGCCAGTAGATCTTTTTGAATCGGTTTCGCTCGGGCGGTTGAGCTTTCTAGCTGTCGCGACAGAGGAGTTTTTATCCGATGAAGCCCAGTCCATCGAATTGAATGACTTCCTGCGCCTGCCAATCCTTACACTTAATCAGCGCCACGCATCGCGTGAAGTCTTTGACGCCGCCTGTAAACTCGCTGGCATAGCACCCACAATCGTGCTCGAGAGTTATTCGCCGCATACATTGTTCTCAATGGCCGAGGGCGGTATTGGCGTGGCCGTTGTTCCTTCTTCTGCCGTCAAATTTGGGCCGCCGTTGATCGGAAAACCGATTACTTTGAAGGGGCAGCGGGTTTACTTTGACATATGCGCGATGTGGAGCTATGCGGCGCCTCTGCCCGAATACGGGATGCGTTTCGTTGAAGCTTTAAAGGATCACGTCCTCGCCGAGACTATCTGATCGGATTCGACCCATCTATTCATGAGCAGGCTAAGAATTCACCTGAGCGCATAACCTATTCCAATTTCGCATTGATATTTGATAAAATTATTCATTGGACGGATTGATTTCGCACCGATTACCTTCGCTTTCTGAACCACAAAGCAGGACATTGCATTGGGTTAGAAGGGGTTGGGCAAATGCAAAAGTCTGCTTGGGGCGTCATCAATCAAGAGAGAATAGTTCTTGCGCTGGCGATTGTCATGTTCATCGCGGCTTCCCTTGCTTTGCCCGGGTTTCTGACAGCCGAAAATCTGATTGCCGTCATCCGCTCCGTTTCGGTTCTGGGCATATTGGCCTTGGGCATGGCCATCGTGATCATCGGACGAGGGATTGACCTTTCGACCGTGGCGATCATGGCGATGTCGGTCGCGTGGTATTTGCAACTATTGGGGGCGGGCACATCCGACGCCATGGCAATAGCCTTCGTTCTGGCGGGCGTTGTGGGCATCGGTCTACTCAATGGATTTCTCGTTGCCTATGCGGAAGTGCCAGCGATCTTTGTCACGCTTGCAAGCGGCTCTTTCGTCTTTGGCTATGTTCGCTCACAGCTCATTACGCAAGACGCAGTGCCTGTTCCTAGCGGTCATTGGCTTGAACTATTGGGCGGCCTTCGTTACTTCGACATCCCCGTCGAAGTGTTTATCTTCGCGGGTTTAAGTCTGGCTATTTTTGCATTTCTGCGTTTCACGAAATGGGGAAGATACGTCTATTATGCGGGCGACAACCCCGTTGCGGCTCGCAATTCCGGTATGCCTGTTCGCCCCATGATCGTGTTACGCTATGTGCTTTCCGCACTGATCGGTTTTGCTGCGGGTCTTCTAACTGCGGCAAGCCTGCATTCAATCAATACGCGGGTCGTTAATTCCACTTTGCTCTATGACATCGTTCTGGTTGCGGTCATCGGCGGTATCGGCTTGTCTGGCGGCAAGGGTGGCGTGCGCAATGTTCTCGTCGGAGCTGCACTGATTGGCATCCTGCTCAATGCCATGACTATTCTCGATATTCCGCTGCTTTATCAGAACCTCATCAAATCCACCATTCTGCTGGCCGCTATCATCATCGACGGCATTATCAATCCGCGTGATGAACAGACAGCGCAGCAGGGCGACATATAATCGGTTTCAAGACAGTCGGAATGGCTGTTCAAAGGAGAAGGGACATTATGAAGCTTTTCAGGGCAATTCTGGCGGCAACCGCCATCATGTCCACGGTTCTATCCGTGCAAATGGCAAAGGCAGCCGAAGATCCAGGCCCGGCCGCTTATGAAAAGGCGCTCAAGGGCAAGCGTGTTTTGCTCGTGCCTATGACGATGGGTTTCGACCTGGCGCAAGGATGGGCCGCTTACCTCAAAAGTGAAGTTGAGGGGTTCGGTGGTGTCTTTGAAACACGCGATCCAAACTGGAGTGCCGAAGCAGGTGCGCAGGCCATCACCGAAGCCATTGCGTCGGATACCAAGCCTGACGTGCTCGTCGTACAATCGCCCGATCTCAACTCCTATGCCAAGCTCTTCAAGAAGGCGCAGGCAGCAGGAATTTACGTCATCGCTATAGATAATCCGGTCAATTATGCAGTCGATGCCTTCATCGGCTCCGATTGGGATCGTCTGGGGCAGCTTGAAGCCGAAGCGGTTATAAAGGGCTGCGGTCCAAATTCCTCAAAGAAGATTGCCCTCATCCAAGGAGATCAGGTCAACGCATCAAGTCTCTACCAATATGCGGGTATCACCAAAGTTCTTGAAAAGTACCCTGACTTCCAGGTCGTTGCTAAACCAGACTCCAACTGGGACGCCACGACAGCACGCAATGCAACAA
The DNA here is from genome assembly GCF_003664555.1 of Ochrobactrum soli. NCBI lineage: Bacteria > Pseudomonadati > Pseudomonadota > Alphaproteobacteria > Hyphomicrobiales > Brucellaceae > Ochrobactrum > Ochrobactrum soli. Next base: position 57,091 of record NZ_RCHH01000020.1, on the reverse strand, counting down.
CCACAATCTTGCAGCAGCATCCAGACATTTGCGGCATTATCGATTTTTGGGACGGCGACGCTACAGGAACTGCCGCTGCAATCCGCGATGCCAAGCTTCAGGACAAGATCTTTCTTGTGACGACGGGCGGCGGTGAAAAGACTGCGGATTGCGATCGGCTGGAAGATAACACCTATGGCGCCGTCGTGATGACAGATCTCGCGCGCCAATCGGGGGATATCAATGCGATTATCAAGTTCCTTCTGCAAAGCGGGCAGCCTGCGGGAACGTCGCACACCTATATTTACACGCTTGAAAAGGCGACGACCAAAAAGGATCTCAATCCGGCCAGTTGCTGGGACGTCAAGGCATTGCAGGCACAAGCTGCTCAATAATTGCGGCTTAACCGGCTAGCGAATTGCCGGGGCTGATTGAAAAACCGACAGATCGCCACGCGCATTTCTTTGGCGCATGGCGATCTGATCTTTGGCGCTACACATCAAAATTCCGGAAGTCCCTATGTCGTTACGAGAACGTATCAAGGCTTGGCGCTACAACTACATTCCTGATCATCTGATCGGTGAGGTGCTGACAAAACGCTGGACTGATAACGCCATTCCCTTTGCCGTGCTTGTGGCAACGATTGCACTTTTTGGATCCCAGGTATCAGGGTTCTTCAAGATCTCGTCCTTACAGGAATCCACGCGCCAGTTGGGTGAGTTCTCTCTGGTGGTCACAGGGCTCACGGTTGTCATGTTGGGCGGTGGTATTGATTTATCAGTCGGATCGATCTTCGCGCTTTCTGCGTTCTCTGCTGTCACCGTATTCTTTATCTTCGAGCAGCCGGTCTGGCTAGCGCTGCTCGCTTCCATTGCTACCGGCGTAGTCTATGGTGCTCTCAATGGGTATCTGGTTGGCATTTTAAGGCTGCGTGCGTTTATCACTACACTGGTGACATTTATTATTGGTCGCGCCATATACGATATTCTCGTCGTGAATTTTGCTGCTGCCGTGCAAACGTCTCTCGCTTCCTCCGATGTTTGGGATTTCATCGGTGACGAAACTATTTTCGGTTTCTCCGCGTCGGTGATTGCTGCGATTCTGATGGCTATCATCACACATATCGTTCTTACGCGATCGCGGCCAGGCTGGCATATTCTGGCTGTCGGCGGTTCCCGCCGTTCTGCGCACAACGCCGGTATCCGTGTACGTCGGACGGTATTCTTCACCTATGTCTTCTCGGGATTGTGCGCGTCTCTCGCAGGCTTTCTCATTGCTTGTCGTTTGAGCGGTGTTGGACCCGGTACAGGCCTGAACCTCGAAATTCTGGCGCTTACCGCCGCGGTGGTTGGTGGGAACAGTCTGGGTGGCGGCCGCGGCTCCGTCGTGAAGGGCATGATGGGTGCGATCATTGTTCTCGTCATGACCAATGGGCTCATTCGTCTCGGTTACGGGACAGGCACGACGCAGCTTGTTCTGGGCGTCATGCTCGCCGTTGCTGTCACAGTCGATATTCGCTGGTTGAAGAACCGTCACAAAGTTCTCAATGAGATTTATGTAGCACCAGTTTACCTCAAAATGGGCGAGACTTTGTCTGCCTCGCCGGGCTCCGGCACACCATATGAACTGGATGACCGCCTCTCAAGGACGGATTATATCGGTCTCGGCGAGCTCGAAGGACCGGAAGACGTCATTCTTGATCGCGACGACAACCTTTATTGCGGAACTCGCCATGGAGAGATTATCCGCTTCTTTGCTCCAGACTACTCGCGTTCGGAAGTCTTTGCTCACGTCGGCGGCTTTCCGCTCGGACTTGCCTTTGACAAGGCTGGCAATCTGATTTCCTGTGTCGGAGCGATGGGCCTGTACTCTATTTCGCCAGAGCGGGAAGTGAAGAAACTGTCGGCAGAGACCGCGCGCTCATTGACGTCTATTGTAGATGACGCGCGCTTGCGTGATCCCAATGATTGTGACATTGCCCCGGACGGACGCATATATTTCACCGATTCAACCAAACGCTATGACGCTCATGACTGGGCGCTCGATTCCATTGAGAACCGTCCGACTGGACGGCTTCTGGTTTATGACCCCAAAGACGGTTCGACGAAAACACTTCTGGATGGCTATCGTTATACCAACGGTGTCTGTGTGGCCCATGACGGAAAGTCGATCTATTTTGCCGAAAGCTGGGCCTGCAGGGTACATCGCTATTGGCTGGAAGGACCAAAGGCAGGAACGGCTGAATGTGTCATCAAAGACATGCCCGGCTATCCGGACAATATCAATCGCGCATCTGATGGAAGCTACTGGATGGCGTGGCTCGGCATGCGCACGCCAAGCTTTGATCTATCACTGCGCCATCCTGATATGCGCAAGCGCATGACGCGCCGCTTGCCACAGGATGAATGGCTGTTCCCGAATATTAACACTGGCGGTGTGGTGAAGTTTGATGAAACGGGAAAGACCATCGATACGCTGGGCGATTTGTCGGGTGTCTCGCACCCTATGGTAACTTCAATGCGCGAACATAAGGGTTATCTCTTTGTCGGCGGTATCCTGAACAACCGTATCGGTCGCTATAAGATCGCCGGTGCTGCCACGGACTGGACAGGTCCTGCCTCGTACTGGGGAGAAAAACAATGATCCTTGATCCGATCCTGGATTTCTTCCGCGGCAAGGCTGTGACAATACCTCCGCTTGACGGTGCGTTCCGTCCCAATACCCTTCTTGATGAGGCTTCCGTTTTTGCAAGCCTCAACGAGGCTGATAATCTTGTTTTATCAGGCAGCGCGCTTCTTGCTTCGAGCGGGAACGCTGTTTTCCGGCTGACCGCCAACAACGCGCCTGAAGTCGTCGAGCGCTTTTCTACCCCGGTGACGAGCCTCGCGTCTGGACCTTCTGGTGAACTCGCTGTGGCCCTTGAAACCGGGAAACTCCTCATCAACAATCACGAGCAGCCTTTGTCTGCGAAGATTGGTTGTATCACAGCTCTCAGCTATGCTGTGGATGGAACCTTGTGGTTGGCCAATGGGTCTGCGGATCACTCGGCAGCCAATTGGTCAGCCGATTTGATGCGCCATGGCTCGTCAGGCTCCATCTGGAGGCGGGCTGTTGGCGCTACACAGTTTCAGCAAGTCGCTTCGGGACTTGCTTATCCTTATGGGCTTTTGCCGACCACCGGTGGCGTGGTCTTTAGTGAGAGCTGGAAGCACCGCTTGGTCTTTCTCGACGCAGAGACAGGCGAAAAACGCATCGTTGCTGACAAGTTGCCGGGTTATCCCGCCCGCTTGTCGCCAGCATCAGGTGATGGTGCGTGGCTGGCGTTTTTTGCACCGCGCAATCGACTGATCGAGCTTGTTTTGCAGGAGAGACATTACCGTAATGATATGATTGATCAGGTTCCGCAGGAATTCTGGATTGCGCCCGCATTGTCATCTGGACGCAGTTTTCTCGAACCACTGCAATGCGGTGGCATCAAAACCATGGGTGTTCATAAACCATGGGCTCCAAGCAGGTCCTATGGACTTGTCGTACGGCTCGACAAGCAGTTCCAACCGGTTCTCAGCTATCATAGCCGAGCCAATGGCCAACGCCATGGTACCTGCAGCGTTATAGAACGCAACGGACGGTTGCTGGTCGCCAGCAAGGGCGGCGACTGTGTTGTTGATGCAGGATCGGTCGATCATAGCCATGAGAAGGTGCACTGATGGCTCAGGCAGACGATATTGTTGTCGAACTGAAGAACGTCACCAAGGAATATCGTGGCGTTCCCGCTGTGAAGAATGTCGATTTCAGACTGAAACGCGGCGAGGTTCACTCGTTGCTTGGTGAAAATGGGGCCGGAAAATCGACCCTCACCAAGATGATTGCCGGTGTCGTTGAACCGACCTCGGGCGTCGTGATTTACAATGGAAAGGAAGTTCATTTTTCATCGCCGAATGAAGCTTTGGAAGCAGGCGTCGCAATGGTCTTTCAGGAGACCAGTCTGGTACCTTCCATGACAGTTGCGCAGAACCTCTATCTCGGGTCTGAAAAATTCCTTAATCGTCTCCGAGGGATCTATATCTCAGCGCAACAATTTTTACAGTCGCTGAGCTTTTCCGTAGATCCGACTGCGATGGTGGAAACGCTCGGAGCGGCCAAAAAGCAGATGGTCGAGATTGCCCGTGCTGTACACCACAATGCAAAAGTCATCATCTTCGATGAGCCGACAGCAACGCTAACGCCCGAAGAAAAGCGCCATTTCTTTGCGCTGATCCGACGGTTGAAAGCCAAGGGTGTTTCGATTGTGTTCATCAGCCATGCGCTGGAAGAAGCGCTGATGATTTCGGACAGGATCACGATCCTGCGTGATGGAGAATTGGTCGCAAGCGGTGCGGTTGAAGATTTCAACCGCGAAAAGATCGTGGCTGCCATGGTCGGTCGTTCTCTTTCGGGCGACCTATATCGCCAACGAGATGCGTCGGGTTTGCGTCATGCGGGCCGAAAAATACTGTCGGTTCAAGATATCTCCATGGGGAGTGCGGTCCGCAACAACTCGTTTTCTATCTTTGAGGGACAGATCACCGGCGTCTTTGGGTTGATTGGGTCTGGCCGGACCGAAACATTCAAAGTCATTTCCGGGATTTACAAGCGAGACTTTCTGCGCGGAGGCACCATAGAACTCGATGATAAACCAGTTCGCTATTATGTGCCGCGCGAAGCCGTTAAATCGGGGATCGTCTACATTACTGAAGACCGGAAAAGCGAAGGTTTTTTTGAAACTATGTCGATTGCGGAAAACCTTTTTGCGGGTGTTCTGGCTGCCGATAAAGAACAATCGAGCATCGTAAGCCTGAAGGAAATGCAGGCGCTTTCCTCGCAATGGATCAAGCAGCTCAATATCCGCGCGATCAATGACAATGCCCGGGTGGTTGAACTGTCCGGCGGCAATCAACAGAAGGTCGTTATAGGTAAAGGTCTGGTTCAGGAGCCTCGCCTGGTGATTTTTGATGAGCCGACACGTGGCGTGGATGTGGGCGCGATTGCTGAAATCCATCAGTTGATTAACGAGTTGGCGGATGCAGGATTGGCTGTCGTCGTGATCTCGTCTTATCTACCTGAAATCATGAATCTTTCCGACCGAATTCTTGTTTGCAGACAGGGACGCATTGTTGAGGAGTTCTCGCCAGCAGAGACAACGGAAGAAAAGATCATGTATGCGGCAGTACATTAAGGCCGCTTTGACTACGGAACTGCCACCAAACGCACCCGCAGTTTCTATTGGGAATGGGCGCACGCCTGAGGAGAAAGACTATGGCCACTGTCAGACTGTTGAGTGATGCGGACGTTGAGAAGGATGCGGCAGTTAAAGCCGTTTTCGATGATATACGCGCAACCAGAAAATCAGATTTCGTCAACAATTTCTGGCGTGGTCTTGCCAATGATCCTGCTAATTTGAAGCGCGTCTGGGAACAGCTCAAATCGATCATGGTTGCACCGGGAGCTCTCGATCCCGTTGTGCGAGAGATGATTTATATCGCCGTATCGACAGCCAATGGCTGCCAGTATTGCGTTCACTCTCACACAGCGTCAGCGCGTGCCAAGGGGATGACCGATGCGCAACATGGTGAACTGCTTGCGATCATTGGTTTGGCGGCCCAAACCAACCATATCGTGACGGCCCTGCAAATTCCTGTCGATCCAGAGTTTGATATCAAGAGCTGAGGGCATTCAATGAGTGAAGCTTATGCCTATGTCGCGCGTAAGCCGGGCGGCCCAGAAGTTCTTGAATGGACTGAAATTGATGTTCCTCAACCTGGGCCGGGCGAGGTTCAGCTGCGCCATACGGCGATCGGGGTCAACTTCCTAGACACCTACTACCGCAGCGGTCTCTATCCGTGGCCCCAATCGACAATGGTTCCCGGAGCGGAAGCCACAGGTGTTGTCACAGCCGTGGGACAGGGGGTGAACGGATTCTTGCCAGGAGACCGCGTCGCTTATGTCACGCAACACGGTGCTTATTGCACCCTGCGCAATCTGCCGGCATCTCAGCTTGTGATCATACCTGACGGATTGAGTGATGTTGTAGCGGCAAGCGCCATGTTGAAGGGCCTGACTGCGCAATATCTCATTACGTCGTCTTATGCAGTAAAGCCGGGTGATGTTATTCTCGTCCATGCTGCCGCAGGCGGTGTGGGGCTTTTGCTTGGACAATGGTTGAAGACCTTGGGAGCCAAGACGATCGGCACGGTGGGGTCTGAAGATAAGGTCGTTCTGGCACGTGATCATGAATATGATCACGTCATCAACTATCGTGAAAAAGATTTCGTGTCGGAAGTTCAGTTGATCACGAAAGGCCTGGGCTGTGCTGTTGTCTATGACAGCGTTGGAAAAGACACTTGGCGCGGCTCGCTGCAATGTTTGCAACGTTTTGGCGTCTTTGTGAACTTCGGGCAGTCTTCAGGGCCTATTCAAGGTTTCGAACTGTCTCATCTTGCAAGAGGATCTTTGTCCGCGATCCGGCCTGTGCTGTTCGATTATATCGCTGAAAGAAGTGACCTGGAAAGACGATCGGAAGAGCTGTTTCGACGGCTAGTTTCCGGTGAGATTCGGGTTGACCATATTACGCAGCGGTCCTTGGACCAGCTTGTGTCTGTTCATACCGATCTTGAGGCCCGCAGGACAGCGGGGTCGATAGTTCTTGTACCCGAGTATTAATATTGAGGTGCTTGGTTTGGTGGTCCGGGCTGGCCATTAAAATCCCGGACCATTTTAACAGGGGCACGTCATGCCCGCGGTTGCAATTTCACCCATATCCCTTTGATTACATGTTTGAAGCTGGCGGATGCTCGGTTGGAAATATAATCTACTAAATCTGTATAATATAGAAAGACAGGTTGTTCTCTTTTTGAGTCTGCGCCTCTAACGTATCGCTATCAACGACCAGCGTTTTCAGCGAGCGTGCAAGATGTCTGTAGAATTCATAAGTATTACATACCCTAACGCATCGACCGATATAAATCCCGTTCCGGGGTCTCCTGTCGATCCGCAATATCTGGTTCGCTATGCGAAGGCTCTCGAAGATGCCGGTTTCAACTATACGCTGGTCCCGTATGACTCCTCTTCATTCGACAATTTCACGATAGGCGCGACGATTGCCGCGAACACGACGCGCTTGAAGATCATCATCGCGCTTCGTCCCAACACAATTTACCCGACGGTCGCGGCCAAGGCTTTGGCGACGCTCGATCAGTTGTCGGGCGGACGTGTCGTGGTGCATTTTATCGCAGGCGGCAGCGATGCCGATCAGGCGCAGGAAGGTGACTTCCTGTCCAAGACCGAGCGCTATGAGCGACTGGAAGAATATATCGGCATTATCAAACGCATCTGGTCGGCGACCGAGCCTTTCGACTTTGATGGCAAATATTATCAGTTCAAGAACTTCCGCAGCGCCGTTCGCCCGGTCCAGGCCAACATCCCTGTTTCGGTGGGCGGTTCGTCTCCCGATGCCTATCGGATCGGCGGCAAGGAAGGCAATATTTTCGGCCTGTGGGGCGAGCCGCTTGCAGCGACACGCCAGCAGATCGACAATGTGAACGCGGAAGCCGCCAAGGCAGGCCGTTCGGATCGTCCGCGTATCTGGGTTACTTTCCGTCCGATCATCGCGGAAACGGACGAGCTGGCCTGGGCCAAGGCGCATCGTATTCTGGATCGCCTGAACGCCAATCTTGGTGGGGCCAATCGCCTCCAGCCGCAAAACATCGGGTCGCAGCGTTTGCTCGAACTCGCTTCTCAGTCGGAGGTGCACGACAAGGCGCTGTGGTTCGCTCCGGTCGTTGCCACCGGTGCGCGCGGTGCCTCCACGGCGCTGGTCGGTAGTCCCGAAACGGTTGCCCGTGTCATTCTCGATTATGTCGATCTTGGAGCCGAACTCATCTCCATTCGCGGCTACGACAATCTCTACGATGCCATCGATTACGGGCGTTATGTTCTGCCGCTGGTGAGAGCCGGTCTGGCGGAACGCGGCCTCGGCCCGTCCACTGTGGCGGCGGAATAAGCGAAACCGGCTGGCATATAAATTTCAGCATTCACAGGACGAAGACATGACGCCTCCACAAGCCCATCCCAGGGTTGTGAGTCTGGCCACGCCCGACGTGCGCCCGCTGCAACTCGACAGGCTCGATGCCCCGGACGGAATTGTCCAGGCAATTGCCGAATATGCGCCGGTTCACGACGCGGACGGGTCGTTCCCCTCGGAAGCAATCGCCCTGCTGCACGATGCCGGCATTCTGACGGCGACGGTTCGGCCTGAACATGGCGGGCGATCCATCGGTGTCGCAGAACTGGTACGCCTCGTTTCGACGGTTGGATATGGCGATCCGTCGGCGGCGTTGATCATGCTGATGAATCTGCAATTCCATGCCGCGCAGGTCGGCGGCAACAAGCGGGCGGTCGCTCCGCATTTGTACCGTCAGCTTCTGGCCAAATCCTACGAACGCCCAACATTGATCAATGCATTTCGGGCAGAGCCGGACCTCGGGGCGCCCGCCCGTGGCGGGCTTCCGGCAACCAAAGCGCGCTATAGCAGCGAGGGTTGGGTACTGTCAGGGCGCAAGATGTTTTGCACCGGCTCGACGGGCCTCAGCTATCATCTGCCCTGGGCGGTGACTGACGAAGCGACGCCGCGCGTTGCGGAATTTGTGGTTCCCGCCAAGGCACCGGGCATTGAGATCGTACCGGTCTGGGATCATCTCGGTCTGCGCGCGACGCAGAGCCACGATGTGGTCTATGACGACGTGCTGGTGCCGCATGACCATATCGTCAATCCGGAAGTCATCACTGCCGAGACGAAGCAGGACGCGCGCGCCGTCGCACCGACCGTGCTGCTGATCCAGTCGCTTTATCTCGGTGTCGCCAGAGCCGCACAGGATGCATTTGCGCGCTTTGCCCATCATCGCGTGCCATCCGGTCTCGGTCGGCCCATCGCAACCACGGAACGTATTCGCACGGTTGCTGGCGAAATCGAGCTGAATATCATTCAGGCGGAATCGCTGCTGTTTCATTTTGCGGATCGGATGGATGCAGGCGACGAGACGGCTTTCCGTCGTGTGATTGCGGCCAAGGCTGCGATCTCGGCCTCGCTCATCCGTGCCGTCGAGCTTGCTGCCAAGGCGCTCGGCAATCCGGGAATTTCCCGTGCCAATTCCATCGAACGCCATTTCCGCGATGTGCTGTGTTCTCGCATCCATTCGCCACAGGAAGATTCCGTCCTTCTCACCCTCGGTACCGAAAGCCTGAACCGGTACGCTCCAAACAAAGGAACTGCTCAATGACCCGTATTCTCAATGACTCCGGCCGCCTCAAGCTTATTCTTGCCGATGGCATTCTCGATGTCGCCAAGGCCAGCGATGGACGCTTTGCGTCCGATCCGCAGGCAATCTATGCGCAGTGGGATGCATTCGTCGAATGGGCGACATCGGCTACCCGTTCTGCGGAAGAAGCTCGCTCGCAGGGCAAGCGGATCGGCTCGCCGGTTTCCGCTCCGCGCCAGATCATCGGTGTTGGCCTGAATTATCACACGCATGTTCGCCATTCCGGGCTGAAGACCCCGACCGAACCCGGTGTGTTCGCAAAATTCCTGACTTCGCTTGCCGGTCCCAATGACGAAATCCCGCTGCCGAGCGAAGCGGTTCTCACTGAGGCCGAACTGGCTGTCGTGATCAAGCGCGAAGGTTTTGAGATCAACGAACGCGATGCTCTAGATTATCTGGCCGGCGCAACCGTGGCGCAGGACCTTCTCGATCCCGCATCGGTGGTGAGGGTGCCGACGCTTGAGGGCAATCCCGGCGCAACCTATCTCAACCCGTCCAAGTCGCTGGCCGCCTTCACACCGATTGGCCCGGAACTCGTTTCGCTCGACGAAGCGGGCGACCTTGGCAATCTCGGCATTGAACTCGACTTCAACGGCACGCCGGTTCAGCGTGGCAATACCAACGATCTGATCTTCGCCGTGCCGGAACTAATTGCCCGTCTGTCGCGCAAGCTGCGCCTGCTGCCGGGCGACGTGATCTTGACGGGTAGCCCGGATCGCGTTCACGGGACCGAAAAGCTGGCCTTGAAATCCGGCGACCGTATTCGCGCCGCCGTCAGCGGTCTCGGCGAACAGCAGTCGGTCGCCGTTTCCGTCGTCCGCGCGGCAGCCGCCTGATAGGTTGTCCATGAGCACGGTCGTTCTCCAGAAACTCGACACCAGGCCGCAACAAACGCTGGCTCCTGCGCGCCTGCTCGCGCCCCGGAATCTGCTGCGGTTCGTATTGCCGGTGGCAGCACTTGCTGTCTGGCAGATCGGCAGTGCTACGGGCCTGATCCATTCACAGACCTTCCCCTCGCCGGGGGAGGTCGTCAGCGCCTTTGCCGAACTCGTCGATACGGGTGATTTTCAGGCCGCTTTACCGGCATCGTTGCTTCGGGCCGGTGCCGGCTTGGGACTGGGACTCCTTATCGGGATCGCCTTCGGTTTGTGGACCGGGCTGTCGCGTCTGGCGGAAGAAGTGTTTGACTCTTCTTTCCAGATTGTCCGCCTCGTGCCGTTCATTTCGCTGGTTCCGCTCTTCATCATCTGGTTCGGGATCGGGGAAGCCCCGAAAATCTTGCTCATCACGCTCGCCTGCGTGTTCCCCGCTTATCTTAATACCTATGCGGGTGTTCGCAACGTTGACAGCAAGCTGGTGGAAGCCGCGAGAACGTTCGGGCTTTCACCCCTTGAGATTACCTGGCAGGTTCTGCTGCCGGCGGCACTCCCCGGCGTGCTGGTGGGCATACGCTATGCCATGGGTGTCTCGCTCCTGGCGCTCATCGTTGCCGAGCAGACCAACAGCCGTGCCGGCATCGGCTATCTGATATTTGTCGCAAGCGGCGCCATGCGCATCGACCTGATCGTGGCCTGCGTTCTCGTCTACGCCGTGCTGGGCGTTCTGATCGACCTGATCATGCGTGCCATCGAAAAGCTCGTCCTGCCGTGGAGATAATCGAATGACCATTGCCGCCAACGTCCATCCCCTCGTCAGAAACGACAGCGCCTTGGCTTTTCAGCCAGTGGAAGAGGCTGTTCAGAAAATCCATACGCCAATTACACCTCCTGTGGTGTCCCCGGTTGCATCTCTTGGCCAGGTCTCGAAGAAATTCGGTGATCAAACCATTCTGGATCATGTCGATCTGACAATCGGGCAGGGCGAGTTCGTCGCCCTGCTGGGGGCTTCTGGTTCCGGCAAGACGACCTTCCTGCGCATTCTCGCCGGCCTTGACCACGCCAATGACGGCGATGTTCGCGTGGCGCAAAATCGTTCGGTCGTCTTTCAGGAACACCGTCTTCTGCCGTTCCGCCGGGCCTGGCGCAATGTGCTGCTTGGTGCCCGTATCAAGGGTAATGCACGCGCCGTCGCTCGCAAGGCGCTGGCGGAAGTCGGCCTCGAAGCCAAGGCCGACTCCTTGCCGAAACATCTTTCGGGCGGCGAGGCGCAACGCGTTGCTCTCGCCCGAGCGCTGGTGCGGGCGCCGACCTTGTTGCTTCTGGACGAACCTTTTGCAGCACTCGATGCGCTGACCCGCATTCGGATGCACGCGCTGGTCGAGGGTCTCTGGCGCGAACATCAGCCTACCGTGTTGATCGTCACGCACGATGTGGACGAAGCCATTCTTCTGGCCGATCGCATTCTAGTGCTGAAAAATGGCCGGTTCTCGCTCGATATCGCCGTGCCGCCACAACTCGTCCGAAACCGATCCGCGCAGGAACGGGCCTCTGAGGAAACTGCATCGCTGCGGCACCGGCTGCTCCGTGAGCTTGGCGTTTCCGTTCCGGAAACGACTGACGATACACAATGACAGCTAAAAGCTCCATTATAAGGAATTTCGATATATGAACTCTATCTTGTCTAAGAAAAACAGTGAAGGTCTGCGGGCGAAGGCGCAGCTTCTCCGCGCCCTGACATTAAGCCTTTCGGCATTCTCACTGGCCACCGTTATCGTGCAGCCCGGTCTGGCCGAAGAAGCAAAGCAGGTTACGCTTGTGATCGGCCAGAACGGTCAGGAACTACAACCAACATGGGAAGCGTCGGGCATCTGGAAGGATGCGCCTTATAAGATCGAATTTGCAACCTTTCCGAATGCTGTCGAGAACGCGACCGCACTTTCGGCAGGCAAGGTCGATGTCAGCTACTTCGCGCAGTTCACAGCCATTCAGGCACAGGCTGCGGCCAATCCTGACTGGACAAAGGACACGGTGCCTTACAAGTCGATAGTGGTTGCGGCGACTGCCGATCCGGTTAATCACGAACGCTTCGTCACCGTGGCATCCAAGGACTCCGGCATAACGAAGCTGACAGCCGATGCCGTGCGCGGCAAGCGTTGGGCATCGTCGCCAGGCGCAACCAACTATCTCCTCTATCTCCAATCGTTGAAGCATCTCGGCCTGACGCCCAAGGATGTCGTGCCAGTGACGCTGAACAATGAAGCGGGCGCGCTGGCTTTGCTGCACGGCGAAGTCGATCTGGTTTCCGGGGCAATCGATTTCTACGGTCCAGCTATCAAAAACGGTGCGACGGTGATTGCCAAGAGCGGCGATGTCGGTCCGGGAAGCCCGGGCGGGTTGCTCGCCAATTCAAAATCGCTGGCCGACCCGGCGAAAGACGCGGCCATTCGCGATCTTGTCCGTCGTTATGTCGAATATCAGGACTGGTACAACCGTCATCCAAAGGAGGCCAAGGAGGCGTTGATCAAGGTTCGCAAGCTGACGCCGGAAAACGCCGATTTCATCTGGTCCTACACGCGTGTCCTGCCGCAACCCATCGATGAGGCACGGATCGACGAGGCACGCAGCATCGCTGAGGTCGTTTACGGCTTCGGCGCGCTGAGCAAGGCGATTGACGCATCGTTCGCCTACGATAACCGTTATGGCGATACGATTCTCGACACGTTGAAAAAGATCAATTTCGAAGCGAATCTCAAGGATTCGCTGGCCACGCAATAAGGACGCTATCATGACCCGCTATGTCATCATCGGCGCTGGCGCAGTTGGCGCCAGTCTCGCCGCCCAGTTTCAAAGTGTCGGCATCGATTACGCCCTTGTCGGTCGCGGCGAGCAGATCCGTCATATCCGCTCGCATGGGCTGACCTTTCAGCGGCCTTCCGGCACCCAGACTGTCAGGTTGAATGCCTATGACACACAGGAGCCCCCTGCACTGACCACGGACGATGTCCTGATCCTCGCCGTGAAGGCGCAGGATGTAGAGACGGCGACGGCTTTCTGGTCACGTCAGACCCTGAAGGACAGCCCGGAAACGGCTGGGTTCAGGCTGCCGCTCGTCACGCTTCAAAACGGTCTGGCTGCCGAGGCCGTGGCGAGCCGACGCTTCGCGCATGTTTATGGCGCGAGCATCCTTACACCGGCGCGCTTTACCGAAGTTGGCACTGTCGTTGCCGGCGGTTCGCCTCAGGTGGGGGCGGTGGTCCTCGGTGTCTATCCATCGGGCGAAAACGAGACAGCGCGAAAGATCGGGGCCGATCTGGCTCAGGCCAATTATCTGACGGAAGTCCGATCCGATGTGCGGCGCTGGAAAGCGGCGAAACTGGTCTACAATGTGAAGAATGTGCTGGAGATTTTCTCCGGCGAAGCGGATGCGGTGTCGGTTTTCGCCGACCGTCTGTCTCAAGAAGCGACAAGCGTTCTGAAGGCGGCGGCCTATGACATTGCCGATGCGTCGGAACGGCGCGTCAGCCTTGCGGGTTGGGGTGCTGCGCCGGATAGCGGCATCAAGCCCGGCCAGCAATCGACATGGCAGAGTTTTGTGCGTGGCGTTCCCAACGAGGTCGATTACCTTAACGGCGAAATCGTCCAGCTCGGACGAATTCATAACGTCGAGACGCCTTATAACAGCGCCGTGCAGGAAGCGGCTGCACGTTTGGCACTCGCGGGCGGACAGCCGGGTTCGATTACACTTGACGACATCGAAGTCATCATCGATCGCGTTGCACGTGCTGCGTAAGAGGTAACTGGAAGGGCCCGCTTTCATGCGGGCCTTTCGCCACAATCAATAAAGGGAACCGATCCTTCGGAAAGCTGAATGAGAGCTTCAATTCGCGACCAAATTCTAAACGTGGCAGGTGCACTGTTCTATAAGGAGGGCATCCGCGCCGTTGGCGTGGACCGTATCATCGAGGAAGCAAGCGTCGCCAAGGCTACGCTTTATCGCCATTTTCCGTCGAAGGAACATCTTGTCGCCGCTTATCTGAGCGAGCGGCATGAGCGTGTTCTTCAGTCGCTGGAAGATGTCCTCGTCGATATACCCGAACCGCGCCATCAGCTACGCATCATTTTCGAGCGGCTGCATGAAAAGGCGGATAGTCCTGAGTTTCGGGGCTGTGCCTTTGCGCTGGCGGTTGCTGAACACGGCGAGTCCGAACGGGTCGTTTCCATCGCGCGCGAACACAAGCGCTCCGTCCGGGACATATTCGCACGGATTCTAGCTGCTGCCGGGATTTCCGAAGCCGCACCGGTCGCGCATCTCGCGCTTCTTTACGAGGGCGCTCTGGCGACGGTCGCCGTCAATCGCAATCCAACCCACGTTCTCGCTGCCAAGGATGCGGCCCTCGACGTGTTCGACTGGTCCTTCCGGCAAGCGAATGGAAACAACTGAAATGGCTGTCATTGAATATTATTTCGGGATCGGTTCACCCTGGGCCTATCTCGGTCTTGCTCCCCTGCTGGAGATTTCCCGGCGGTTCAATATCGGTATTCGACCGGTGCCGATTTCCCTGATTGAAGAAAATGGGGCGATCTATTCCCGTAACCGTCCAGAGGCGCGTCGCGCTTATTGGCTGACCGATTTGAGCCGCTGGGCTGCGGTGCGCGGCAAGACCTTGAAATTGCAGGATCGTGCCGGTCTGTCCGATCCGACGCCCGCGGGCTTTCTCGTCATCGGGCATATTCTGGATGGCGGTGATTGGGCCCGCTTGACCGCCGTGCTTCAGAAGGCATTCTGGGAAGACGGTCTGGACATCGGTCAGGCGGAAGTTCGGTGTCATATTCTCGATGCGGCTGGCTTCGATGCGGCAGCTCTGGAAGAGCGGGCCGGTGCTGCGGATATTCAGGCAACATGGAAATCCAATTACGAAGAAGCAAAGTCGCGCGGTGTCTTCGGCTTGCCGACATTTCGCTTCGAAGGCGAACTCTATTGGGGGCAGGACAGCCTGCCATTTCTGGAGCGCCATCTGGAGAAGATCAAAGCGGCGGCCTGAAAAGCGGCGGGTTGACCGGCGAGTTCCGCCTCGCCAGAACCCTTTCCATCTTCGAACGCCGGGATGCGCCCATGCACCCGGCGATTGAACGAGATACATCCCCTATATACCACGGAGGCTAGCCTATGAGCGCGCTCCCACAAGAATTCACCGATGCGCTGTCCAGGCGGTTCGGTGACCGTTTTTCGCTATCGAAAGCCGTTCGCGAGCAGCATAGCCGCGGTGAATCCCACCATACGGGTGTCGTGCCCGATGGGGTCGTCTTCGCGCAGAGCACGGAAGAAGTCTCATTCGCCGTCAAGCTGTGCGCCGCGCATCATGTGCCGATAATCGCTTTCGGAGCGGGTACATCGCTGGAAGGGCATCTGATTGCGGTTCGCGGCGGTATTTCGCTCGATCTGTCGCGGATGAACGCTATCGTGCGGGTCAGCCCGTGTGATCTCGACTGTATGGTACAAGCCGGTGTCACACGCGAAGAACTGAACGCCCATCTGCGCGATCAGGGACTGTTTTTTCCCATCGATCCGGGTGCCAATGCCTCGATAGGCGGCATGTCGGCGACACGCGCTTCCGGCACGAACGCGGTCCGTTATGGCACGATGCGCGAAAATGTTCTGGCGCTGACGGTCGTTCTGCCTGACGGACGCATTGTCCACACCGGAACCCGCGCCCGCAAATCCTCCGCAGGTTACGACCTGACGCGGCTTTTTGTCGGTTCGGAAGGCACGCTTGGCATTATCACCGAAGTCACTTTGCGCCTGCACGGTATTCCGGAAAGTATCTCGGCAGCACTCTGCTCCTTCGAAGATGTCGAGCAGGCGGTGGAGACGGCTATCGCCGTTGTCCAATTGGGTATTCCCGTTGCCCGTATGGAGCTTATGGACCGTGGATTGATCGCTGCCGTCAATCGTTATTCGGGTCTCGATTTGAAGGTCGAGGATACGCTTGCCTTTGAGTTTCACGGGTCCCCGGGTAGTGTTGAAGAGCAGGTGTGCCTGGTGCAGGATATCGTGAAGGGCAATGGCGGACGCGATTTCGAATGGGCCAGTTCGTCTGAGGAACGCAACCGGCTCTGGAAGGCGCGGCACAATGCCTTTTACGCGGTGGTTTCGCAGCGTTCGAAAGCCAAGGGCTGGTCGTCGGATGTGTGCGTGCCGGTTTCGGAACTGGGTAATGTCATTCTCGACACGCGCAAGCTGCTGGAGAATTGCAGCGTGCCTGCGGCCATTCTTGGGCATGTGGGCGACGGCAACTTCCATGTCGTCTTTGCTGTCGATCCCGACAGTGCAGCGGAACTGGAGGAAGTCGCAAAGATCAACAAGAAGATGGTGCGAAAGGCCATTGCTGTCGGCGGAACCTGCACCGGTGAACATGGTGTGGGCACCGGCAAGATGGCCTATCTGCGTGAGGAACATGGCGATGCCGTAGACCTCATGGCGTTGATCAAACAGTCGATCGACCCAATCGGGATCATGAATCCGGGCAAGATTTTCGAAATTGCGAATTGATCGAAATTGTAAAACTCAGGCCTGTGCCGGTGGAGGTCATCCACCGGTATTTTGTTTTCGGCCTCAATGAGCGGAAACGCCCAGCGCTTCGAGAAGCCTTGACCGGTGACGAATGAACTCAGGTTCGGCCCGGCTTCGGGACGGTGGCAGCTTGACCGGCTCGTCCAGCACGATCCGTCCGTCATGCAACACGATGGTTCTGTCGGCCAGAATAATGGCTTCATCGACGTCGTGTGTGACCAGCAGGACTGCGGGCGCGTGGGCTGCACACAGATCGCGGAGCAGTTTGTGCATCACGATCTTGGTCAAGGCATCGAGCGCTCCGAAAGGTTCGTCCGCCAGCAAAAGCTCCGGCTCCCGCACCAGTGCGCGCGCCAACGCCACGCGTTGCTGTTCACCGCCCGACAGATCGCCCGGCCAGGCTTGTTCGCGCCCGGCAAGCCCGACTTCGCGCAGAGCCGACAGGGCAAGGTCGTGACGCTTGTCGGATCTGACTCCAAGCTTGATGTTCGGCAGCACGCGCTGCCACGGCAAAAGGCGCGCATCCTGAAAGATCACGCTGGTGGCGTCAGGAACCGTCAGCCCGCCTTCAATATCGGGGTCGAGGCCAGCCAAAGCGCGCAGCATCGTGCTCTTGCCGGAACCGCTATGACCGAGCAATGCAACGAATTCGCCGGGTGCGATTGTCAGGTCGATATTGTCGAGTACGATTCGGCCTTCGAAACGTCTGGTTAGCCCCCGTACCTTGACGCCATTTTTCTGCGCTGTCAGCGGAAAGTCTTGCGCCATGAGAGCACCTTCGTTTCAATGTGTCTGAGAACAGTATCGGTTGTGAGGCCGAGCAAGGCATAGACGACCAGCCCGACGGCGATGATATCGACCTGACCGTTCTGACGCGCTTCACCGACCATATATCCGAGGCCGCTGATGGTGTTGGATTGCTCGACGACGACCAGAACCAGCCAGGCGCTGACGGCTGACAGGCGCAGACCGGTGAAGAACCCCGGCAAAGCACCGGGCAAGACGACCTGCCAGACAAACTCCCAATGCGTCAGCCGAACCGTATGGGCCAGCTCCACATAACGCTTGTCGACGCCTGCGATTGCAGCCGACGTGTTGATATAGACCGGTATCATCGTGGTCAGGCAGATGAGGGTAATCTTCATCTGTTCACCAAGACCCAGCCAGTAAATGGCAAGCGGAATCACGGCCAGAACCGGCGTTGCCCGCCATATCTGCAAGGGCCCATCTACGAGAGCTTCGCCCCAGCGGCTGAGTCCGGAAATGAGAGCGAAAACGATGCCGAATAACACACCCAGACTGAGCCCGGTGATCGACCTGTAGAGAGAGGCGCGTAACGCCTTCTGCAATACGCCATCGGCCAGCAATTGCCACGCTCTTGCCACCACCTCCCAGGGGGCGGGCAGGGTTCTGGGATCCAGAACCCCAGCCGCCGATGCTGCTGCCCATATCAGAAGCAGAAGCACAGGGCCCAGCAGTTTCAGGAAGGGCATCGGCTTTTGTGTCTCGACACGGATCGTACCCCAACCGCTCATAGGCCTGCATATTCCTTCGCGGCAGCCTGATTGATGGCGTCGAAGCGATAGTCGAAATAATCGGCGATCTTGAGGCCCTGCGGCAATTCACCAGCTCCGATCATGAAATCGACAGACTTTTGCAGTTCGGCGGCCAGATTGGCGTCGAGATGCGGCACTTCCGTCTTGCCTTCCAGTCCGGCCAGCTTGCGCGCCGTCGCGGGATCGTAATTGCGCAGCTTGACATAGACGGCTTCCGCATACTCATCGAGATGGTCGTCCTTGTAGAGCTGAGCGGCAGTCCACAAGCGGGCAAATTTGGCAATCGCTGCCGCTTTGCCGGGGTCTTCAAGCGCGCTGCGGACCGCATAAATCGGGCTGAGGCCGCTGCCCTGATTGATACCTTCCGGCAGCAGATGAACCCCTTCGTCCTTCAGTTCCGCTTCAAGCTTCAGGCGGAGTGCCGCCACAAGTACGGCTGCATCCACTTCACCTGCCCGAAACGCATCGGCAATGTCGGGTACTGCTATATTGATGAGCTGTACATCGCTGGGTTTCAGGCCGGCGACGTCGAGCACCTTCAGAATATAGACAGACATCATCGTGCCCTTTGGATAGGCAATCTTCTTGCCTTTCAACTGGCTGACGGAAGTAATGTCGCCGCGACCGGGCGCGGTGTAGAAGCCATAATAGTCGCGGGTGTTTCGTGTATAGCCGATATTGTAGAGTTCGGTGCCCTGTGCCCGACCGAAAGCAGTGGCGATATCCGCACCCCAGCCGACATCGGCAGCCCCCACACGCAACGATTCAAGAACGAAATTGTTGCCATTGAAGTTTTGCCATTCAATTTCAACATCTTTTTCCAATTCGGCAAGCCCGCCCGAAAGCCGCAACAGCGTGACATTGGTTTCATTTTGATCGGCGATGCGAAGTTTTGTTCCCTTCGGAATATCCGTCGGCAGTGGATCGGTCAGTGAAATCGTTCCTGTCGCTGCACCCGCCGATCCCGTATAAAGCGTTGCTCCTGCGATTGCTGTGCCGATAAGGAAATGGCGTCTGTTCATGGAAAGCTGCATGGACTATCTCCTGCGTAAACTATGCTGTGACTGAAGATGAGAGGTTGGCTGACTGTCGCACAAGGGATTGGGCGGCACGTTGAGCGAGCGCAATAACGGTTAAGGTCGGGTTTGGGGCGGGGCTGGTCGGAAAGGCGGAAGCTCCTACGACCCAGAGCCCGCGCACGTCCCAGGACTGGAGGTTTGAATCGACCACGGATGAAGCTGGATCGCTGCCCATGATGGCGCCCCCGGTCGCATGAGAATTGGTATAATGAACGGTATCGTAATGTTCGGGCAGTTGTGTGCCGGTTTTGCTAACGTCTGCTCCGGCCTGTTTGAGGATATTGTCCAGAGTGGTCCCAACGGCGCTTACCATGTTGCGGTCATTGGGCTGCCAGTCGAAGTTCAACCGTAGCAACGGATCGCCCCATGCATCGCGATAGGTAGTGTCGATATCCAGATAACGATGCTTGTGCGGTGCCACTTCCCCAAGCATCGCTACACTGACAGCGCGCCCCACATGCTGCTTGAGAGCTTTTTGCCATCCGGTTCCCCATTGGGGTGCATTGTCAGGTACGGTCGGGAGCTCGCGCTGGAGATTATAGAGACCTGTTACCTGTATACGGGTGCCGCCGACATAGTTTGCCGTTTTGTCACGCCCCGGATCGAAATCCGAGTTTGCCCATCCGGCGATTTTTGAGGAAGGTTCTTCAAATATCGGTTCAGGTAGAAATCCTTGCGACGATACACCGATATGATTGGCGTAATGGCGTCCGACTAGCCCCCCTTCGTCGGGTGAATAAGCTTTGCCGATCCTGGATAAGAGCAGCAGCCGAACGTTGTTCAATGTCCAACTGCACAGGGCCACCATCGGCGCAAGAACCGTCTGCCGCCCACCATGTTCGTCGGTATAGGTGACGCCGTTTGCGCGGCCACCGGAATGCAGGACGCGATGAACGTGACCCGAACGCAAGTCAAGGTTGCCCGTCGCAACGGCGGCAGGCCACAGGGTATTCAACGGTGTGGCAAGTGAATAGCCGTGTTGCGGATTGACGTTGCGTGTAATGCCAAGCGGGTTCGTATAGGGTTCCAGACTGAGCGCATTTGGGTTTTCCGTTACGGTCAGGCCGATTTCCGATGCCGCCTTGGCCAGATGCGCCAGCTTCGGAGAAAGATCGAGTGGCTTTCCGGGCAAAGAATGGGAGCGTTTGTAATTTTCGGACGGCAGACCTCTGGTTGAGGCGACACCGAGAACTGCTTCGGCCCAAGTATAGTGCGGTTCGAGGTCATCGTAGCCAATTGGCCAGTCGCGGTAGTCGAGATCTTCAGCCCAAGGTTGTTGAAGGAGATCGCCATAATGGGTCTTGGAGGTAAAGCCATGAGGATGGAAGCGCGCACTGATGCCGCCCCACATCAGACCTGCGCCGCCAAGTCCGCGCCCGGCCAGAAAGGTGCCCAGCGTTCGCATAGGAAAGGATTGGCCGGTCCGTTCGTGTCTGAGCGTGAAGGTTTCCTGCACTGGATCGGGCAGACGCTTTGCCGGAAAGCCCGGCGACCGTGATTTGTAAAAAATATCGGTGCCTATAAGGCTGGTGATCTCACCTTTTTCGAGAACGAGTGTCTTTAAGCCGTTGCGACAGGCATCGGTGGCAATGACAGCGCCGGTCCAGCCGCCCCCGACAACAATCAGATCGTAATCTCTGCTCATGCTGTCAGCTCCTAGGTAATAGCGCGATTGTCTGGCTGCGTGCGAGCGTCCGATTGATCGAGCCATTGCCAACCGAGTGCTTTATGCTCGGCAGTACTCACAAAAAGCGCGTCATAGATGACCTGTCGGATCAATGCGAAGGCCTTCGAAGCGACCTCATCGGACGCGGTTTTGTCGCCGAGCACCTGAAGCAGAACTGACTGCGCGTTTTCGTTATCGAGATCGGAAAAGAACCGCGAAGCAATCGTCCATGCATGACGATCCAGCACACGCAGCAATTCGACAACGAAATCACGTGGGCTGCGTGGGTCTTGCCAGCCGGCAGCAGCGATTGCATCCGGCTGAAACGGCGGTTGCCGATAGCTGTTGAGCCCCAACCCCCAAGGCGTATTCAATTGAGCGATCACTCGCGCATTGAGTTGGAGAGCCAATTCAGTATCCGGCGCACTCGAGGGCCAGATGAGCGTCACTAATTTTGACAGACCGCCGAGCCTGTTGCTGTCGTATAGATTGCTCATTGGCAAATCCTTTGCGCGGGAGTTAGGCCACCAGAGATTCTTGCACAAAATCCGGCAAGACGGCGACAGTGCGCTGTTCGCTGATGCCTGGGATGGATGCGCGAATCACATCGCCCGGGCGCAGATTTTGGGCTTCCGTGCCCTCCACGCGAGCTGGACTGCCCGTCAGAATGACATCCCCCGGTAAAAGACGGATTTTATGGGATAATCGCGAAATGAGCGCAGGTACAGAAAACACCAGATCGGACGTGTGGCCGCGCTGGATCGGCACGCCATTGACGTCGAGTTCGATAGAAAGATTGGCCATATCGTCGACCTCATCGAGCGACACCACCTCCGCACCAAGTGGTGTAAAGCTGACGCGGGATTTCGAGGGGTTGATATAAACCACTGCGGAGGAACCGTCAGCCGCGGCGACCTTTACGACCGAGTTGCGGTCGTAAAGGTCCTGAGCCACCGTGACGCCGGCAATATAATCGAGCGCGGCACTTTCATTGACACGATAAGCTTCGCGTTTCAGGACGATTGCCAGCTCCGCTTCCGTAAAGACAACATCGCTTGGCACTTCGATATTCGAGTATGGACCAGAAAGCGACGTGATGAATTTGGCGAAAACTCCCGGTTCTTCAGGCGCCACAAGGCCGGAATGTTGAAGATGGGAATGATAGTTCAATCCCACTGCTACGATCTGCCGAGGGGTTGGTACAGGAGTTCCGATCAGTGTCGCTTCAGGAAGGGGTTCATCAGCTTTTCGCTTTTGCGACGAAGCCCAGTCAATGAAGGCGTCCCAGTGCTCGTAGATACGTTGCGGGTCGGAGGAAAAACGTCCGTCGCTCGCCTTCTCGACATCGACTATACCATCGGCCAGTTTGAGTTTCAGCCTGCCGGAAACATTCACTACGCGAGTCATTTTGGGCATTTCCCTCTCTTGAAAGTGATTGTGAGAGCTTAATGAAATACCGCAGAGTGAGAATGACCAGTCTTTCTATTGTCTATTAAAATAGTAGATTATATTTCTGCATTCTTGGAATGATAACGGAACGCTTTTCGATGTCCGCCGAGCAGAAGCGAGCCATCCTTCAATGAAAGTTGTGCAATATTTGATGGTCATGAAACGGCTATCAACAAAATTAACGGAGCGGCCGGACCATGCCAAGTTCGCAAAGTCCAGGAGATCACATTAGGGGTGGTGAGACGTCAGCGAATAGGACAACGCTGTAGAGAATAATTGAAAGGAAACTAGTGGGTAGATCACAGCGATTGGACATTCGTCGCCATATTGAAGAATCTTAAATTTACATTTGAAATCGAGTTCACGCTAAGTGACTTGAGGAGCTTGGTAAGGATCGCAACACTAGGTCATTAACTTGATTCTTGACTGGCAATCAAATCCAGAGCGTTGGGTTAAACAATGTGCGTATTTTTGCACCGAAGTGCTCATTCTTTGATTATGTGTTATCAAGTCCGCTAAATGCGGCTTGGTGCCGCTTTGGGGCATTTGACGAAGTAACATCCTTTTGCTCAGTAAAATTTAAGCGCTTAATATCGTCGCCATTATCGTCTGCACCCTGTCGCGCAACATCGCGGCAGGGTACATTTGTTCATTGAGACGGATTTTGATTAAAGAGTGGAGCCTACCTCGCGTAGTTCTTTTAAAACCGGCGCTTTTGGCAGCCAAATCTTATCGTAAGCGGCAATGATGTCGGACGTGTTCTTCAGATCGACATCCACGATCTTGATGCCTGCATCCTTGAAGTTTTGGAGGAGGGCAGCTTCCTTGGCGACTGTTGCGTCGATCTGCTTGTCCAGTTCCTCACGGGTGATGCGGGCGATCAGTTCGCGGTCTGCTTCTGGCACGCCTTTCCAGACGCGGCCCGATGCGAGCGCGACGCAGGGCATAAAAATGGCATTCATGCGCAGTATGGTTTTGGCGACCTTATCGTAACGCTGGTTCCATGAAAGGTCGAGATCGGCTTCCAAGCCATCCACCTGACCGTTCGACATCGCGTCGAAAACCTGCGGAGTCGGGATCGGTGTAGGTGCGGCGCCAAGCAATTGATAGAAATCGCGATAGGCAGGCGTCGTGTTGATGCGGAGCTTCATACCTTTGATGTCGTCAATTCCGGAGGTTTCCTTACCGGTGAAGACGACCCGCAGCGTGGTGATGCCGTAACCGAGGCCAACCGTGCCGGTTTCAGCAGGCAAGACTTCGAGCAGTTTGATAGCGGCAGGATGACGAACCAACTTTGCCACTTTCGCGGTGCTATCAACGAGCCATGGTGCATTGATCGCGGCGATCTCGGGAATGCGCGAACCGAGTTCGGCAGTCATGATCCAGCCGAGATCTAGCGCGCCGGACTGCATCTGTTGCAGCATTGCACCTTCGTTACCAAGCTGGTTGGATGGGAAAACCTGAATTGACAGGCGTCCGTTGGTTTCCTGCGACAGGCGCTTGCCGACCGCTTCAGCGGCAACGTTCCAGGGGTGACCAGGGGGCGTGGTGATGCCGAGCCGATAGATCTTGGCGCTCTGTGCCCGCAGGACCGCGGGGGTTGCAACGGCCATGGCTGCCCCGAGCGACATGGTCTGCATGAATGAACGACGGGTAAAGGTCATATTGTTTTCCCTCTCTGTTAGTTTGCGTTATGAGAAATAGGTTGAAAGCGCCGGAAAGATCGACAGCAGCACCAGAATGATGCAGCAGATGAAGAAGAACGGAAGCGTGACGATGAACATCTTGCCAGGCTTGGCCCCGGTTACGGCGGCGGCGATGAAGAAGTTCAGTCCAACCGGCGGTGACAGGAAACCGAGAACCAGATTGATTACGGCAACGACGCCGAAATGCACTGGATCGATACCGTAGACATCCGTGGCGATGGGGAGCAGGATCGGCACCGTCATGATCAGGCCGGGCGCTCCGTCGATGACTGTCCCGATGACGAGCAGGATGATGTTGACCAGCAGCATGAAGGTGATCGGATCCTTGGCGATGGACTGAATCCATTCAGCTACCCGTTGCGGAACCATTCCGTATACGAGAACCCATGAGAAGACGGCGGCTGCGGCGATCAGGAACAGAATACCCGCCGACAGGACGCCAGCTTTGACGAACATCTGCGGCAGTTGTGCGAAGCGAAGGTCACCTGTCACAAATCGGCCGACGAGGATCGCCGCGATGACGCCCATCGCCGCTGCTTCAGTCGGATTGGCGAGACCCGACACGATGGAGCCGACGATGATAAGTGGAATGACGAGTGTTGGAAGGGCTTTCAACGTGATGCCGATACGCTGGCGCATTGGCAGATATTCACCGTGCGGGTAGTTGTAGATTAGCCCCATAAGTGCGATGACCACGCAGAAGGCAACGAACAGGATGATGCCCGGTATGATGCCGGCCGCCAGCATGGTGCCGACAGGAACCTGCGCCATCACACTGTACACCACGAACATGATCGAGGGCGGAATGATCGGCCCGAGCATGCCTGCATAGGCAGTCAGACCCGCGGAAAAGGTCTTGTCATAGCCTTTGCGTTCCATTTCCGGCACGACCATCTGGGACATCAGTGCCACCTGCGCCGCGGCCGAGCCGAGAATGGAGGCGACGAACATGTTGGCAAGCAGATTGACATAGGCAAGCCCGCCCTTGAGCGCGCCGACAAAAGCCATGGCCATGTCGATGATGCGCCGCGTGATGCCACCGCCATTCATGATTTCGCCAATCAGGATGAAAAGAGGAATCGCAATAAGGCCATAGCTATCCAGACCCGTGAACATCTGGGTCGGAAAGGAAACAAACAGCACGGTATTGTCTGTCTGCCAGATATAAGCGGCGGCGGTCAGGCACAGAACGATCGAGATCGGCAGGCCGATCAGCATGAGGACAACGAAAGCGGCGAAGGTAAACATTACGCTGCCCCTTCCGCAGTCGTGAGCGAGACCTGGTCGCGCTTGCGGGCAATTCCCAGATCCTCAAGAAGATTGGCCGTACAGTGAATGATGAGCGTAATCGAGAAAAGCGGTAGGATGAGATTAACCAGCCAGGTCGGCCATTCCAGTGTCTGTGTTCGTTCCGTATAGAGAAAATTGAACGTCTCGGCGGCATAGGCCTTGGCGTCAAAACCATAGGACGCGATCCCGGGCGGGTCCATCCAAAACCAGCACATCGTCAACAGCCCAAGAGCGAAAGCGAGCGATAAGGCCGTCGCCAACGAACGCAGCCGTGTAACCCATTTAAGCGAAAGATGATCGGACAGAAGCGTCACCGCAAAATCGATCCGCAGACGCGTCATCACCGACGCACCGATAAAGCCTAGCCAGATCATCGAGAAAATCGAGGCCTCGTCGATCCAATATATCGGTATTTTGGCAAAACGAGTCACAACATTGATCAGAATCAGGGCCAGGAGTGCCGTGATAAATAATCCCGCTAGAATCTTTTCACCCTTGAGGATGAACTGCGACAAGCCCGTCATGCTTTCCGCCCACACTCTCCCGCTGTGAGCCGGCTGATTTAATGGCCCTTCAGATGAAGGCATCATGTGTTTCCCCTGTGTATATTTTGTGTATTTATAAAATATACACGATTTGGTCATGTCAACAAATTTTAATTGGTACTGCCGATCCGCCTCATGCGAAGAGGGCGCTCGGCAAGTTTGAACGCTGCGAGTGGTAGGGCTATGTCCCGAAAGTCAGTTCGGGCCTTGCCGCTCAACGGCAATCAAAAGCACCTTTCCCATCTTGTGTTACCGAACTCGGACACCAAACCGGATGATGAATATCCTAACCACCGTGTGCGCGAAGAACGCGAGCGCATGAAACGACGCCACAGTGCAGAAAGCCAGATCGACAACCGGCCACAATTTGGCCGGGACGGGAAACTGAACTGCGATACCCAAGGCAATTATATCGGGGCCGCGAGGTTGATAACCCCAACGACTAGTCAGATACGGCCGCCGCTTCTGCTTTCGGGTGATCGCCAAAAAGGTTGAGCGCAACAATGATAGGGGTGGAAACGGAACGGTTTCATCATTGCTACGCTCAAGATGAATGCAATGGAAGTTCCATAATTGATACTACGCCGGAACCAAGTAAATTCAACTATTTAACAGCTCCACGATCGCCTGTGGGCAAAGCAAGGTTTCGCGACGATGACCAGATTCTGACTGGTAATCTAAAAGCAAATCCGTTTCGATGTTGGCAATCCAAGTAGCAGAAAACGTAAGCTATTTTTTTGCTGATGCCGTCGCGCTCGTCAAAGAAGCAGAGTTGCGCTATTAGAAAACAGTTAATCGATTTAAGAGCCGTTTTAAAGATGAAGGTGTCCGAATAGCCAATGTACGCGATGGAAACCTGGGATGCCAAGGTTTGCGCTGAAATACATATTAGATCTGCTGTTGTTGCACCGGGATACCAATACATTAGAGTATGCTAATTCTCGGTCCACCTAAAAATGTGACGCTTTATAGTTTTTATAAGGCGAATACGTTGACTTGCACTTAATTATATAAATATAAAATATGGACGGAAATTTAGAGGGGCATAATTATGAGAGATCGGAACGCAACAGTTAAGCGGTCTGAAAGTGTTAAGGCATGCGCTTTGCGTTTGTATCCATTGCTGTTCTCGACGACGGCACTTGTCTCTCTCGCCTCACCCGCAGCCTCGGCTTGCATCTCAAGCATTCCTGGCGAGTATACGTGCTCGGGCACCGAAACTTCACCGCAGACGCTGGGCGCTTCTGGCGTCAGTACATCTATCAGTTTTACGACCGGAGCCTCGATCAATGCCTCCGGCGCTTTGGCTTTAGACATTAGGGGCCTTGACGTCGTTTATGCTGATCAGTCCGACACGGTGATTTCCGGTGATACGGGCCTTGGTATTTTAGCGGGTGGCGCCATTGATGTTACCATTAATGGTACTTTATCCGGTGATCAGGCCGCACTTTACACCGATAGCTCATCCAACGGTCCAGTTCGAATTGTCAATAAAGGCGTTATAAATGGCAAGATTATCTCATACGGCAACACAGCGTTAATCTTAGATAGCGGAAGCGGAGGGGACTACGGCGGCCCGCCCCCGCCAAATACCGCTAGCACTAATATTCATTTACAAGGGGATAATAATTCCTTGATCATCAAAGAAGGCGCCATTCTGCCTTCATCCTATTCTTTTGCAGGAGGAGGTAGTCAATTTACCTCCACGACCAATAATAACGAAATTGTTTTCGATGGTGGCACTCGCGACATCCTATCAGGTTTTTACGATGGTTTCCGTAATTGGGATCAGGTCGTACTGAGAAACAACGCTGATATTACATTTGGTGATCCGAACGATCAGACCAGCCCCCTTGATCCTACATCTACTTACGCCATGGGCTACATGCTCATTGACATAACTGGCAGTGAGGAAAAGGGGCTTACGATAGAAAGCGGGTCGACTTTTCGCTTTTCAACCGACAATTATGTGGTTCATGGAACGACGAATAATTCCGGCATGATCAACATGGCCGACGGTCGGATTGACAATCTTTCAATAGGCGGCATTCTCCAGCCCAATTTTAATCAGCCAACTTTGAGCAATTACCACTCTAATGGTGGTGCCCTTACGCTCGATGTCGTCCTCGGAGATTCCTCCTCTCCGGCCGACAAGTTTATTGTGTATGGTAACGTGACCGGGATCACTTCGGTCTATATAAATAATCTCGGCGGCGTAGGCGCTCTTACCACTGGCAATGGCATTCCTGTTATCCAGGTCGTCGGTGACAGCAGCAACGGAGATTTTGTTCTCGGCCACTCGGTGATTGCGGGTGCTTACGAATACAACGCCCTCGTAAAAGGTCCTGGAAATGCTCTTGCTGATGGGAAAGGGCCTGCAAGCGCGAATGATTGGTATCTTCGCTCGATCTTGGCACCCCTTGAACCGGAAGATCCCGAGCCCGAAGCTCCCACGGAAACCCCTGGTGGTCAGCCGCCCGTGGTTAATCCTCCAGTTACTGAAGCGCCTCAGGAGCCAAAGTATCATCCCGGCGCCCCGCTTTATGAGACTTATCCGCAAACATTGCAGGTTCTCAATGCGTTGCCAACGAGGCAGCAGCGAGTGGGGAACCGGTTCTGGAACGAGCCAAGCCCGCCTGCCGAGACAATATATTGTAAGGACGCAAGCCTCAACTTCCGTTGTCCTGTGACGACAGCGCAATCGAGCTATTATCTTGGCAACGGCGGAAAATCTGTCGTAACTGCCAACGGTGTCTGGGGACGAATTGAGGCTAGCCACGGTGAGCGTGCGCCTGCATATAGCACAACTAGAAGTGAATACGAGTACGACCTCTACAAGCTTCAGGCCGGCGTCGACGGCATGTTGTTTGAGAGTGAAGCTGGTAAGGTTATCGGTGGGATCAATGCTTATTACGGCTCAATCAACTCGGATGTAAAATCCAGACACGGATATGGTGAGATAGATACCCAGGGCTACGGCATAGGCGCAACGCTGACCTGGTATGGCGCTAATGGTCTTTATGTCGATGGGCAAGCGCAGATGAGCTGGTTTGATACCGACATTGTCTCAAATTCTCTGGGCGATTTGACGTTAGTCGACGGTAATAACGGAACTGGATACGCGATCAGTGCAGAGATCGGTAAGCAGTTTGCTCTGAATGAAGACTGGGCCCTTACTCCCCAGGCGCAACTCGTCTATTCGAGAGTGGATTTTGATCGCTTTGTGGATCCATTTGGCAGCACTGTTGATCTAGAAGATGGTGATAGTTTGCGCGGTCGAGTTGGTCTGTCGCTCGAAAAGCAGCGCAGATGGCTTGATGGGGAAGGAAAAGTATCGCGATTGTCGTTATACGGTATCGGCAACGTTTATAATGAGTTTCTTGGTGGCACGAAGGTAGACTTGTCAGGAGTTGATTTCCGTAGTCGCAATGAGCGGCTTTGGGGCGGATTGGGCCTTGGTTTTACCTACAATTGGTCGAATGACAAATATTCGTTATTTGGTGAAGTTGGTTCTAGCACCTCATTTGAAAACTTTGGCGACAGTTACGACGTTTCCGCATCACTCGGGATGAAAGTCAGCTGGTAAATTTTTAAGTCAGCACCTGGTTCAACCAGGTGCTGCTTATAAAGGTATAAGATATTCGGCATGGGCAGCGCGGGTTTAAGGTATATTGTCTGTGGGGCATCGGCGGTTTTAATGGCTGCATGCACGGCACACAGTAATGACGTGGTGTCCCGGGCTGATTTGGAAAAACTAGAAAGCCGATATCAAGGTGAACGTTACAAGGTTCTGATTGTCGACCGAACGAAGTTCGATGAACGCTTTAAGCCCAAATTGGTGGTCTCGCCTTATCCCAGGAAAGCGGGGTCAATCGTCGTTTCGACGAAAGATAAATTCCTGTATCTCATTTTGCCAGACGGAAAGGCGATGCGATATGGTGTTGCAGTCGGCCAGGCAGGTTATGGCTGGTCTGGAGAAGCCGTTGTCGGACGGAAAGCAAAGTGGCCAGCTTGGTATCCGACCGATGATATGCGCAGCATTACACCCGACCTTCCGCAACGAATAGACCCGGGTCCACACAACCCGTTGGGTGCGAGGGCGATTTATCTCTATTCCAATGGACGCGATACCCTATATCGAATACATGGAACATCGGAACCTTGGACCATTGGAACGGAGGCCTCTTCGGGATGCATTCGAATGCTGAATGAAGATGTGATTGATCTCTTTGATCGCGTGTCCAACGGCGCTAATGTGACGGTCATTTAGTAAAATGCAGGTGGCAATATGGATTCGCTGGTGATTGCAAAAAAAATATTGGCTGAATCCTTATTTGTGCCGGTAGAAAAAATTTCTGACGATGCCTCGATCAATGACGTCAAAGAGCTGGATAGCCTGTCATTTGAAGCGCTTTTGTTGGAAGTTGAGGAGATCACTAATCGAGAGATAGACCCCATTAAGATTATGCAGATCAAGAAAGTACGCGATCTGGCGGATCTGATAGAAACATTAACATGAGTGAAGCAAACTCTTTTGCGGATCTCCTATATAAGACCGCAGATAGCGAGTTTAGGCGCGATACAACGCTCATTTTGGGTGGTGTAAAGACATTTATTGTTCAGAATATAGAATCTGCGCACTATGTGCTTCGTCATAATTCGAAAAATTATAAGAAAAGCATGGATTGGTTCCGGCAGACTTTTGGAGCATCCCGCTTTACAGAGAATGACGAAAGCTGGCGTATACGTCAGGAATTATCGCAGACTTATCTATCAAGATTCGACAGAGATCGCGCATATCAAACCTCGGTTTTATTTGGGAAATCAGCTTTAGATATTCTGGTAGAAAACAGCAACCAAGGCGATAAGAACATAAGCGATTCCGTATTAAGGGATCTTGCCGCTTCCATTATGCTAGACGTCTTTTTTCAGAGAGACTTGGTTAAAACAGGTGTCGCCCTTGATGACATCGCCGCTATGCTTCAGTTCGGGTCCGAGTATTCCTTCGTTGCGACAAAGGCCCAGTTTCCTCGAAATGCAGACGAAACACGCAATTTTTTGAAAGTGCGTTCTCGTGTTTTGAAGGCTTTGCAAAGTTTTCGCATGGGCGATGCAACGCAGGGTGGGCTGTTGGATGCAATGAGAAAACTGGACAATGAAGGCTCATATGGTTTCAGGCTAGAACACGAAGTCGCGATGTTTTTCGCTGCGGCTAGTGAAACAACAGCAGCTACATTGGGATGGGCCGCCTTCATCTTGGCAAGAAACCCTGAACTTCAGGAAAGTTTGCGCGGTGCGCTAAATGGGCTTCCGCCCTTAGAGGAATGTGATTGGCGCCAAATTGAACAACATGGACTTTTACGAAACTTCGTGTTGGAGGTCTTACGGATATTTCCCTCTACACCAGTTATCGCTCGTAGAGCCATCGATCACGATCGGATCGGAGATTATTCCGTTGAAGCTGGTGAGCAGATTCTCGTATCAATGATTGGAATCCAGCGCGAGAGGCGTGAAAATCAATCCTTTTGGAACATAAATCTGGCCGATTTATCTGCCGATGCTTCAAGCACGGGAAACCCAATATCTTTCAGCATAGGCCCTCGAATGTGTGGCGGGTCACGTTTTGCGATGCTTGAGCTTATGGCGATACTATGCCTCTTCATCAGAGAAGGTCAATTTGAACAGACTTCAGATCAGCCACCACAGCTTATATTCCAGACTCAGCTGATGCATGATAATGGTCAGCCGGTACGTGTTGATTACTACAAGAGGTGAGAAAGTTTCTTCGGGCCTCTGATCTCCTGATTTTTCCAGAGCTAGTTAACGAGATTGCGCCAGCCGCAACTATGTGAACCGCGACAGAGACACCCAATTCTTCGCTAATAGCAAATCGGATCTTTTCTTTTTTCTCCTCGACCAATTGTCGATTTCCACGGATATGTATGAGCACCACGATAGGTGGCGTTGTAAGGTTTTGCAGATTTTCGCCTTCGAACGCGACCACATCACCGTGTCCAATTCCAGAAACCCTTTGAGCGATCCACTCAATGTCGTCGGGCCATACATTCCGGCCGTTTACAATGATGAGATCCTTTAAACGCCCGGTTATAATAATCTGTCCTTCATAAATGAAACCCAAGTCACCGGTTTTGAAGTATCCGTCTTGCATTAGTGGAGGGCTGCTCTGTTCACCCTGATTGAGGTATTCCTTGAGTACACTGTCGCCCTTGATCTGCAGCTCACCCTGCACGCCATCGGGCAGCGTGTAGCCGCTCCGATCAGCAACTCTTATCTGCAGATTTCGGAGTGGTTTGCCGCACTTCACGAAATTGCTTGGCTCGGCAGGCCCGGTTTCCGAGATACTTATGGTATTAAGACCTGCTCCGGGTTCTGTCATCGAAATCGCCAATGTAGCTTCGGCCATTCCGTACGAAGGAGCAAAAGCTTTCTGACCAAAACCCATGTGTACGGTGCGTTCTGCAAATTCTGCCAGTATTGCGGCATTGATGGTGTCGCCGCCAATGCCCGCTACGCGCCAACAGCTCAGGTCAAGTGTCGTTGTTGACGTGACCGCTAGTGCCCGATTTGTGGCTTCATATCCAAAAGGCGGTGCAAAACTAATTGTGGCTTTGTTACGAGAAATCAACTCAAGCCAAAGCGTCGGTCTTCGCACAAATGTCGACGGCGCCATGTAGTCGACAGAGCATTGTCCAAACATAGGTGCAATCATGAAGCCCATCAGGCCCATGTCATGGTAAAAAGGCAGCCAGGAATTCGCCCTATCATCCGGCCGTAGCTGTAGTCCGTCACGCAAAATGGCTGTGGCGTTAGCTGTGGCGGCAGTTTGTGTAACAATCACACCCTTAGGAAAAGATGAGGAACCAGATGAATATTGAATATAGGCGATCTCAGAGGTTTTTCTATCCTCTGGCCGCAATTCACGTTTAAGGTCCAGTTCTGCAAAGGACAACAGATGCGTCGTTTTTGTATCGGCATCTCTAAATGCCTGGATCAGAGATGATGGTGCTATTAATATCTTTGCCCGGCAATCTTGAACTATACGATTTACTCTTTCCAGGTAAGCTGAATGGCCGCCGATATAACGGTTAAAGGATATTGGAACCGGGATGAGGCCGATGTACTGACAGGCATAGAATGCATGTTGGAAAGATCGGTTGGTTTCTGCGATTATTCCGACGAACTCGCCTGGCTGGGCACCCGTATCGAGCAACTGTGCAGCGACTGACAAGGATTGCTGTCGGAGTTCCTTATATGAAGTCGCGTGGGTAAGTAGCCCTTTTGATGAGTAGAAATTCGTGCCTGACTTACCCGTAGCGGCGTAATCGAGAGCATCTGAAATTGTGACGAAACCACCACGTCTCAATGTGATATCACTCAACGTGGGCGTTGGAGATATCTGATATGACAGATCGATCATTGCTTAAACGCTGAGAAAATTAGGATATCCTCTCGGTTGCCATTTGCTCCTATAACTTCCTTTTTTAGGCGAGCCTCGAAAACAAAAACGTCTGGAATCATAAAATTGAAAAGTGCCTGTCTATTGGAAGCCAGAATGCGGGCGCTAATCTTGTCCATATTGTAATGGTTGAGCATATGCCTTACGAAAACCGGCCCGGTCTCGTACAACACTCTTTTCCCCACATAGTCCATATCTCCAATAGCCGATGTGATATGGCCCGTACGCTGTAGAAGATTGACATCGAGCGTATAGAAACCGATCAGTCTACCATTGGATCGATCAATAATACCCGCTATATGGCTAGTGAGATTGTCAAAAGAATCCAGGAATTTTTTTAACGTCGGAACGTTCCATTCTCGCATTGGCAGATTAAGACCATTCATAACGCGAGAATCTCGAAGCCAATCGATTAATGGTCCCGATGCATCATCTGCGGTCAAGCTTCGTATTAAGTAATTTGCACTCTCGACGTTAATGCTTCTTTTTGCAGTTCCCGCGCTAAATGGAGTGCCGAATGAATACTGAATGCGCATGCCGCCCCTCATATGGTTGCAATACAGTGAAATAATAAATGTAGAGCATTAACGCAATGCGGTTTTGCTGGGAAAACAGTTCGGCTTTATATTGCAGGAGCATCGAACGACAGGAGTTGGCAGAAATACAGATAAACAGCTGGTCCGGTGGGTTGGTTATCCTGCTTTATGAGCGCGGCGGCGTCAGCTGATCGCCACAAAGCCGAAAGGATCATCCTCGAGGCCAACCAGATCTTGACTGGCAATCTGGAAAGGCAGTCCCAGATAATGCCACTGCTGCTGATCACTCCGAGGCAAACACCACAGGAAAGGCGGCGATCAGTGTTGTGCAGCGTATACTCGCCGGACGCGATAAGCACGAGGCCGGGTCGTTCGAGAGCATTATTATATTTTAGCGGCTTACCGTTAGCTCTTCGGCCGTCTAACATCGAAACCGTCGCTGCGGACAAGGATCCTTGGACGGAAGTCCCGTAGCCAGTACCTTGCGCGTATTGGATTTCCGGTTTG
This sequence comes from Ochrobactrum soli, assembly GCF_003664555.1. NCBI lineage: Bacteria > Pseudomonadati > Pseudomonadota > Alphaproteobacteria > Hyphomicrobiales > Brucellaceae > Ochrobactrum > Ochrobactrum soli. The sequence goes on along the minus strand of NZ_RCHH01000020.1, from coordinate 22,499 downwards.
TCCGGCCGATGAACCCATTAATTTATCATCCGAGTTTTCTTTGTTGAATGGCTGTTGCCGCCAGACATAGCTGGATGAAAAGGATTTGGGCAGCAGCCTGTGCCGTGTTGGTCGTTGAATCATATTGCGGCGCAACCTCAACCACATCCGATCCAATGAAATTCAAGCCGTTGAGACCGCGCAAGATCTGCATTGCCTCACGGGGCTGCAGGCCGCCGACCTCGGGCGTACCGGTGCCCGGAGCAAAGCCGGGATCGAGGCTATCGATATCAAAAGAAAGATAGACTGGACCTTTGCCGACAACCTCGCGCGCAATCTCGATCACCCGGTCAATGCCGAGTGATATGACATCTTCAACATGCAGAACTGTCATGCCGGAATCAATTGAAAATTCCCAAAGATATTCGGCACCGCCCCTGATACCGATCTGAACTGTTCTCTGCGGATCTAGAACACCGTCCAGAACCGCTTGTCGGAAGGGGCCGCCATGATGGAACTTGCAGCCCTCATAAGGCCCGCTCGTGTCGCAATGGGCGTCGATATGGATCATTCCGACAGGCTTTTCACGTCCGAGGGCCCGGAGAATGGAACCGCTGATCGAATGGTCGCCACCGACTGAAAGCGGGTAGATTCCGGCGTCCACGATTGCGGTATAAAACGTCTCGATATCAGCATGTGAGCGCGCCAGGTCGAAACGCGAATTGAGCGGCACGTCGCCGATATCAGCCACTTTGATTTCAGTGGAGGGCGCCATCTGTAAAACATGATCGAACGGTCCGATTCTTTCTATCGAACGAACAGCTTTTGGACCGAAACGGGCGCCCGAACGATTGGTTACGCCAAGGTCCATCGGTACGCCCACAATAGCGGCTTCCAGACCGCAGAAAGACGGATCGGCAATAGCATCGGGCAGATGAGGCAGATCGAGAAATGTCGAGACATTTGCATAGGGAAAGGCACGCTTTCCAGCTTCTGAAAATTGAGCGCTGGCGGCCTTGCGGAAAACCGGATCAAAAATATCCCCACCTTCGGTCCCGGCATATTTTTCGCGGAGCGCCTGAAGCTTCTTCTGGTCCATATCGATCTACCATCCTCTTGTTATAACAGGCCTTCCTTTTGAGACGTGCCCGTCGATTGATCACGTAACGATGGAGTGTTCTTGCAGGCAAGCCTGCAAGAACACTGTGTTTGGTACCATAGGATAGAGACATCCTCCCGATTGGGCGATATCATTGACGGAAACGAAGGTTTCACGAGTATCAAACCACTATGATTCCAATCTATTGCCAATGACCGATCTCGATGTGCGTTTACTGAAAGTTTTCAGAACCATTGTTGCCAATGGAGGGTTGAAAGGTGCTGCCAAGGCGCTGAACGTCGGGTTGCCGACAATCAGCAAGCAGCTCTCCGATCTGGAAATTAGACTCGGTGTTCGCCTGTGCGTTCGCGGTGGCTCGAAATTCGAACTTACTCAGGACGGTAACGAAGTTTATCGGGCAAGCACGGAGCTGTTTTCATCGATCGAGAATTTTCGGAATGATGTTGGTAAAATCAAGAAGAAGAAAGAACTGCTTCGAATTGCGGTTATCGACAACATCATTACTGATGAAAACTCTCCGTTGCCATGGCTCATAAGCTATTTCGATGCCAGAAACTGCCATGTCAGCGTGATTGTAACAAAGCCAGAAGAAATCGAAAAAGGGATTTGCGGAAACATTTTCGATATCGGCATCACACCGATTTATCACCGGAATCCAGACCTGCAATATACGTCCTTGTATAATGAAGTTTCCTATCTTTACTGTGGACACCTACACCCATTTTTTGCGAATCCGGATGAGGAACTGGACTGCAGGACTGTCGATGCCGCACCCTGCGTAGAGCATCTTTATGTTGACAGACGTTTCATTCCGACACTCAAGGATAAAAGCGGCGACGGTCCGTCTGCTCTTCAACTGGAAGCGGTGCTAACGCTTATTCTGTCGGGAAATTATCTGGGTTTCCTGCCCGGACATTTTGCAGCGGCCTTTGAAGACAGGCATCAGATAAGGAAAGTTCATCAGGAACGGTGCCAATATGCCACCGAGATTGGTTTCATCCATCGTCGGGAGGGTGTCTTTAATGCTACCACATTACAGGCGATCGGGTTGTTGGGAAATCGCATTATTTCAGAGGACAAGCCTATTTAACTGCCCCATTTGCAAACTATGCCAGGCAATGGGAAATCCTACGACGATCGCACTATCAGGCTGCTTTCGGTCTTCTCAGCTTCTTGCAGCGCCCAATTGCGGAACACTTCAAGTTGCGGATTGCGGACGCGGTCCGCATGGGTTGTTAGCCAGTAACAATTGCGACTGTCGTAGCGCAAATTCAATGGATTGACGAGCTGACCGCTTTCGAGCTCGTCAAGGATCAGGCTTTGCGGGATAAGCGCCAGACCGTGCCCGCCGATTGCCGCGCGAATGACGAGAGAATAATAGCCAAGTTTCAGAATTCGCTCTGGGCGAAATTCGCTGATGTCGTTCGCGATAGCGAAATCGTTCCAGTAAAGGGGCGTTTTCAAGTGCTCCAACATTGGGAAGCTACCGATATCCATGGGGTCCGATATGCCGCCATGACGCGCGATACAATGCGGAGAACCAACCAGCACGACATCGCGACCGAGAAAATAATCCATATGCCATCCGGGCCATTCACCCTCACCAAAACGGAAGACGACATCAGCCTCGTCTTCCGTATCGCTGGGTGCAAATGAACTGAACTGAACGTCTATGTCGGGATGGGCTTCGGCAAACTGTACGAACCGCTGAATAAACCAACGGTCGCCAAGTATTGGCAATACGTGCAGTCGCAATGTTGGCTTGTTGGAGCGCAGGTGCATGACCCGTGCAGCGGCAGTTTCAAGGGCACCCAGAGCGACACGTGCCTGTTCTATGTAAACCGTTCCGGCTTCGGTTGGCATGAGACCCTGGCTTGTGCGCGAGAAGAGCCCGAGGCCGACCAGATCCTCCACAGATTTGAGCTGCTTGCTCACGGCACTTTGCGTCATGTGGAGAAATTTTGCCGCTTCGGAAATCGTTCCGTGTTGTGCGAGAGCAGCTAATACACGAAGACCCGTCGTTGTTGGCAAATGCTGGCGCATCGTTGAATCAGCTCCCCTATTCCTTTTTGGACTACCATTCCGGAAATCTATTCAATTGTCCAGTCAACGACCGTTTGCAACTATCCGACCGGTCAGGAGGACAATCATGAATGAATCTGTAAGGCTTTGGGGAGCCCGTTTCCGCTCTCCTCCATCTCCCGAACTCGTGCGCCTGTCGCGTTCTCCCCAAAACCATTTCAGGCTCGTTCCGGAAGACTTGCGCTCGTCAATAGCTCACGCCCATGAGCTGGAGCGCGCCGGCATCCTCGATGCAATCGAAACTGAGCAAATCACGACTGCGCTGGAAACTATCGGCAAGGACTGGCAGGCCAACCGCCTGCAACCTTCCGAAGATGACGAAGACGTTCACACCTTTTTGGAACGCGTGCTGACGAGCCGGCTCGGTGCTCTTGGCGGAAAATTGCGCGCCGGGCGTTCGCGCAACGATCAGGCAGCCAACAATCTCAAGCTTCATCTGCGCCAGATCGCTCCCACGCTTGTCACAAACATCGCCTCGCTCCAGGACGCACTTGTTGCACAGGCAAAAGCACACCAGCACACACTGGCAACCGGTTTTACCCATCTTCAACCTGCGCAGCCTGTGACCTTCGGGCATCAGCTTCTGGCCCATGCACAAGGATTTTCGCGCGATATTGGCCGGATTATCGACTGGCACAAGAGAGCAGGGCGCTCGCCGCTGGGAGCTGCCGCCCTTGCAGGGTCGGCGATTGCTTTACATCCGGAGCTGTCGGCGAGCGAGCTCGGCTATGACGCACCGTGTGAAAATTCGATCGATGCCGTGGGCAGCCGCGATCATGTCGCCGAATTTCTGTTTGCGACCGCCATGCTCGGCGTCAATCTTTCCCGCCTGGCAGAAGAGGTCTTTCTGTGGTCGTCCAAGCAGTTTCATTGGATAGAGCTCGATGACAGCTACGCCACCGGCTCGTCCATCATGCCGCAGAAGAAGAATGCCGATATTGCGGAACTGACGCGTGGTCGTTCAGCACGTCTGATCGCGTCGCTGAATGGAATGCTGATTGCCCTCAAGGGACTACCCTTCGCCTATAATCGTGATCTCAGCGAAGACAAATGGGCATGTTTCGAGGCGATCGACACGCTTGAACTCGTGCTGCCGGCAATGGCGGGCATGATCGCGACGATGAAAGTCGATCAAGAGCGGTTGAGAAAGCAGTCGTTCGAGGGCTTCACTCTTGCCACGGAAGTGGCCGACTGGCTGTCCCGACAGGGTATTCCCTTTAGCGAAGCACATGAAATTACCGGTGCACTGGTGCGCTACTGTGAGGAAAAAGCAATCGGCCTGGAAGATCTGTCGTCTGATGATCTGTCTGCCGTCGATACGCGCCTGAAGGCCGATGTCCTCAAGCATCTTTCCCCGGAAGCGGCTGTTGCAGCCCGCAAGGGATATGGCGGCACCGCGCCCGAACGGGTGGGAGAGCAGATTGATCGGCTGCAGCAGCTCCTCCAGTTGCAACGCCAATGGGCGGAAAAGAACTGAACGCATTCGGGAAAAACAAGAAGGCGTGACGGACCATCGGTCACGCGTCAATCAATACCGGTGAAACACACCGGAAGCATCAGACCAAAATGGGAGAACTATCATGGGGATTACGCATATCTTGAAAGCACTCGGCTGCGGTATCGCAATTGCATGTGTTGCCGGTGCCAGCGCCGCTTCGGCTGCCGGGGGCGATCTGCCCGACCGCGTCAAAAGCTCGGGTAAAATCATCGTCGGGATAGAGACCACCTATCCGCCGATGGGCTACAAGAACCCGGCTACCAATGAACGTGTCGGTTTTAACGTCGATCTCGTCAATAGCCTTGCCAAGGAGATGAAGCTCGAAGTCGAATGGCAGGAAATGAGCTTCGAACAGCTCATGACGTCGCTGACCAGCAAGCGCATCGACATGATCGGCACAGCTATCAGTGATTACCCATCGCGTCGCGACAAGCTCACCTTCGTCGATTATCTGCGCACCGGCGCCCAACCATTCACACTCGCTGCCAAGAGCGGCGACATCAAGAGCGAGAACGATCTGTGCGGGAAGAAGGTCGGGGCACCGCGCACGACAAGCTTTTTTCCTGAGACGCAGAAATGGAGCGAGGCCAACTGTGTGGGAACTGGCAAACCGGCGATTACAGTCAATGGTACTGCTGGTGCGACCGCAACACGTCTTGATCTGAAACAGGGTCGCCTCGATGCGGCGGTGCTTGGGCCTGAATATGTGGCATATCTGATGCAGGATGAGCCAGGCGTCTATGCACTGGCAGGCAATCCCTTGATGGAAAGCCTGTTTGGGCTCGCCTTTGACAAGAACGAAACCGGCCTTCGCGATGGCGTGGCCGAAGCGGTTCAGGGTCTCATAAAGGATGGAACATACGAGCAGATTCTAAAAAAATATGGACTTGAGCGCCAGGGCGTCACCGAAGTGGCGATCGACGCAGGAAAATGAGCATGTCAGTGGCGCAAACTCTTCCAGTCGATACCATGCGTGCCGTTGAACTCGTCCGCACCGGGGGCCCGGATGTCCTGAATCTCGGTCAGGTGGCCGCGCCCAGGCTCTCACCCGGAAGCGTCATGATCGAGGTGCATGCCACCGCGCTCAATCATGCCGATCTGTTGCAGCGTCGGGGAACTTATGGTGGGGGCATTTCGCTCCCGACCATTCTCGGCATTGAATGCTCTGGTATCATCGTGGACATGGCATCCGACGTCAAAGGGTGGAATATCGGCGATAGAGTTTGCGCTCTGATCAACGGCGGAGGTTATGCGGATCTGGTCTGCGTGCCCGCAAGCCTTGTGCTTCCGGTTCCTGCGAATATCGACCTGATCACGGCGGCGGCCTTGCCGGAAGCGGCTTGCACGGTCTGGTCCAACATTATCGATATCGCCCGGTTCGCGCCGGGAGATACGCTTCTTGTGCATGGAGGGGCGGGAGGTATCGGTAGTTTTGCCATTCAGGCCGGGCGAGCGCGCGGCGCGCGCATCTTTGCGACAGCGGGCGGTCACGAAAAAATGGAATATTGTCGGAGTATTGGTGCCAACCGTCCCATCGATTACAGGAACGAAGACTTCGTTTCGGTTATCATGGACGAAACCGGCGGTCGTGGCGCGGATATTATTCTCGACAATATGGGCGGCCTCTATCTCGAGCGGAACATCGACGCGATGGCTCATGACGGGCGTATCGTCATGATCGGCCTTCAGGGAGGCCGTGAAGCCAACATTCATCTGGGCAAAATGATGGGCAAGCGCGGTTCGCTCTTCACCACATCATTGCGAGACCGTCCTGTCGAGGATAAGGCGCGTATCGTGTCAGGCGTCCTCAAGGATTTCTGGCCCGATGTCGAAACCGGGCGTATCCGCCCCCTGATCGATCGGGAGTTTCCTCTTTCGGATGCAGCAGGTGCGCACAGCTACATGGAAAGCGGCCAGCATGTCGGGAAGATCGTTCTCAGGGTCAGAGGTGACGCCGACCGGAATGCGAAAGGTTAAACAACAATGACTGATAACGTTTATCAAATCAGCCATCTGGTACATGTACCGCGACGCCATTATGGCCGTCTTGTCGCGGCTGCGGTCGTGGTTCTCGCGCTTGCCGCAATCATCCATGCATTTGCCGTCGGACAGATTGAATGGAACTATGTGGGAGAATTCCTCACCGTACCGGCCATCATGACCGGGCTGTTGAACACCATCATCATGTCGGTTCTGGCCATGGCGCTGGGCATAGCACTCGGGATCTTGTTTGCCGTGATGCGCCTGTCGGACAATCCGCTACTTTCCTATGTCTCCATCGGCTATGTCTGGTTCTTCCGGGCGGTTCCAGCACTTCTGCAACTGCTGTTGTGGTTCAATCTGGCACTGGTTTTTCCCACTATGGGCATACCGGGCGTCTTTTCGGTCTCGACCGTTGAAATCATGACGCCTTTTGTGGCCACGCTCCTCGGTCTTGGCATCCAGCAAGGCGCATTTACCGCCGAAGTCGTCCGTGCCGGGCTGCTCTCCGTGGACAAGGGACAGTATGAAGCCGCCCAGACCATCGGCATGACACGCCTGAAATTGCTGCGCCGGATCATCATGCCACAAGCCATGCGTGTCATCGTGCCGCCGGTCGGCAATGAATTCATCGGCATGGTGAAACTCACCTCGCTCGCAAGTGTGATCCAGTATGCGGAAATCCTGCACAGCGCCCAGAACATCTACTACGCAAATTCCCGAGTCGTAGAACTCCTGATCGTTGCTGCGTTCTGGTACCTGATCGTCGTGACCATACTCAGTCTCATCCAGGGGCGTATCGAAAAATACTTCTCAAAGGGCGTCATGTCGCCGGGTGAATCGAAGTGACGGAGGTAATGGACATGGCAAATACTGTTTCAACTGACGTCGCAAAGCAAAATCTCTCGTCTCAGGGGCCACTGGTCGTGGCCGCAGATGTGCGCAAGAAATTCGGGACGCTCGAAGTTCTGAAAGGCGTTAGCCTCCAGATCGCCAAGGGCGAAGTTCTCTGCATCATTGGCCCTTCGGGGTCCGGCAAGAGCACGTTCCTGCGCTGCATAAATCAGCTCGAACACATGAATGGCGGCGCGATCTGGGTCGGCGGCGAGTTGATCGGCTATCGTCGCGAAGGCAATCACCTGCATGAACTGAGCGATGCGGAGGTTGCCCGCCAACGGCGCTCGATAGGCATGGTGTTTCAGCGCTTCAACCTTTTCCCGCATTTGACGGTGACCGAGAACATAGTCGAGGGTCCGATACAGGTGCTGCGGGAGAAACCTGACGTTGCCAGAAAACGCGCTCATGCACTTCTTGAACGGGTTGGGCTTTACGACAAGCGTGACGCTTATCCGGCCCAGTTATCGGGTGGACAGCAACAGCGTGTCGCCATCGCCCGCTCGCTTGCCATGCAACCGACGCTGCTGCTGTTCGACGAGCCGACTTCGGCACTCGATCCGGAGCTGGTCGGGGAAGTTCTGCGTGTTATGAGCGATCTGGCACAAAGCGGGATGACGATGATCGTCGTGACCCACGAGCTTGGCTTTGCCCGTGAAGTTGCTGACCGTGTCGCCTTCATGGATCAGGGCGAAATCATCGAAATCGGTTCGCCTGAACAGGTTCTTACAAATCCGCAGCAGACGCGAACGCAAAACTTCATCAAAGCCGTACACAAGAAGTAACATCGGACTTACACAACAGGGGATAAGGACATGATCAAGAGCAAGCTTGCACTTTCCGTTCTCGCCTTGATGGCAGCAAGCCACGCCGCGACGGGACAGGATCTGCCGGAGCGAATTGCGGCAAAGAAAGAAATCGTTATCGCCAATGTCCCGAACTATCCGCCACTCGAATTCAAGGATCCGAAAACGGGTACCCTGACGGGTCTTGATATCGATCTGGGCAACGCCATCGGTGCAAAACTTGGCGTCGCCGTCAAATGGGAAGAGATCAGCTTCGAGCAGTTGGTCAGCGCGCTCAATACCGGACGCGCCGACATGATCATCTCCGGCATGACAGATATGCCGGGACGCCGGGAAACACTGGATTTCGTTGATTACCTCGCTTCGGGTGCCCAGTTCTACACCACGGCCGACCGGGCAGAACAATACAAAACACCGGCAGATTTCTGCGGCAAGACAGTTGGAGCCAGCCGACGCACTTCATTCCCGAAGGAAATGGAAGCCTGGAGCAAGGAAACTTGTGAAAAGAACGGCAAGCCAGCTCTGAAGATCGTTGGCACGGAAGGGTCGGCCGATGCCCGTACCCAGCTACGCCAGAAACGTCTCGACGCAGCCGTGCAGGGAAGCGAAACGCTCCCATATCTTCTGAATCTGGAGCCGGACACTTACACCATCGTCGGCGAGCCATTCACGACCGTGCATCAGGGGATTGCCATCAGCAAGAAGGACGAGCAACTGCGCGATCTCATTGCCAAGGCGCTCAAGGACATGATTGCCGATGGTTCCTACGACGCTGTTCTCAAGAAATGGGAACTGCAGTCTGCCGGTGTCAAGACGGTCAAGATCAATGAAGAGCCGGTGAAATAGCAGTCGGGATTGCAACCGGCCTGCACAATATCAGCAGTAATAAAATGACAGGTCGGTTCCGCTTCAACGCGGCACCGACCCGGTGAAAACTTGCTAAAATGGTGGAGGTGAAGGTGGAAGTTTTAGGTGTTAGGGGACGTTGTCCCGGTTCGCCGAAGTGGCCGACCGGCAAGCGTTCGGCGGTGGCACTTGCCTTCGATCTGGATGGTCCGACCGGTGGCGCTATGCTCGATGGCAGCCTGCTCGACAATCTGCGCTATTTTACCGAAGGCTCTTACGGGCCGTGGCGTGCGTTGCCGCGCCTGCTGGATCTGTTGGCCGAATATGATCTGGTTGCTACTTTCTTCACTCCCACATGGGTAGTGGAACAGTGGCCCGAGCGCTGCGAGGCTATCCTGAAAGCCGGTCACGAGATGGCTTATCATGGCCATTACCATGAAGTGTTTATCGACCGGACGCCTGCGGAACAGCTCGCTATCATGCAGCGTTCCGCTCAGGTTTTTGAAAGCCGTCTCGGCATCAAGCCGGTTGGATTTCGCACGCCCTCCGGCGATTGGAGCCCGCATACCGCAACGATCCTCAAGGAATTCGGCGTCCTTTATTCCAGCTCGATGCGAGGCGACGATCGGCCTTATTTCCATCCTGGTCCCGACGGAGAACCGGGATTGGTGGAGATTCCGGGTCGCTGGGATATCGACGATTACACAGCGCTTGCCTATTTCGAAGAGCCTGATTTTCCAACCGGTCACGACCGCATAGCGGATTTCCGCACTGTGGAAGCTAACTGGCGTGCCGAGTTCGAGGGCTTTCACCGTGATGGCCTGTGCTGGACGACAATCCTGCATCCAAAAGTCTCGGCAAAACTGGGCAGGCTCAGCATTCTGAAGGGGCTGTTCGAGGCAATTCGCGCTCACGACGATGTCTGGGTCGCGCGTGGCCGAGAGATCGCTCAATGGTGGAAAGACCAGAATGCGCCATGCGGTGAAGGAGAAACACGATGATCCCGACCTTCCCGTGGCCGCATGGCAAGCGTTGTGCCGTAGCGGTTACCGTACTGTTCGATGACGGGCTTGATGCCATTGCCCGCGCGCCGGATCTGGCAGAACGGGCCAAGAGTTTTTCTGTCTGGGAATATGGCGCGGCGCGCGGTGTTGACCGCCTGTGCGTGCTTTTCGACAATCTCGGTGTGAAGACCACATGGTTTGTTCCGGGAGAGGTTGCGATGAAGCATCGCGACGCCGTAGCGACTGTGGCCGGAGCCGGTCATGAAATTGCAGCGCGCGGTGTGGCATTCGAGGATTTTTCGACGCTCGGGTATGAGGCGCGAGAGAATGTTCTTTTGCGTTCTGCTGACACGCTCGCTGAGGTGACAGGACGGCGTCCGAACGGCTTCCGCCTGCCGCGAGGTTTGTGGCCGCGCCATTTCGACCAGGTGCTGAAAGAGGCAGGTTTCGACTGGTCAGCTTCGCTCAACGGTGACGACGCGCCTTATGTCCATCCTTCGTCTCTGGTTGAAATTCCGGTTCATGTTGAACTTGAGGATCGGCCTTATTTCCAGTTCAATTTCGCCCCCGCTTTTCCCAAAGGGCTGGGTCGCATCGGCTCCTATGAGGGCGTGCTGCACAACTGGAAGGCGGAATTCGACGCTTACCGCCAATATGGACGCTGTTATGTGCTGCAAGTACGGCCCGAAATGATCGGAACACCGGGACGTATTTTCATCCTCGAACAGCTTCTGCAACACATACTTCAACATGACGATGTATGGCTCGCCACCGGCGGCGAGATTGCCGCCTGGACAGCAGAGCAGGCAGGACCGCTCGAAACCCAGCATCCTCTAAACATCTTCGAACATTATCGTAAGGAACAGGGCCGTGACTGACCACCCGTCCATGACGCTGGCGCGGAATGTCGCGGCTATGCGCTTTGCCGACTTTCCGGCAGCGACGATTCATAAGACAAAAATCCATATCCTCGATACGCTTGGGGCGGCGATCGCAGGCATTACCTCTCTTGAGGCCCAGACGGTGCTGCAAGCCTTTGGTCCCGTTCATGGCGGTGGAACCGGTCCAGCGCCGGTCTGGGGCACGACGACGATGCTCGACAGCCGCACCGCGAGCTTCGTCAACGGTGTCTCGGCACACGCGTTTGAACTCGATGACAGCGGTGGTTGCGACCATTCGGGCGCTGTCGTGGTGCCTACGGTAATCGCAGCATTGGGCGAGGTTCGCGGTACAGTCACAGGGCAGGATTTTCTGACCGCAGTTCTCGCCGGATACGAAGTCGGGCGGCGAATGTTGGAAGCCAGCGGCGGCTACGAAACCCATAACGAGCTGGGCTGGCACTCCACCGGCACTTGCGGGGCGTTCGCTGCAGCGGCTGCCGCGAGTACACTTTTCGGCCTGGATGCCGACCGGCACGCCTCGGCGCTGGGCATCGCCAGTTCATATGCGGGTGGTACGTGGGCGTTCATCCACGATGGTAGCCAGACCAAGAAACTACATGCTGGTCGTGCCGCTGAAGGCGGCTTCGTCGCCGCAAAGCTAGCAGCCTCCGGGTTCGATGGTCCGCTTTCGGTACTGGATGCCACAGGTTGGGGTAATTTCTTTACGACCTTTTGTCGTGGCGAAACCAGGCCGGATCTGCTCAATGCGGAGTTTGGACAGTTCTGGCGTGTTAACCGTTGCTCCATAAAGCCCTATGCAACATGCCGTGGCACCCATTCGGCTATCGACGCTATCGATAAGATTTTGACCGAACGCGGTCTTGCACCGCAGGATATCGCTCGTATTGATGTGGCGATGAGCGAGTTTCAGGCAGGCATGTGCGGCGGCAAGATCATCGCCAGCCGCGCTGACGCGCAAATGAGCCTGGCTTATGCCGTTGCGGCGCGGCTCCAATATGGCAAGGTCGGGCTTGACGAGCTCGAACGGGAGGCATGGTCTGCTCCAGAGATAGAGCAGTGGCTTGCACTCACCAATGTCGGAATTAATACCGCAATCGCTGCCAATGCGGAACCCGCAATCGCGGCGACGCTGCACGATGGTCGCATGTTCAGCGAAACGGTCGAGTTTCCACTGGGAGGTATGGCCAATCCGATGAGCGAGGCTGCGGTCATAGCCAAGTTCGAGGGGCTTGCCGGGCGTGTTTTGCCAGGGGAACGTTGCCGCGCGCTTTGTGATTTCGTCATGAACCTCGACATGGCTCCCGATGCTCGACACCTGCCGGTTCTTCTCGCCTTGCCAGCGGGATCCTGACCCCGTCTGCGCCTTTCTCCAGACCAGAGACAAGCCAAATGAATATTCAGTATGCATCCCGTATGGACTTCATCAAGCCGTCGGCTATCCGCAGCTTGAATACAAATCCCGAGATGATTTTCTTCGGTGGGGGATATCCCGATGGGGACGTTTTTCCGTTCGACGCGATCAAGACCGCCTTCGACGCGGCGATAGTAAATTCTGGCCGTGAGGCGCTGCAATACTCTTTTTCTGTCGGTTTGCCCAAGCTGCGCCAGCAGATCGCGGACCGCATGAAACAGGAACACATCCATTGCACAATGGACAACGTCCTTATCCTGCAGGGCGCACAGCAGGGGCTTGACCTTGTGGCACGTCTGCTGATCGACAAGGGCGATGTCATCATTACTGAAGCCCCGACATTTCTTGGCGCGCTTGGTGCGTTCGCGGCCTGCGAACCGCAATACGAAACCGTTCCGGTGGATGATGACGGCCTCGACACGGACGCTTTGGAAGCCCATTTGATGCGCCAGCCTCGTGCAAAGCTGCTTTATACAATCCCGGATTATCACAACCCGACGGGCGTCACCACGAGCCTGGAACGGCGAAAGGCCCTGATCCGGCTCGCGAACAAATACGGACTGATCATTCTGGAAGATACCCCTTATCGCGAGGTGCATTTCGATGCGCCACCGCCGGTCCCGTTGAAAAGTCTGGATGAGGAGGGGCGCGTCATTTATCTGGGCAGCTTCTCGAAGATATTGTCCCCTGGACTGCGGCTCGGCTGGACTGTCGCTTCCGAAGAGATCATTCATAAACTCACGCTGCTCAAGCTTGGCGCCGATACCCAGTGCAGCACCTTGAATATGACCGCGATTTCCAATCTCCTGGAAACCTATGATCTGGAGAAGCACATCGGAACCATCCGGAAACACTATAGGCACAAAAAGGATGTCATGCTTGATGCACTGCGTAACGAACTGCCTCAGGGCATTCGTTTCACCGATCCTGCCGGTGGTCTGTTCACCTGGCTGACGTTCGCTGACGGTTTTGATGCACGAAAATTTCTGATCGACTGCGCAATCCCGAAATTCGAGGTTGGCTATGTTCCGGGCGACCCGTTTTATGCAAAGGATCCCGAGATCAATCATGCACGGGTCAGCTTTTCCTCGGTGCCGCTGGGGAACATCGAACCGGGTATCGCACGTCTGGGGGAAGCACTGCGGAATTATGCCGCCGGATAGCATAGCATTGCCAGTATATTGAAGGTCAGATGGGAGAAACGGCGAGTTGGGAGAAGGGTTTTTGTTTCGCGATTCTAAGAGCCAGTTCCAAAAGTCGCCCTGTGTGGCTACAAATGGCGATTTTTGATTCAGGCTCTAAGTCGTAATCCACGGATTTGCTGAGGGGCTTCATGCCTATTTATGAGCTGGCGGCACTGGGGACTGCTATCTGCTGGGCGCTCACGGGCCTCATCTCGGCTGGACCTGCTGGCCATTTGGGCGCACTGACCTTCAATCAAGTGCGCCAGATCTTCGTAAGCTGCCTGCTTATTATCTATGTGATCGCAACCGGAACGTGGCAACAGATCCATTCCGGCAATGCTTTTCCGCTCATCCTGTCTGGCTTTATCGGCATCTTCCTAGGGGACACGATCCTCTTCGTGACCTTGAACCGGCTAGGGCCACGCCGATCCGGAATTCTTTTTGCAATGAATGCTCCCATTGCTGCGGTTCTGGGGTGGGTCGTGCTCGGTGAAAAACTTACGACTTCGGTTGTAGCCGGCATTACCCTCACCATTCTGGGTGTTTGCCTGGCGATATTCTTCAATAACCGTCGAACCCAGCTTCATCCCTGGGAGACGGTAAAAGGCTCTCTGATTGTCGGCTTATTGTTCGGTTTGCTTGCCGCACTTGGGCAAGCAGTCGGATCAATCATCGTACGGCCGGTAATGGCAACCGGTATCGATCCGTTTCTGGCCTCGCTGCTGCGTGTCGGAACGGCGGCCTGCTGCCTCAGCTTCGTCTCGATGTTTCCCGTCACAGCCTTTCGTCCACGCTACCCGCTGACGTGGCGGGTGACCTATCTGACAGTGCTCTCAGGCTTTCTGTCGCTTGCCATGGGAATGACGCTGCTGCTCTTTGCCTTGTCAGGTGGGGAGACAGGCGTGGTCTCAACGATTTCCGCGACAACGCCAGTCATCATCCTTCCGCTATTGTGGTTGCGAACCGGGCAACGTCCTGCAGCCGGAGCATGGTTAGGGGCATTGTTCGTGGTCGCTGGCCTGGCGTTCATCATGTATTGATAGTTCAGTCAGAAACCGCAAGGTTCCGTCATTTTGACTGGCAATCAGAGCGCTTAGGAAGTGAGCTACTGTTTGGTGTCACTCATGTTTGTTTCTGTGCAAACCGCTAGTCCTTCACTTGATATCCGAGGCGCTCCGAGATTTTGCGAGCCGCCTCAACAGTTCTCATTATTTGCTCTTCCGTTGGCGCTGCGCCGATTGACTGCACCATGTCAACAATGCCGGTTGCCCCACACACTATGCCCGATGCGTCGAACACGGGGCTTGCAAGCGTGTTCAATCCGAGAGCAGTTTCATGAGGTGCAACTGCCCAACCCTGACGCCTGATTTCGACGAATTCCTTTTCTAAAATGGTGGGTTCTATGATCGTTGAGGGCGTGCAGGCCTGGAGCTGCCCCGCGAGTACGCGGGATTGAAAGGCCTCGGACGAAAATGCTGCGGCGACCTTACCTTGCGCAGAGCTATGAAACGACAACAGCGATCCAACGCGCACGCCAATTTCTATCGGTGAGCGACCGGGAACCGTCGCGATGACCAGCATGCCGTCGGGGGTGAGCTGAGAAGCGACGGCGGAATGACCAAGCGTATCACGCAGTTCGAGAAGTGGGTCGTAGGCGGCGTGCACCATCCCTGCGTTATCAGACACGGATTGCACCAATGAAACCAGTCTGTGACCGACTTCATATCGCTCCGAATCCTCATGCTGAAACACATATCCCTGACGCACGAGTGTTTGCAAATGCCGATGAATGCGGCTTTTGCTGGTGTCTAAGGCTTTTGCAAGGCTGGTGACACCGACGCCTTTAGGTGTGCGGACGACCTGCTCCAATACCTGCATTGTTAGAACTACGGATTGAAGGTTACCGCCGTCTTTTTCTTCGTCATCAACCATACCAGATCCTCAATCGATGTTCCTTGCGCGTTTATACAGAGCGATTCTCATCGTGAAAACAACTGTGACAGGGAATGTTGGTGGCTCCGCCGCGTTCCTGTCTTCCATGCGTTTCCCGTTCCTCCCGCCTCAAGCGAGCGCCTCGTCCAATCATATCGCTTGACACTGATAAACGATTGGGTGATAAAAATCAGAACAAAGTTCCGCTGAACGGAACAGAATGATTGAGGAGGATGGAATGACGACCGCTGACACAACTTCTGCCGATGAGCTTCATCATCAGATCAATGATATTCTGCGCGGCGGCGTTGATCCGCATGTCCATAGCGGTCCGTCAATTGCCCCAAGAGCTCTGGATCACCTCGAACTTGCGCGCCAGTTGTCAGAGGCTGGTTTCATTGCAGCTGTCACCAAGGATCACGATTATTCCGGCGTCGTAGCGGCACAGCTGATCCGAAAGCACCACCCGGAACTCACAACGAAGATTTATTCGAGCATTGTGCTCAACAATGTCGTTGGCGGGCTTAACCCCTATGCGGTCGAGCATACCGCAGCGCTAGGCGGGAAAATCGTGTGGCTTCCCACGCTGGCCGCTGAAAATCATCTCCGCTGGGAAAAGACATCCGGCTGGGCGCACCCTGCCTCCACCCAGAAAATGCGTCCGGCAACCGCCGTTCCACTTTTCGATGCCGACGGTAGAATGCTTCCCGAACTTCTCGATGTCCTTGATGTTATTGCGGCCAACGACATGGTGCTTGCAAGCGGCCATATCCATGTTTCGGAAACCAGAACCGTTTTCGCAGAAGCGTTGAAGCGTGGCGTCAAACGCCTGGTCTTTACCCATCCTGAAGACATCGTTGGCGCCACACCGGAGGATGCCCGCGAGATTGCCGACATGGGTGCGTATGTTGAACATTCGCTGGCCTTCTTCCTCGACGGTTCGAAATTCCAGACCCGCGACAGGCAGGATTTCCGGGCGCATATCGATGTCGTCGGTACGTCTCGCACCATTCTTTGCTCGGACCTTGGACAAGTTGGAACATATAGCCCCCTAGAAGGCTTCCGTCGCGGCGTCGCGACCTGCCTTGAGCTTGGCTACCGCGATGGAGACATTCACGACATGGTGGCGCAAAACGCCTCCGATGTTCTCGGACTGAACGGCTGAGCAATCGATTGCTCCGGCCTACCCTGACAAAGAGGATTAGGGACAATAATCGCCTATGGGAACAGCCGGGTGCAATGAGACCCGACTTTGGGAGGACAACATGTTTCAATGGTATCGCGAGCTCAATGCTCCCGAACGAAAGACCTTTCACGCTTGCTATGTCGGCTGGGCAACGGATGCTCTCGACACACAGCTCTTCAGCTTTTTGATCCCGACACTGGTAGCCTTATGGGCAATTACCAACAGTGAAGCCGGCTGGCTTGGAACATCGGCTCTGATTTCCTCGTCAATCGGTGGATGGATCGCCGGTATCATGTGCGACCGTATCGGCCGCGTCACCGTCATGAAGATCGCTATTGCCTGGTTCACTGTCTTTACGATTGCCAGTGGCTTCGCCAATTCCTACGAACAATTGCTTGTCGCCCGCATTCTGTCAGGCATTGGCTTCGGCGGTGAGTGGGCAGCTGGCGCGGTGCTAATGGGCGAAGTGATCCGACCTGCCTATCGCGGCAAAGCGGTTGGCAATGTGCAAAGCGCCTACGCTGTCGGCTATGGCTTTGCCGCATTGTTGTCGTCAGTCCTGTTTGCTACCATGCCAGCTGAAAATGCCTGGCGTTGGATGTTCTGGATCGGCGCGCTCCCGGCGTTCTGGGTGTTCTGGGGATTGCGTGGCGTCGAGGAACCCGAAGTCTTTCTCAAGACCCGCAAGGCGCTTGCCGACCGTGGAGAGAAAATCAGTCCTTTTGTGATTTTCCACCCCCGCTATCTGAAGACAACGATCCTGTGTTCATTGCTGGCGCTCGGCATTCAGGGTGGAGGGTTTTCAATCCTCATCTGGCTACCAACTTTCCTCAAGTCGCATTACCAGATTTCATCGGTCACTGTTGGTTACTACGTCTTTGTCATGACCTTCGGTTCGTTCGTCGGCTATATCGTGGCCGCCTATCTTTGCGATCTGATCGGACGACGTCGCAATTTCTTCCTGTTCACAGTGCTGAACTGGATTATCATTCCGATCTTTCTTTATACTCCGCCGATGGGAGCACTCTCCCTCGTCATTAATTTCATGCTTGGCTTCTCACTGCTCGGAATCTATGCCGCTCTTGGACCCTACTTCACGGAGCTCTTCCCCAACACGATCCGCGGTAACGGTCAGGCATTTTGCTATAATTTTGGCCGCGCTGCAGGTGCTTTCGGCCCCGCAATTGTCGGCATGATGGCGACCGGCAGTTTCCTGCCGCTGCGCGACGCAATGGCTCTGTGCGCCATGCTGGCCTACATCTTCGTCCTTGTGGCCGTCGCACTTCTTCCTGAAACCAATGGTCGCGATCTCAGCTTCGAGGATGACCAGCCAATTGCCGGAAAAGAAGACAGCATTGTCGGCGACGCCGCCGGAACACAAACAATTTGAGGATGTGTCAGGTGAAACAGCCTTCAGATAAAACACAACCGAGCTTACGGTTTCGTATCCGGAACGGTGAACTGCTGATCGGCAGTTTCATCAAGACGCCCGCACCGCATATCGTTGAGATTCTCGGCTTTGCGGGCCTCGATTTTGCAGTCGTCGATCAGGAACATGCCCCGATCAGCATTGCGCAGATGGATATTCTGGCGTTAGCCGGACGTGCAGCAGGTCTACCGCTTCTCTCTCGTCGGTGGGGTAACTCCCCCGACTGGATTGCGCCGCTATTGGATCTCGGCCTTGAAGGCGTCATGGTTCCTCATGTCATGGATGCGGCGCAGGCCGCCGCTGTCTGTGATGCTGTCCGCTTTTCCCGGGGCAAACGGGGCCTTTCTCCTTCGCCGCGCGCAGGCAACTACGGCAGCTATGGCATTGCCGAATATCGAACCCATTGTGATGCGCACAACGTGGTGATGGTGCAAATCGAAGATCAAGCAGCACTCGATCGACTGGACGAAATCGCACAAGAACCGGATGTCGACGTGCTCTTCGTCGGCCCAGCCGATCTCTCTCAATCCATGGGGGTGGGTTTTCCGTCGACGGAACTTGATACAGCCATCGAACAGGTTATCGACGCTGGCAAGAAAGCCGGCGTTGCTGTCGGACTATTTGTCGGTAATGCCGCTGATGTTCCGCGCTGGCACAAGCTTGGCGTCACCGTCTTCGTGTGCGGATCAGATCAGGCGCTGTTGCGCAAATCAGCAGCGCAAATGCTGGCAACAGCCAGGGAATGAAAGGAAATCCAATGTTTAAGGACAAGGATCCGCGCGCAGACCTCTTTGCTGCCGCATCCAAGCCGAACCCCACTGGCCTTATTGCCGAAGAGCAACTGGCAGAATTTTATGCCTCTGCTCCTGATCACACGGCTCCCGGCGAGCGCACTTGGTTCTTGCGTGGATGCAATTTCGTGCTCGCCTATTCCGAGCTTGAACGGGGAACGGTAGTCGCACGCGAAGCTCAAGCCGACGAGTATGTCCTTTATCTCGCAGACCATAACCACATCGCCACGGTTGAGTGGAATGGGGTGACAACGGAGGTAGCAGGCAGCTCTATCGCATTTATTCCACCGGGCGACAGTCGCATCACCTTTCCAACAGGCGGAAACGTAGTCCGGCTCTTCACAGTCGCATCCAAAGACCTCGTAGCGATGGCGCCAAATACGCACGCCTACGACACGCCCCGGGACCATATTCCGCCCTTCCAGTCCTGGCCCGAGCCTGCTGGCGGTTGGAAAGTGCGCTCCTATTCATTGGACGTTTCCGATGAGCCGGGCCGCTTTGGTCGAATTTTTCGCTGCACGACATTCATGGTCAATGCTCTTCCAGCTCAGATTGGCCCACGCGATCCTGCAAAGATGTCACCGCATCATCACGATGATTTCGAACAATGTTCTCTTGCAATGGCTGGGCGCTTCATC
This sequence comes from Ochrobactrum soli, assembly GCF_003664555.1. Lineage (NCBI taxonomy): Bacteria > Pseudomonadati > Pseudomonadota > Alphaproteobacteria > Hyphomicrobiales > Brucellaceae > Ochrobactrum > Ochrobactrum soli. The sequence continues at coordinate 2,817 of NZ_RCHH01000020.1, read as the reverse complement.
CACCATTTGCGCTGGCCTTGGACTACGGACATGAACGATTGGCGACGGGACAAGGCAATCGAGGTCGGTTCGCCTTCGGCGCTCGTCATTCCGCCTCCGGTCATTCACACGACCAGAGCAACGAGCGAAAACCAGAACGACCTGGTGGATATTTTTTGCCCGCCTCGGATGGATTTTTCGCTCAAAGCCGATTGGGTCCTCAATGCGGACGACTATCCGCTACCGCACAATGAGAGCTGAGGAACGTATTCCCGGTATGTTTACCTTTCATCCTCGAAAGGGTGGAGGGCGGCAAAAAGAAATGGAAAGTCATGGCAAACGCGCGACTGGAAACGCGGATAGGTTCAGTTCTGTTGAAGAACCCGGTCATCGCAGGATCGGCTGAACACCTGATTGACGCTGATGGCGTTCGACGCGCAATCAAGGCGGGAGCGAGCGCGGTTGTCGTCAAATCCACCAATGAATCTCATGCCGCTCGCTTGCAGTTACAACAGGCCGAATATGCGGTCCTTGATGAAAACTGGGAGCGTATCGCCTGGAACGCAGCAGCTCCGCGTAATGCGTTTATCGCCTGTCGTTCCGGTCTCACACCCCAACCCTTCCACGCTTGGCTTGAACAAACTGCCCGGCTTGATCATGAAGCTAGCAAGGATGACGCTGTCGTTGTCGCGAGCATAATTCTCGCCGATCTAGAACACTCCGTCACCATGGCAAAGCAGATAGAAGCCGCAGGCGTGCGCGTGCTGGAACTCAACATAGGCACACCTTACGCCAGTCAGGCGGCGAAGGGCGCGGTATCTACCGAACTCGATCCGGCGCGCATTAGACACATCGTCGATACTGTGCGTTCGGCCATATCCATTCCGCTCTGGATAAAAATCACCGGACAAAGTGAGCGTGTGCCAGATCTTGCCGAGGCAGCCTTTGACGCGGGCGGTGATGCTGTGGTGATGGCGGGACGACTTCTTGGACTTATCCCCGACCTCGAAACACACAAACCTGTCCTCGACACAACACTTGGGGTTGGAGGAACCTGGCATTTGCCGATGACCTGTCATTGGCTCGCTCTCACCCGTCAAAAGCTTGGCGACGATAAGCCTTTGATTGGCACAAATGGCGCTCAGTCCGGCCTCGATATAGCGCGGATGATGTTAGCGGGCGCCTCCGCCATCGAAATGTCGTCGCAGGTCATGCTCCGCGGATTCGGTGTGTTAACGAACGCAGTGGTGGAGCTTGAGGATTATCTGAAGCGAAAGGGATTAACCGCGCAAGAACTCATCGGCAAAGCCGCCGACAACCGCAAGACTTTCGCACAGATGCAGGAACGTCGAGACAACTGGCGCAATCATATCCCACTGTGATCCGCCCGCACATTGACGCAAACGGAAAGGGGGGAGTAAGCGTGAAACAAGCGATATACACCGCCGACGAAAAGAAGCTTTTTCAGCGAATTACCTGGCGGATCGTGCCGCTCGTCGTCTTTATTTATCTAATCGCGATTATTGACCGCGCCAATGTGGGCTTCGCAAAACTGCAGATGGTGTCCGCACTGGACATGACAGAACAACTCTATGGACTTGCTTCGTCTTTGTTCTTCATAGGCTATCTGGCGCTTGAAATTCCAAGTGCTTATGCGGTCAACCGTTTTGGCGCACGGCTGTGGCTGGCGCGAATTCTTTTGACCTGGGGACTTTTGACGATTGCGACGGCTTGGGTGACGTCGGGTAGCCTTTTTGCCGCCTTCCGTTTTCTGATTGGCTGTGCAGAGGCGGGAGCCTATCCCGGGATAATCTATTACTTCACATTATGGTTTCCCAAAGAATACCGGGCTCGCGTTCTCGGCTTTTTGACCTTGGGTAGCGCTTTTGGCAACCTGTTCGGTTCACTGGTCAGTGGGTTCTTGCTCGATCTCGATGGCTTTCTTGGCTTCGCCGGATGGCAATGGGTCTTTCTGGCCACAGGGCTTCCGGCGGTGCTGTTGACCCCTCTCGTGCTTGTCTTTCTGCCAAACGGACCCGACGATGCAAAATTCATTTCCACTTTGGAGCGAAAGTGGCTGCGGGAGCGGCTCGGGCAGGAAACGCCAGATGGACAACACGGCAACCCGCTTGCGGTCATTTGGGACCGGCGGGTGCTTCTGCTCGCCATCATCTACATGCTCATCCTGGCGTCCCTCTATGGCGTAATATACTGGCTACCAACCGTAGTGCGTGGTTTTGGCGTATCAGGAACGGAAAATGGTCTTCTTAGCGCAATACCATGGGTTATCGGAGCTTGTGCTCTGGTTGTGGTGCCGCGTCATTTGCGTAAAGAAAAGACAGTACTCACTGCAATGATCGCAATTTCGTGTCTTGGACTTGTCTGCTTTTATCTCAGCACGGCGCTGCCTGAGAACTGGATGCGTATGGTTGCAATGTCTATCGGCACACCCTGTATATCATTGCTCTTTCCTTGCCTTTGGTTTCTGCCCTCATTGTTCTTCTCCGGACAGCGGGTAGCCATGGCGATCGCGGCAATCAGTACTATTGGTAATCTGGGCGGGTTCATAGCCCAAAATCTCATGCCATGGGTGGCCAATGCGGCCGGGACGCCTGTCGCGGCTATGCTGGTGCCGGCGAGTGCTCTGGCTCTGGTCGGATTATTGGCGTCACTCATCAAGATCGCAGGATTTACAAACAGGCAGCCGGTTTTGGCGAAGGAGCGGCGAGCCGCAACTAACGAATGGTAAGCGCTGTCCTGACCCCACCTTCCGGATCATCGCTTGATCATTGATGTTCAACCTCGAAAGAGGGCTAGGACATATGTCGATTTCAGAAC